>JAAYDO010000200.1 GCA_012729225.1 Bacteroidales bacterium | reverse complement strand
CCCTCTGCCACTCGGTCTGTTTTCCACCCATCCCCTACAAGAATCCTTTCTAATTGTGGGCAATAGTTGAAAGTATATTTCATGTTTCTCACATACTCTGTGTTGAAACTACTCAAGTCAAGGCTGGTAAGGGAAGAACAGTCAGAAAACATAAAATACATATCCGTCACATTCCCCGTATTGAAACTGCTCAAGTCAAGGCTGGCAAGGGAGGAGCAACAATAAAACATTAATTTCATGTCCGTCACATTTCCTGTGTTGAAACTGCTCAAGTCGAGGCTGGTAAGGGAGGAGCAATAGTAAAACATATTGCACATATCCGTCACATTTTCTGTGTTGAAACTGCTCAAGTCGAGGCTGGTAAGGGAGGAGCAATTCCAAAACATAGAACCCATGTCCGTTACTTTTCCCGTGTTGAATTTGCTTAGGTCGAGATTCTCAAGAGATGAGCAGCCCAGAAACATGTCGCACATGCTCTTCACATTTTCTGTATTGAAACTGCTTAAGTCGAGGCTGGTAAGGGCGGAGCAAGAATAAAACATAGTACCCATGTTCGTCACGTTCCCTGTGTTGAAACTGCTTAGGTCGAGGCTGACAAGGGAGGAACAGGCAGAAAACATTCCTTCCATGCTCGTCACTTTTCCTGTGTCGAACTTGCTCAAGTCGAGGTTGGTAAGGGAAGAACAGTCATTAAACATAAAGTACATGCTCTCTACGTTTTTCGTGTTGAAACTGCTCAAGTCAAGGTTAGTAAGGGAGGAGCAGCAAAAAACATTTCTGACATGTCTGTCGCACCTTCAGTGTTCAAATGCTCAAGCCCCTCAATGGAGGTCATGTTGTTATTGTAATAGAAAAAGCGACTAAAGGAGGAGATAAGGGGGGTATCTTTAAACGAAGGGTCGAAGACGCATTTGATGACATCCTCATTTCTTTGCACAAAAGCCTCATTACCAGAGAATACTGTGCCGGAGCCAGTGTACTCGTCTTTCTTTGAATTGTAGAAGTAGGTCAGGGTACCGTCTGATTCAAGAATGGAATAAATCTCGGGAGTCTGTGCAAACAGGGGGCATGAGATCATCCACAGGATGAGCAACATGCAGATAGTTTTTGTTTTCTTCAGCATAATGATTTTCAATTAAAAGTGAATAATTTAGTTTTTACATTCGATTGTTGGCATGCAAATAGGTGGTTTGCCTCTGAGGCAAAGATACAAACATTATTTTAACTACACAAATATTAGACGATTTTTCTTTCACGCAATCCTTCTTTATGCCATGACTCCTGCCTGTCTTGCCCTTTTCTTCTCTGTCAAGGCTGTAGAAAACCCTGCTGAATGACCTATTCTGCTTCGCTGGTCGGTGTCGTTGTCGGGGCAGAAGGGAGGTGGGGAAAAAGAATCGGGAGACCGTTCAGCAGAATGGTCTCCCGATGTATTTATATATGTGGCGCATGCCATGCAGGATAGGTCTTACTGTCCTCCACCAAACCCGCCACCCTGCTGGAAGCGTTTCATCATCTCTTCTTGAGCCTTCTGGTATGCTTGGAACTGCTCTTCGGAGAGAATCTCCTTGAGTGCTTTGTTGAGAGCCTCCTGTTGCTTCTGCATGTCTTCAGGGTTGAACTGTGGGAAGCCTCCACCGTTGCTCTGTGCTTCCTTCATCTTGGCATCCATGTCCTTGGCCTGCTTGAGGAAGAGGTCATAGACCTTCTTGTACTGCTCGTCGGTGGTCTTGGCAGCCTCTTTTACTTGTTCTGCACGGCGTGTGGCCATATCTTCTGGTTTGAAACTCATTTGTCCGCCTCCGAACTGGGCGAATGATGAAAGCGATACAACAGCCATCATCATGGTAATGATCATCTTTTTCATAATGAATGATTGGGTTTAGTAAAAAAAGTTTAGTTGTTAAAAGATTGTAGAGAGTAGTCTCTGTTGGATAAGACAAGATGAGAGGGAAAAGGTTTAAGCTGAGTCTTTAAATAAATGAAAAAGGAAGGACGCCATTTCTTGACACCCTTCCGCTCCTAATTGATAAAATGATTTTATAGATTGTTGCCTCCTTGTGGACGCTGGCGTGGACCGCCTTGTCTGCCACCGAAGCCGCCTTGTCCACCGCCGAAGCCACCTTGTCCTTGACGTCCGCGGCGTTCTTGCTGCGCTTTCTCGTAGGCTTCCCACTGTTCTGCTGTGAGAATCTCCTTGATGGCAGCATTCTGCGCATCGCGCTGCTTCTGCATGTCCTCACGGTTGAACTGTGGACGCTCGCCCTTTTCCTGCGCCTCCTGCATTCTTGCCTGGCTTTCCTTGGCCTGCTTGAGGAAGAGGTCATAGACTTTCTTGTACTGCTCGTCGCTGAGTTTCACAGTTTCTTTCATTCGGTCGGCCTGACGTGTGGCTGTGTCTTCAGGTTTGAACTCACGGCGTTGTCCGCCTGGTTGCTGTGCAAATGATGAGAGTGAGATGAGCACTGCCACCATTGAGATAAATAATTTCTTCATCATAGTCGTGTCTTTTTTAGTTGTTTTTATTGAAATAGTTGTCACGTTGTTTTATTTTGTGCTTCTTTTGTTTTATATGACCGTGCTGATGATGAATAGGTTTAAAGTATTGGAACTTTTTATTTGGAAAAAGAGAAAGGGCGAAGGAGAGGGATGGTTCTGGCTTGTGTCTTCTTGTCTTTGGTCTTGTGGGCAAAGTGAAGAGAGGAAAAAGAGACGCTTAAATTTGTAGGTGAACAGGAATTTGTGTACCTTTGCAATGCAATCTATTCAAAACAAATATCAAGCCTATTATAGATATGGAATTCTTGTTGATGATGATAGCGGGCGTGTTGCCGGTGCTTGCGTTTCTCATTTATATATTTATAAAGGACTCTAAGAAAGAGCCTATATCCTTGCTGGTCAAGGCTTTTGTGTTGGGCATGTGTACTTGCGTGCCTGCCATCTTCATTGAACTGGGCATTGATGCGCTCCTCTTTGGCGATGGAGAGGCGGAGGGTTTCTTGGAGAATGCTGTTGATTCCTTTATGGTGGCTGCGTTCACGGAGGAATCGTTGAAACTGCTGATGCTGTGGTTTGTGCTCCGCAAGAATATCTTCTTCGACGAGCATTTTGACGGCATTACGTATGCGGTATTTGTGGGTCTTGGTTTTGCTGTGGTGGAGAATGTGTTTTACCTCATCGATAATGCTCAGGATGGGTGGGTGTGGTTGGCCATCTTCCGTGGTCTGCTTTCTGTGCCGGGGCATTATGCTTTTGCTGTGCTCATGGGCTACTTCTATTCGCTCTATCACTTTGGTGGTCGTCGTTTCAGACATCTGGTGATGACTTTTCTTGCCCCTTTCTTGGCTCATGGCATCTACAATTCTTTGCTGGAGCCTATGCCTGTCGTAGGTTATTTCAGTCTTGTCATCTTGCTTGTCCTCTTCTATTTCATGCAACGTTTCTGCCAGAAGAAACTGACGGAGCAACTTGATAAGGACAGGCGTTTTGTGTCGTAGAAGTGTTCGGCATTTCTTAATAGTGTGTAAATATGCGCTCTTGTGTGTGAACAAAATCTAAATCTCCCCGATTTTTCCATCCAACAGGTTTTGTTTTGGAATGCTTTGCCTATCTTTGTGGTGATAAAATAAAATCTGTTATATGAAAAGATTATTTGTTACATATTTAGCGGTGCTTTTCAGTGTGTCGGCTTTGTGGGCTGACCCTGTGAGTGATTTCCTCAACAAGTATGAACTCTTTGTGGATGGTGTTGCGGCTCTTGATAGTCGCACTGTAGTGCCAGAGACTTTGGATTCTCTCCAGCTCTTTCATAAGTCTTTGACCAGAGAGTATAAGACCTGCAAGAAGCAGATGACGCAGATTCAGTTGGAAAAATACTATAACCTGAAGGCAAGGTATCAAAAGTCTATGGCACTTATCCGCACAAAGCGAGGTGCTAAGGCTGTTGGTGGTTGGGTGAAAGGTGTGTTTAGAAATGGCAAGAAGAGCGAGTGACGATTGGGTGCACTCGCTCTTCTTTGTGTATGTCATAGACTCTCTTAGTGATTCGCCAGATGCCTGAAGAAGGCTTTGGGTGAGTAGAGGAGCATGCGAGGTCCTGCCCACCTCATCACCTTGCGCATCATCTCTCGTTTCTGAGGAGCATAGCAGTGGATGGGGCAGTTCTTGCAAGCAGGCTTGTTGTCGCCAAAACTGCAGTGTTCAAGTCGCCGGCATGCATAGTCTGCCAACTCTGCATAGTCTTTTCGGTCTTCTTCGTTTTTCAGTTTGTGCGTGCAGTAGAGGGCAATCATCATGCGTACTGTCCTCTGATCTTTTTCTGTCTTTGTCATGTGTTTCCCTAAATCTTCGTGTTAGGGTTGAGATACTGACCATGCCCCTTGCTGCCTCCATAGTTGATGGCATTCTTAGGACAGCGGTGGAGGCAGCCAAGGCAAATGGCGCATTTCTCGCTTGTCCATTCTGGATGCATGCCTCGATTTTGAGTGTCTTTGTTGGGTTTCATGGAGATGGCTTGCACGGGACAGGTGTTGTAGCACAATGAGCATCCAATGCATGTGTTCTCATCCACACGGAAGCGTTTGGTCTGTTGCTCGTATGAGAGGAGCACACTCATCACTTGTCGCATGAAGTAGGGGAGGCGCACACAGGTGTGGTTGCCTTTCACTCTGTTCTTCACTTGCTCAATCACTTGGTCTATCTTGCTTTCTGCTTTCTCAAGTGTCTTGGCTATGCTCTTCTTGTTATTGACGCTGAAGAGGGGTGTGAAGTTCTCTGGCATGTGAACGCTGAAAGAGGCATCGAGGGCAATGCCGTTGCCTGCCAGCAGACGGCGTGCGTCCTCGCCGCTTGCTCCAGGCAGAAGACCGAAGGTTGCCACATAGAAGAAGTAGTTGTTTTGGGCTGTGGCGAAATGGGTTTTCATCATGAACTCGCGTGCCAGAAGGGATGCTCCCAGCCAGTTGGTGGGGGCTACAAGCCCCACGACTTCATTGTCTTTCAGTGTAATATCAGCAGGGATTTTTCCGATGGAGCAGACTTCTTCTCCAATGGCTTTGCCTATGCGCTCTGCAACATATTTGCTGTTGCCTGTGGCAGAAAAATAATGTATCATAAATAAACCAGTTATTACTGTTTCTTGTTTCTGGATGCAAAGGTAGTGGAAATGTGGCATACTGCAAAAACTAAACCTTTTTTTCTTGAGTTTGGATATTTCAATGGTCAAAAAGACAGGCATTTGACAAATGGGTCAAGAAAAAGGTGTCGGAATTTTTCAAAATTCCTCTCGAAGGCGTCTCGAAGGCATCTCGAAGGCATCTCGAAGGCATCTCGAAGGCTCGTGGAAGTGTGGGGAGGGGGTGTTTGTGTGTGAAGGATTCTTCTTTATGATTCTTTCGTGTCAATTGGATGATTGTTTCACGTCAATTGGATGTGGATGGGCGAGTGTCTCTTGGTGGCTGGATAGGGTTTGTGCACATGAATTGCGTGGGCTCTGCATAAGGGATTTCTGTTGGGTTGAAAGGCGGTGCTTGTTCCGCACTGGAGTATGAATGATGCATGTGGGCAAATTGTTCTCATGAGGTGAACAGGGATGTATATGGAAGAAAAGCGGTTGGAGTTGCTAAATTATGTTAATAAAAGAAAGAAAGGGAGGGCGTTTCCTTTACAAATCATAAATAGTGTGTAACTTTGCAATGATGTTGGTAACGAGATGCCATGATGGTGTCTTGTGCAAGGGAATCAGGTGAAAGACCTGAACTGTACCTGCAGCTGTAATCCATGTTTGTAGAAATCAGCATTTGCAGCCACTGTGTTTGATTCTTCGGAATCCCTTTGACGGAAGGACATAGGAAGGCGCTGGTTTTATGGAAAGTCAGAAGACCTGCCACTTCATTCATTGATAAGCTCTCAGGAATAAGAGACCTCAAAATCAAAAGATGAATAAAAAGATGATATGTGCCGCTCTTGCGGTAGTGATTTCTTATGGTTTGATGTGTGGCCAGGAGAAGGCTGACTCATTGCCAGAAGTGGTTGTGACAGGAACGGGCACAGAGCGTCTGCTCCGCAATGCACCTGTGCAGACAGAAATCATCTCTGGCAAGATGCTGGAAAGTTATGGGGGTAAGAATCTGGAGGATATACTGGGTGGTCTTACTGCCTCGTTTGCGTTCAGCGAGGGAGATATGGGTAGTCAGATGCAGTTGGGCGGTCTTGGCAATTCCTACATATTAATATTGATTGACGGCAAACGCATTCATGGCGATGTGGGAGGAGAGAATGACTTGGGACTCATTGACCCTAACAATATTGAGCGTATAGAGATTGTGAAGGGTGCGCAGTCTGCTTTGTATGGTAGTGACGCTATGGCAGGTGTGATTAATATTATCACAAAGAAGCATTCGGGCAGTGGGCTTTATCTGGAGAACACCACTCGCTATGGTTCTCACAATGACTTGCGCCAGCATGATGGAGTGGGGCTGAGTTGGGGAAAGTGGACCAGTTACACGAACTTTCAACTTCAGCACACGGATGGATGGAAAAATACTTCGCGTGAGTTTGCAGAGGCTCAGGTGTTTGAGGACAGCAAAACGATGACCTTGAACAAGTACACCAACTGGCAGATTGCTGAGAGATTGAATTTCCAACCTGTCAAGAAGTTGGAACTCTATGCAGAGGGCATGTATTACAATAAGAACATCAACCGACCTCAGAACGGAACGCATCCGAGCTGTGATGTCTATACCTATGACTTGATGTATAGGAATGCCAGCGCAGGAGTTGGATCTAAGTGGACAATCAACGACACTGATTTCTTGACGTTGGATGTGGATTGGAACAAACATGCTTATTACTATAAATATACAGCAACCACGCTTTCTGATGGTTATGACCCGATGGGCAACTTCACCAACTATTTCCCTTATTTCAGAGGACAGAAGAATCTGCAGAGTGATCAGCAACGGGTGATGGCTAACTTGAAAGGTGTGTTTGCATTGCCTTACAGTCAGACAATCAGCGCAGGTTTGATGTACCGTTATGATTACCTCAAATCTCCTATGCGTACGGTGAGGGGAACAGTGGATGATCAGTCACAAGCCATCTATGTGCAGGATGAGTTCAATCATGTTCCTTGGCTTAATCTCACGGTGGGAATGCGACTCAACCATAATGAGAACTATGGCTATCGTTTCACCCCGAAGATAAGCACTATGTTTGCTTTAGGAGATTTCCGTCTCAGGTTGGGCTGGAGTCAGGGCTTTAAGACTCCTACCACTAAAGAACTTTACTACCGCTACCTTCATGTGATGGGCGCAACACAGTTCTTCAACATGGGTAATACGGATCTGAAGGCTCAGACAAGTAACTACTACAGTGCAGGATTGGAGTATAGGGGAAGAAAATTGACAGTATCTGCTACCCTCTACCGCAACGTGCTGGATCACATGATTGCGCTGGTGAATGTGCCTGTGAGCGAGATCCCTAAGGATGTGACCTCATCTTATAGCGGTGATGGAAGTGGTGAGGTGGTGGCACGTAAATATATGAATATGGAAGATGCCCGCACGATGGGGGTGGATGTGAATCTTTCTTATAAGATGTCTAAAGAACTGACTTTGGGAGGAAACTACAGTTGGCTTGACACCAAGGCTCACCAATATGACATGAAGAAGCATAGGCTTCAGAATGTGACGATTGATGGTGCGGCCAGAAGCAAGTGGAATGCCTTTGTGAATTGGACGCATCGGTTTGTGCCTAAGTATCAGCTGGGCGTGAACTTGAGCACTCGTGGCAGCAGCCGACGTTATTATCAGAATAATGGTAATGGTGCTCCTTTCCAGCTTTGGAGACTGAACACCACTCATGATATAGGTCTTTCGGGAAGACCTCTTGCTTTTAGACTGAATGCGGGTATAGACAATATCTTCAACTATGTGGATAGGACCATGCGTCCTTATCACTTGGGAACAAACAGTTCGGGAATCACGGTGTATGTAGGTTTCAATGTGAAGTTCAATCAGGGAAAGAAGATAAAGATGAGAGAGATGAAAAGGTCTTCTGACGATGAGGCGGTAGATGATTAGTGATTCAATCGTATTTCACTTTATATATTATCCATAAAATATCAAACAAATGAAATTTAAATCTTTACTTTGGGCTGTAATGGCCATCGCCACTGTGGCGTTCACTTTCTCGTCATGTTCTAATGATGATGACGGCAATTCTGGTAACTATGCTACTTATCAGAAGGCAGTAGATACTCAGGTCAGAACTCAGAAGAAGCATGACAAGGCTATTCTTCTTGTTGCTTTCGGTTCAACTTGGAACAATGCTTTCTTGGCATTTGATGAAACAAGGGCTATTTATGAGAAGGAATTCCCTGATTGTGACATTTATGTGAGTTTCAGTTCGGCTATCTGCATCAACCGTGCTGCTGCGGGCCAGAACACAGATGAAGAGGGTAATATTGCAAGACGCAACTATTATGCTCCCAACTTTTGGCTTCACGCTTTGGCAGAGGCTAAATATAAGGATATTACAGTGCAGTCTCTTCAGGTGATTCCTGGTGAGGAATTTGCACGTGTGGTCAATTACATCAAGGATTTTGCCAATAATAGCCTTGGTGATCTTGATGATCGCTATCTGGCTTATCTCAATGAGGGGCATATCAGATTGGGTGCTCCACTTCTCAGCACAGAGGATGAAGTGAAGAATGTGGCTCAACTCCTGAATAAAAACTATGCGGATAAGGCTGCTGAAGGTGCTGTGCTCTTTATGGGACATGGCAATCCTGATTCTTATGACACTTACAAGGCTAATATACGTTACACCCAGTTGGAAACGGAACTTCAGAAGTTCAACAAGAATTACTTTGTGGGTACTGTAGATATGAAGGATAACTTCAAGCAGGATGTGTATGCTCGTATGAAGGATGCTGGTATCACTAGCGGTAAGATTTCTCTTCACTGCCTGATGAGTATCTGTGGTGATCACGGTCACAACGATATGGCAGGTAGGGGTAATGAGTACTGGGATGAGGACGAACCGGAAAGCGAGGATAACAGTTGGTTGGAGTACTTCTTGCATCAGAACTATGATGAGGTGACTGCTACTCTTCTTGGTATGCTTGAGGTGGAGGATATACGCAATGTGTGGATTCAGCACACCAAGGATGCAGAGATTCTTGAGGATTTCTATCATTCAATGCACCCAGAGGAATAACTTCATTATCACTTTAAACTATATCAATTAAAAGTTGAGGTGATCGTCTGGAAATCTCCATTTCAGGCGGTCTCCTCTCCTCTTTTTAACAGACGGAATGAAAAAAACTCTCTTCTTAATCATATCATTGTTTGTTCTGGTTTCTTGTGTGAACAGGAGAACTACGGATACTGTTACTGCTCATGCGCTCTATCATGAGTTGGATTCTGCATGGATGGATGCAACTCAATATTCTGATACTATTGAGATTCGTTATGCGAAGGGGCTTCAGGTAAGTTATGAAGCAGATGGCATTCATGTAAGCATATCAAATCCTGACCCGTCAGCCAAATATGGTCGCACGGAGGAATATGTAATTAAGGAGTCTAAACATCGTTTCATTTGTACCACTGCTTTGCAATTGGGAAACTTTGAGGCTTTGGGGTTGGAAGAACGAATTGTCGGTATGAATAGCCTGCGAAATCTTTTCTCTCCAAAGATGAAAGAGCAGATGAAGAGTGGACAGACCGTGATGATTGGCAAAGAGGGAAACTTTGATATAGAGACAGTCATTGCCTGCCGTCCTGACTTTATTTTTGTGAGTGCATCTAAGCATGGCGGATTTGAGGCATTGAAGGATTGTGGCATTCCGCTCATCTCTCATCATGGCTATAAGGAGAGTCATCCACTTGGTCAGGCTGAATGGATTAAACTCATTGGATTGCTCACGGGCGAAACTCAGCGTGCGAATGCTGTGTTTGACCATATAGAAAAGGAATATCTTGCTCTGAAGAAAGAGGTGAGTGAGTTGGTTTCTAAAGAAAAGATGCCTACTATCATAAGTGGAAGACAGATTAGAGATGGGTGGTATATAGTGGGTGGAAAGAGTTATATGGCTCAGATTTTCAAAGATGCGGGAGCAGACTACATCATGAAGGATAATGAGGATTCGGGTGGAACGACTTTGGATTTTGAGACTGTCTATGCCAGAGGCATTCATGCAGACTTTTGGCAGATAGATGGTTCTTTTGATGGAGAATTCACTTTGGAGATTTTATCCAAGGAGGATGATCGATATGCTACGATGGATGCCTATAAGAAGAAACAGGTGCTCTTCTGCAATCTTGCAGAAACACCATATCGTGAATTGGCAGGGGTGCAGCCTCAGTTGGTTCTGGCAGATTTTGTGAAGGTTCTTCATCCAGAGTTGCTGAAGGAGTATAAGCCCATGTACTATAAGAAAGTGAAGAGTAAAGAGTGAACATGTGGATAATCTAACGTGGGTTTGACAATTTCACGTTTATACAACTATCTTACTTGACAAAAACAATAATAACTAATACATATCGTTTAAAAAGAAGAATGAATAACAAGACATTATTATTTATGTTTCTGATGGGAACTGCCATGACGGCAACAGCACAAACAGAAACGATTGCCGTGAAGGAGTTAAACCCTGTTGCGGTGACTGGTACTGGTACTTTTCATAGGGCGAACAACTCGCCTGTACCAATGAAAGTGATTACAGCAAAGGAATTGCATGATGCTCATGTGACAAATCTTGAGGAAGCACTCACTCGCTTGTCCAGCAATATCACTACCACTACTAATGGTATGGGTACTTTTCTTTCTTTTAATGGTGTAAGCGACGGTTATATCGTGATTCTTGAGAATGGAAAACGTGTGAGTGGGGATGATCGTTGGAATCGTATCAATGTCAGCAATATCAAGCGCATAGAGATTCTGAGTGGTGCTGCCAGCGTACTCTATGGTAGTGACGCTATTGCAGGTGTGGTGAATGTGATTACAGCCAATCCTGAAAAGAATGTTGAAGCTTTGTCTAAAACAAAGGTGATGAGTAAAGGTCGCTTTGACCAAATTATCAATGTAGGTGTGAAGTCTGGTCAGTTTTCCAGTCAGACAGATTATCATTATAGTAAGGCAGACAACTGGCAGGTGAACCACTATCAGGCTTTTGAGGAAGGTGATGAGACGGTGCTTAAGCTTACTGGACGCCCAATGTCGCAGGGCTATGGTAGTCACAATGTGGGCGAGAGGATGGAGTGGACTTTTGATGACAAGTGGTCGGCTTATTTGAAACTTAATTACTATGACCATCGTACAAACCGCCCTCAGGATGCTTCCTACTTTACCCAAAAGAGTACAACCAATTCATCTACAGGTGAGAAATCATACTCTTATACGGAAAAGAAGGCGTACACTTATGATATGCATCACAAGTCCTACACTTATGGTGGTGGCGCGAGATTTGTGCCTAATAAGAATGTTCACCTCTATTTGGATGCGTATAGCGATAACTACGTGTCTAAGTATGATTATTGGCAGACTGCTAAGGAGGAATCTTATGAGGAGACACGTAAGCGTACCCACTATACGAATGAAACACTGAAGGGAATCTTCCGCCTGTCACCCATCATGAAACTTTCTGCAGGTGTGGAATTTGTGCAGGAAACATTGTCCAGCAATAGTGATCAGATTGATTTTGAGACTACAAATAGTTATAACTTCTTTGCACAAGATGAGGTTGAAATTACTTCTTATTTGTCTGGTGTGGCGGGTCTTCGTTATACAGAGAACGAGCATTTCGGATCAAACTTTTCGCCTAATGCTTCACTCTTCTTCCATTTAGATGGCTTCCGCTCTCGTGTTAGTTATGCCAGTGGCTATCGTACGCCTACTTTGTCACAACTTTATGCCACAGATCAGGCCAAAACCACTTCTCGATACACTATTAATAATCCTGTTCTGAAGGCAGAGAAGAATCATTTCTGGAATGCCAATCTGGAATATTCTAATCATTGGATGAGTGTGAGTGTGAATGGTTTCATCAATAAGATTAGGGATATGATTAATTATCGTACCTTGACAAAGGATGAGATTGCAAATAGCGCAGAACTGACTGCTATTGCAGATGAAGGATGGACTACTATCAGAAGACGTGACAACATTGATAAGGCAACAGTTAAGGGAGCAAGCATGAATATGAAGTTTATTCTGCCATACGGTTTCACAGTGGGTGGAGGTTATATCTTTACAGATTCAAATGCAGAGACTGTTACCCTCAACAAGCGTTCTCAAGAATATGAGAAAATGGAATCTCCTGTGGATAAGAGTGTAAGACATACGGCTACGTTTAATGCAACTTGGGATAAGGATTGGGGTAACTATCATCTCAATGTCTGTCTGAATGGACATGTGCAGAGCAAGCGTTATAGTTCTACTTATGGTTATGCCAGTGGTTATGGAATGTGGAATTTAGCCACTCATCATATCATCACACTTAGAAACTGTGTGATTGAACCAGGCATAGGTGTGGAAAATATCTTTAACAAACGAGATAATTCATATTGGAATTCTAATTTCTCCACCATTTCTCCTGGACGTTCGTTCTATGTGAGCATGAGTGTTAGAATTTAATAACTCAAAAACATTGACCATCATGGGGAAAATATATATAGTAGGCATTGGTCCAGGTGATTCGGCAGATATTACTCCTGCTGTGCTCAAGGCTGTATCGGAGAGTGATGTCATTGTGGGCTACCACTATTATTTCCAATTTATCAGGTCTTATCTGCATGAGGGTGCACAGTGTTTTGACACGGGCATGAAGAAAGAGCGTGATAGGGCTGAACAGGCTTTTGACCTGGCTGAAAAGGGCAAGATTGTCTGTGTCATCAGTAGTGGTGATGCAGGTATCTATGGTATGGCTCCTCTCATGATGGAGATGAAGAGAGAGAGACTTTCAAATGTGGAATTGGTGGTGTTGCCAGGTATCAGTGCATTTCAAAAGGCAGCCTCTCTGTTGGGGGCTCCAATGGGACATGACTTTTGTGTCATTAGTCTTAGTGATCTGATGACTCCTTGGCAACTCATTGAGAAACGTATCAAGGCAGCAGCAGCTGCTGATTTCATCACGGCAATCTATAATCCTAAGAGTAATGGTCGTTATTGGCAACTTCATAGACTGAAGGAAATTTTCCTTCAGCACAGAAGTGAAGACCAGGTGGTGGGATATGTGAGACAGGCTGGTCGTGAGGGAGAGGAGGTGAAGGTCACAACTTTGGCTGAGTTCGATCCAGAAGATGTGGATATGTTTACAATAGTGATTGTTGGTAACAGTCAATCGTTCTGTTGGAACAAAAAGTTCATCACTCCTCGTGGCTACTATGGCGACACACAGTGTGAAGATGTTGGGGATAAGTCGAGGGTGGGTCAGCAAATTATGATGAAGTCTTTCCAGAAGATTCGTAAAGAACTGCAAAACCCAGATATGCCACTCTGGAAACTTTGGCCTATGTTGCATGCCATTCACACTACAGCCGATTTTGATATGGAGCATCTCTTGTGGATGGATGATGATGCCACTACTCGTCTATATGAGAAAGTGCAGAATGGAATGTTGAAGACGATAGTGACTGATGTGACCATGGCTGCCAGTGGAATTAGAAAAGGGGCTCTCCTACGTCTTGGCATAGAGGTGGTATGCTATATCAATGATCCTCGTGGTGTGGAGATGGCTAAAGAGAAGAATATTACTCGAGCTCAGGCTGGTATGCGTCTGGCAGCAGAAGAACATCCTAATGCGCTTTATGTATTTGGCAATGCTCCAACTGCTTTGCTTGAACTTTGCGAACTAATTCGTAAGGGAAAATGCCATCCAGCAGGAATTATAGGTGCTCCTGTGGGCTTTGTGCATGTGGAGGAGAGCAAGCATGCTGTCAAGACTTTGAGGGATATTCCCAAAATCATCATCGATGGGCGCAAAGGTGGTAGTAATCTTGCTGCCACGCTGACCAACAGTGTCTTGACCTATGATGATGCGGCACAGTTGAAACCAGGAAGGGATGTTTAAGTGTTTCCTCCTCATAATGATGTAATCTTATGCGTACATGTAGTATCATCGGAATTAGCGACAGCCGTCAGCAGTGGTTTTCCCCAGAGATTACTGCAGTCATTGTTGGTGGAAGAGTCTTTTCAGGTGGCAAGCGTCATCATGAGATTATGCAGGATTTCTTGCCTGTAGATGCTTTGTGGCTTGATATAACAGTACCTCTCAATCAGGTGTTTGAGAGATATGAGCAGTATGAAGACATCATTGTTTTTGCCTCTGGCGATCCGCTCTTTTATGGTTTTGCTTCTACTGTACAACGCGTGTTCCCAGACTGTGAGATGAAGGTGTATCCTGCATTTCATTCACTTCAGACCTTGGCTCATCGATTAAATATGCCTTATCATGAAATGCATGCTGTTTCACTCACGGGTCGTCCATGGGATGCCTTTGATGAGGCTCTTATTCGTGGCGAGGTGCTTATCGGTTGTCTCACAGACCGCAACAAGACTCCTCATGCCATCTGGCAGCGCATGCTACAGTATGGCTACACCAACTATGAGATGATTGTGGGCGAGAATCTGGGCAATGAGGATAAAGAACGTGTGAGCAGATACAATGAACATGTGGCATACTCAAATCCCAATTGTCTGATTCTTAAACAAAAATATCCAAGAGAGAGAGTCTTTGGTATTCCTGATGACCAGTTTCATTTGCTCAATGGACGTAAGAAGATGATCACGAAGATGCCCATTCGATTGAGTACTATTGCGGCTCTTCAGTTGGCAAATAAAAGTTCTTTTTGGGATGTGGGATTTTGTACAGGCAGTATTAGTATAGAGGCTAAATTGCTTTTTCCTTGTTTACATGTCACTTCGTTTGAAGTGAGAGAGGAGGGAAGAGAGCTGATGATACTTAACAGTCAGAAGTTTGGGACTCCAGGCATTCATACGATTATTGAAGATTTTTGTACGACAGACTTCTCTCATTTACAAAGTCCAGATGCTGTATTTATTGGTGGGCATGGCGGAAAACTGAAAGAAATGATAGTTCGGATACATGCTGTGCTCAATCCTCATGGTTGTATTGTGTTCAATTCGGTAAGTTCTGAGAGTTGCCAAGCCTTTATTGAAGGTGTGGAAAATGTAGGTATGACCTGTGAAGAATGGGCGACCATAACAGTCAATGATTTTCATCCCATTACAATATTGAAAGCTTATGATACACATTGAATATATTAACGAAGCGGGTCAAAAGTTGGCTCAGTTGATAGAAAAAGAAAAACTCTCATTTAGCGGTGAGGCTGTCATCTTCATAGGTGCTTTGGGTATCTGTGTGAGAAAGATACAGGAACTCATTCACGATAAATACAAAGACCCTGCAGTGGTGTGTGTGGATTCTTTGGGAAAGTATGCCATTCCAGTGTTGAGTGGTCATGTGGGTGGAGCAAATGAATTGGCTCGTCAGATTGCCATGGTCATAGGTGGCGAGCCTATTATCACTACGCAGAGCGATAACGAAGGTCTGTGGGCGCTTGATACATTGGCACGCAACAATGGATGGGGCTTGGAGAAACTTTCTCGGCAGGAGATGAATCAGGTGATAGCATTGTTTGTGAATAAAGAGAGAACGGCGTTGGTTATAGAACAAGAAGATGAGGGCACTCGCCAGTTGGTATCAACTTGTCCAGAACATGTCACCATCTTTCATTGCTATCAGGATTATCTGCAGAGTGAGAAAAGCGATTTCCGTCTGCTGATTCTGGTCTCTCCTCATATTTATGCAGAGAAAAGGAAACCCTCCATTCAGTATTTTCCAAGATGCCTGCATCTCGGTGTGGGCTGTCAGAAGGATGTGCCTGCAGAGGCTGCATCACAATTGCTTGGTGAAATTCAGTCTGCTGGTTATGCGCAGGAGTCTATCGCTTCTATTGGCAGTATTGAACTGAAGAAAGATGAGGAGATGTTGGCTCGATTGAGTGAACTTATGCCTTGGGCACGCACACAAATATTCTCAGCCGACGAATTGGAGAAGATTGAAATACCTCATCCTAATGAGAAGGTGTTTGAGGTAACAGGTTGTCATGGTGTGGCTGAAGCATCGGCTTTAGTTTGTGCAGAAAGAGGATTGCTAGTTGTGGAGAAACAAAAGGGATGTCTGGTGACAGAAGAGACGACCGATTACTATACCTTTGCCTTAGCGCAAGATGGTCAGGTAGAGAAGAAAGGACATGTTGAGATAGTGGGTGCAGGTCCTGGTGATCCAGATCTGGTGAGTGTACGTGGTCGTAAGTGGTTGGAGAAGGCAGACCTCATTCTCTATGCGGGTAGTTTAGTACCAAGAGAATTGACATATTGTGCTAAAAAGGGTGCTACGGTAAGGAGTAGTGCAGATCTTGATCTTGAGGAGCAGTTTGAGTTGATGAAGAAGTTTTATGATCAGGGAAAGTTGGTCGTTAGGCTTCATACAGGTGATCCATGTATTTATGGTGCTATTCAGGAACAAATGGCTTTTTTTGATGAACACGGAATGGACTATCACATCACTCCTGGCATCAGTAGTTTTCTGGCTGCGGCAGCAGAATTGCGTAGTCAATTCACCATTCCAGAGAAGTGCCAGACCATCATTCTCACTCGTGGAGAAGGCCGCACGCCTATGCCTGATAAGGAACAACTGAATTTGCTTGCATCTCATCAGAGTACCATGTGCATATTCCTCTCTGCATCTATAGCAGAGAAAGTTCAGCAGCAACTATTGGACGGTGGTTATCCCCCAGAGACACCTGTTGCAGCATGTTATAAGCTTACTTGGAAAGACCAGCGTATTTATAGAGGACAACTCAAGGATTTGACCAAGATAATCATTGACAATCACCTCACACTCACAACAATGATTGTGGTGGGAGAGGCTATTGATAATCGTCATGGTTTGAGTAAACTCTACGATAAAAATTTTACTCACTTGTTTAGAAAAGGTAAATAACTTATGATTCTTGTCTTTGGCGGAACAACGGAAGGACGAGTTGCTGTAGAGGTCTGCGAACAGGCAGGAAAGCCTTTCTATTACTCAACGAAAGGCGACACACAGCAGTTGGATTTGTGTCATGGCATTCGATTGACGGGTGAAATGACACAGGACGAAATGTTGCGTTTTTGTCAGGAGAAAGAAATCAAGTGTATTGTTGATGCAGCTCATCCTTTTGCTCAGGTTCTACACCAGACGATTGATCGTGTGGGTATACCTGTAGTGAGGTTGCAACGCCATTTTAGTGAACATGAGTCTGGTATTATTTACTGTCGAGATTATACTGAAGCTGTTCGTAAACTCTTCGAGATGCCTTCGAGATGCCTTTTGGCTATGAGCGGTGTACAAACCATCTCTAAGATGAGAGAATATTGGAAATCTTATCCAACCTTTTTTCGTGTATTGGATCGTCAGGAAAGTGTGGAGATTGCCAAAAGATCGGGTTTCCCGTTGGAAAATCTCAAATTTTATTCTTCTGATAATAAAATTCCTTCTCTTCTGCAAGAGAAACAGATGATGCAGGAGTCGGGTTGTGATGCTATCTTGACCAAAGAGAGTGGGGATAGTGGTGGCTATCAGCAGAAGATAGAAGCAGCCAAGGAATTAGGACTGAAGATTTTTGTGGTGAAACGTCCTGTCTTACCATCTACATGGACTTATGTGTATGGAAAACATGGTTTGCGTCATGCCATTGAACAGTTTGTGCCTGAATTTTTTCCTCTCAAAAGTGGATTCACCACAGGATGCTGTGCTACTGCTGCTGTGAAGGCTGCGCTTTTGTCTGTTTTGCAGAATGTTAGGCTAGATAAGGTGGAGGTAATGCTTCCTGATGATGAAGAAGTTGCTTTGCCTGTGAGGGTAGAATCGAAAGGTGTTGCTTCTGTTGTCAAGGATTATAGTGATGATCCCGATGTGACGAGAGGATGTAGAATTGAGGCGAAGGTGGAATTGAATGATACAGGAAAGATTGAGTTTGTGCGAGGTCGGGGTGTTGGTGTGGTAACTTTGCCAGGATTGGGAATCCCTGTGGGGGATCCTGCTATCAATGCAACTCCAAGAATGATGATGCAACAAGAGGTGAGGCGCTTAACTCCAAGGGGATGTCGTATCACTATATCGGTGGATCATGGGGAAGAACTGGCTCAACGCACATTTAATACAAAGGTAGGTGTGACAGGTGGTATTAGCATCATTGGCACTACAGGTATTGTTTCTCCTCTTAGCAATGAGGCATTTATCAACAGCATTGCTCGGGAGATAGAAGTGGCATGGGCAATAGGGTGTAAGGAGATAGGTTTGGTTTCAGGCAGGAATGGAGAGATGGCATTGAAGGAAAAATATCCAGAACTACGTGCTGTCCACTATGGTAACTTTGTGGGCGAAACACTCAAGAAGGCTCATCAGATAGGATTCAGAAAGGTCATCATGGGTATAATGATTGGTAAGGCGGTAAAACTTGCTGCAGGAAATCTTGATACTCATTCACATAAGGTACAGATGGACAAGGATTTTCTTAAAAAGGTGGCAGGAGAGGATGCTGACAAGATTGAAGGTGTCACCATGGCAAGGGAACTCTGGAAATGTATGCCTCCTTCTTTCTTTGAGAAAATCAAAATCCTCTGTCAAAAACATTGTCAAACGGTATTCCCGGAAGGGAAAGTAGAAATACATCTTATATGCGAAAGTCAGGTGTCATGATGATGCTCATTGTGAGCATTCCTATATTTATATTGCTTAATCTTACTGTTGGCTCGGTGGACATTCCTATAGATGATGCAATAGATGTGTTGATGGGAAAGGATATTGGTTCAGAAGCATGGACTAATATCATTTTAAAGACTCGCCTGCCACAAACACTTACGGCTTTGGCTTGCGGGGCAGGCCTGTCAGTGGCAGGTCTGGAGATGCAGACAGTGTTTCAAAATCCTTTGGCAGGTCCATCAGTGCTGGGAGTTTCCAGTGCCGCCAGTTTGGGGGTTGCCTTTGTGGTGTTATTGAGTGGCTCAATAGGTGGAGGACTGTTTTCTCGCTTTGGTGTGTTTGGTAATACAGCTCTTACTTTGGCCGCCATCAGTGGTGCTATGGTAGTAATGTTCATTATCGTATATCTCTCACAGCGTCTGGACAGCCATGTGACCTTGCTTATAGTGGGTGTGTTGATTGGGTATATTGCCTCTGCTGTCATTGGCGTTCTGAAATATTTCTCAAGCGAAGAAGATATTCGTGCTTATGTCATCTGGGGCTTAGGAAGTTTTTCAAGAGTTACAGGTGGACAGGTATATGTATTTGTGACCCTGATGAGCATATGTTTACCGCTCACTATGTTGTTGGCTAAACCTCTCAATATTCTTCAATTAGGAGAACTCTATGCTGCTAATTTAGGTTTGAACTTGCGCAGAGCAAAGATGTTAGTTGTCTGTTCTGCTGGTATCATCACTGCTATTGTCACAGCATATTGTGGTCCGATTATGTTTATAGGCTTGGCAGTTCCTCATTTGTGTAGAGGATTGTTCATTACAGCAGACCACCGTGTGTTGTTGCCTGCCACCATGTTGTGTGGAGCTTCATTGGCTTTGGTGTGCAATCTGATTGCTCGTTTGCCGGGATTTGAGGGTGCTTTGCCTATCAACTCTGTTACTGCACTGATTGGAGCTCCTGTGGCCTTGTCTATCATTTTGAAAAGAAATCATTAAAGACTCATTTATGAAGAAATATACAGATCTGTTTCTTGACTTAGACGATACGCTCTATGATACATATGGCAATGCGATGATAGCATTAAAGGAGATTTTTGAAAGTTTCCATTTAGAGGTCTATGCTGGAGATTTCGATACTTTTGTGCAACACTATTGGCGGTCGAATACGAAGATATGGAATCAGTATGCACATGGGAAAATAACACGAGATCAATTGGATCAACAACGTTTCATGAATCCTTTGAGTGAATTGTCAGATGTGCCTCCTCAAGAGGCTTTCTGTATGGAAGTGAATGAGGCCTTTCTGAATTTATGTGTTGTGCAGAAGGGATTGATAGAAGGAGCCGTACACCTTTTGGAGAATTTACGAGAGAAGGGTTACAGGATGCATATATGTAGTAATGGTGTGAGGAAGAATCAAATCATCAAAATGACCTCATCAGGACTGATTGGCTATTTTGATACAATCATCACTTCTGATGATGTGGGTATTGCAAAACCTGCTATTGCTTTCTGGCAATATGCATTGCAGCAGACAGGAGCAAATTCGAAAAATACTCTGATGATTGGTGACAATTATGAGACAGATATCCTTGGTGCACAGAGTGTAGGTATAGATGGAATGCTCTTTAATCGTTGGCAAAAGGATTTTATACCCCCTAAACCAGTAGCCTTTGTAGTGAATGAACTTAAAGAGATAGAGCATATATTATGAAAAAGATGATACTCATTATAGGAGGACAACGCTCAGGAAAGAGTGTGTATGCCGAGAAGAGGGCATTGAGCCTCTCGTCCAACCCTGTCTATCTTGCCACGGCTCATGTTTGGGATGAAGAATTTCGGGAACGTGTAAGGAGACACCAAGAGCGTCGCAGAGCACAATGGACTAACATCGAGGAGGAAAAGTATCTTAGCCGATATGATGTGAATGGGCGTGTTGTGCTTGTTGATTGTCTCACCCTTTGGGCTACAAACTTCTTTTTTCAACATGAGAGCGGACAGGAACAACCTGTGGACGAAACTTTCCAACAGTTGAAGAAGGAGTTTGACCAATTTGTAAATCAGAATGCAACCTTTATCTTCGTGACAAACGAAATAGGTCTTGGTGGTGTCAGTGCGGATGCTATACAAAGACATTTTTCTGATTTGCTTGGCATGCTCAACCAGTATGTGGCTGGGCAAGCTGACGAAGTGACATTTATGGCGGCAGGAATACCAATGAAAGTGAAATGAAGAAAATATGAACGACAATGATACAACCCACGGATAAGACTTTTACAGCAACGCTTCAAGACAAGATAGACAATCTGAATAAACCAAAAGGATCTCTTGGGCGTTTAGAGAGTTTGGCTCTTCAGATAGGACTGATTCAGCACACATTGACTCCTTGTTTGACCCATCCTTGTCACATCCTTTTTGGCGGCGATCATGGTATAGGCTTTGAGGGTGTTACGCCCACTCCTCGTGAAGTGACATGGCAACAGATGATTAACTATGGACTAGGAGGTGGTGGTGTGAACATGTTCTGCCGTCAGCATGGTTTTCAACTTCGTGTGGTAGATGCTGGAGTTGATTATGATTTTGACCAGAAGAAATTTCCTCATGTCATCTCTCGTAAGATTGCTTATGGAACAAAGAATTTTCTTCATGAGGCAGCAATGAGTCCAGGGGAATGGAAGAAGGCGTTGGCTGTCGGAACTGAGCAAGTGGATGTCTGTGCTGCCGAAGGATGTAATATTATTAGTTTTGGTGAGATGGGTGCAGCCAACACCTCTCCATCAAGTGTTATCATGCACTTGCTCTTAAATATTCCTCTTGAACAATGTGTGGGAGCGGGTAGTGGACTATGTCGTGATGGTGTTCGCCATAAGTATGAGGTTCTTCATGAGGCGGTGGAGCGATTCCTTGCTAATAATGAACCAGTAGGGGTAAAACTCCCACTTATGGACGGGGAAAAAGTAGGTACTTACTTTGCTGGATTTGAGATGGCTGCTGCTGTGGGCGGTATGTTGCGTGCTGCTGAAAGAAAAATGATAATTCTTGTGGATGGCTTCATCATGACGGCATGTGTATTGCTGGCATCTCGCATAGAGCCCGCAGTGATGGATTATGCCGTGTTTGGTCATCAGGGAGATGAGGGAGGACACAAGCTTATGCTTGAAGGAATGGGTGCTCAGCCGTTGCTTCATTTGGGATTGAGGCTGGGTGAAGGTACTGGCGCTATTTGTGCATATCCTATTGTGCAGTCAGCCGTAAATATGATTAATGAAATGGATAACTTTAGTCATGCAAACATTACAAAATATTTCTAAACGTATTTTTGCTGCTTTCATATTCTTCACTCGTCTTCCCCTATGGCGTGTAGCAGTTGTGGAGAAGAGGCACTTTGAGGGGGTAGTACCATTATGGCCTTTAGTGGGATGGTTCACAGGAGGAGTGATGGCACTTGTCTTTTGGGTGTGCTCTTTATGTCAGATTCCTGTAAATATCAGTGTGATTGTGGCTTTGCTTAGCCGACTCTTGCTGACAGGTGCGCTTCATGAAGATGGCTTTGCTGATTTCTGTGATGGATTTGGTGGTGGAACTGATCGTGGCAAGATATTGGTAATAATGAAGGATTCACATATAGGCACTTATGGAGTGATAGGACTTGTTCTCTATTTTCTTCTCCTTTGGAATGTGTGGGTACTGATATATCAAATGGGACTTTCACCATTGTGGATGTTGGCTGTGGATGCTTGCTGTAAATATATCAGTTCGACGATTATTTATTTTTTGCCTTATGCTCGTAAAGAGCAGGAAGCAAAGAATAAACTCATCTATACTGCTACTTCTGTGTCGGAAAAGGTCGTGAGTTGCCTGTTGGGCATTTCACCTCTGATAGTTGTGTTGATGATCGATTCCTGCGGAATTATTTCTATTGGAACTGTTGTTGTGTCGTTGATGTCTTCAATTGGTATGTGCGCTATTTTATTCTATACCATGCATTGTCGCATTCAGGGCTATACAGGTGATTGCTGTGGGGCAACCTTCATCATCACAGAACTTGTGTTTTATGTTTCTTTGCTTGTGTTCACATTTTATTATACCTCTTATTATACCTCAATTCTATGAATCCTTCGGAACTCTTGATTGCTGCAGCATCTTCAAATACGGGCAAGACCACCTTCACGATGGGTTTGTTGCGTGCATTGCGTGATAGAGGATTGCAAGTGCAACCCTATAAATGTGGTCCTGATTATATTGATACGATGTATCACAAGTTAGCATCCAATCATACTTCAGTCAATTTGGATACCTTCATGGCATCTTCCGAACATGTCTGTCATCTTTTTAATAGTTATGGAGAAAGTGCAGATGTTCGTGTAGTGGAGGGTGTGATGGGACTCTTTGATGGTTATGAGAAGTGGCAAGGAAGTAGTGCGGAAATATCAGTGTTATTGGGTGTTCCTGTGGTACTGGTTGTAAATGCACAATCGACAGCCTATAGTGTTGCACCTCTCATTTATGGTTTTAAACATTTCAATGAGAATGTGAAAATAGGTGGCGTAGTGTTCAATAAGGTGTCATCAGAGAATCACTTCCAGTTTCTGAAGGAAGCCTGTCAGGATGCAGGGGTAGAGTGTCTGGGCTATATGAAGAGAAATTCTCTATTGGAAATTCCATCTCGTCATCTGGGTCTCACTATTTCTGCAAAGAGTCACATGGAAGAACTGATCTCTCTTGCTGCTAAGGAGGTGGAGACTCATGTGAATATTGATTTATTACTCTCGCTATGTTCAACTCAAAAAGATGATGCTTTATGAAGATTTGTGTGGCATATGATGAAGCATTTAATTTCCTTTATAGACCGAATATTGATGTGTTTAGTAGGATAGGTGAAGTAGTGTCTTTTTCTCCTCTGCGTGATGAAACCCTGCCTTCATGCGACATGCTCTATCTACCTGGAGGCTATCCTGAACTTTTTGTAGAGGATTTGGAGGCAAATACCAGTATGAGAAAGAGTGTAAGGAATTTTGTAGAGAAGGAAGGATTTGTGTGGGCTGAATGTGGTGGATTCATGTATCTTTGTCATCAGATTGATCATCATGAGATGTGTGGAGTATTGCCACTTGACGCAACAATGGCCGACGCTCATTTGCATCTGGGCTACCGTCAAATGGAATGGAACGGCAGACAGATAAAGGGACATGAGTTTCATTATTCGAAAGTGAAGGAATCCTTTTTGCCAGAGACTTTTAATATCATTACAAATCAGTTTTCTGCCAAAGGCATAAAAGTGGATACGCCTGTTTATCGTTATAAAAATATGATAGCGGGCTATACTCATTGGTACTGGGCAGAACTGTTTGAACAAATACTTCATGAGGGGAAGAACCCTTTGGAGTGGCTAATGATGAAATGAAGTGTAGTGAATAATTAGATGTAAAAAGATGAAAAGTAGTTCAAATAAGAAATTACGTCCATTAATGCTGGTGGGTACAGGCAGTGATGTGGGAAAAAGTGTGCTTTCTACAGCTCTTTGTAGGATATTTCTACAAGATGGCTTTCATCCAGCACCCTTTAAGGCTCAAAATATGGCACTCAACTCCTATGCCACTCCTGATGGATTAGAGATAGGACGGGCACAGGCAGTGCAGGCAGAGGCTTGTGGATTGCCTCCCCACACGGATATGAATCCGCTCTTGCTCAAGCCTAATTCGGAACATACGACCCAAGTAGTATTGAATGGTAAGCCAATAGGAAACCGTTCGGCTTATGAGTACTTTCGTAAGGATGGACGTGAGCATTTGAGAGCAGAGGTTAATGCTGCCTTCTCCCGTTTGTCCGCTCAATATAATCCTATAGTAATGGAGGGCGCAGGCAGTGTGTCGGAGATTAATCTGAGGGATTCTGATCTTGTCAATATGCCAATGGCGCGTCAGGCAGATGCAGATGTTCTTCTGGTTGCAGATATTGATAGAGGAGGGGTTTTTGCATCATGCTATGGCAGTGTGATGCTCCAAACACCTGAAGATAGGGCACGTATCAAAGGTATCATCATCAATAAGTTTAGAGGTGATATTCATTTGTTTGAAGAAGGTAGAAAAATGTTGGAGGAGATATGTGGTGTGCCAGTTGTAGGAGTTGTGCCTGTTTTCCATGATATAGCAATAGAAGGAGAAGATAGCGTGGAACTTGAACAAAAGCATCGTTCGATGGATGAGAGTAAGGTGAATGTAGCCGTGGTGCTATTGCGACATATCAGTAATTTTACTGATTTTGACAGATTGGAGCGTGATGAACGAGTGAATTTGTTCTATACCAACAATACAAGAGATCTTGAAAAAGCGGACATTATTATTTTGCCAGGAACAAAAGCGACACTTGACGATCTCTATGAGTTGCGCCGAAATGGAGTGACTCAAGCGATTGTAAGAGCGCACCATAAAGGCACGATGGTGGTTGGCATCTGTGGTGGCTATCAGATGTTGGGACAGACAGTGAATGATCCAGATGGTATTGAGGGTTCTATTCCTTGTTTGCCAGGATTGGGGCTTTTGTCTATCGACACCACAATGAATGCCGAGAAGGTCACTCGTCAAGTGGAATTTGAATTTAATGGTGATGTATGCAAAGGTTATGAGATTCATCAGGGAAATAGTACAACAGAAGAAAGCGTGCTCATGGAGAACCATTGCATAGGAACTTATATTCATGGTTTTCTTGACAACCCTTCTGTCATCAATTATCTGCTCAAACCTTTTGATTTGGATGAAAAAATGGTGGAGCAGGAATCTCTTGAGAGTTTCAAGAGCCGACAATATGATCTTTTAGCCAATCATGTGCGCAAGTATGTGGACATTGCTCGGATTTATGAGATCTTATCAAGATAACGGATTGAATTTAGTAAATTAAAAAGAAGATTATATATGTTGAGTGGACACGGTGATGACCTTTATGAATATGGGAAGGTGAAGGTGAACTTCAGTTCTAATGTGTATGGACATTTTGACCATACAGGGCTGTATGCCTACCTCTCCTCCAAAATGTCAGAGGTGACGCATTATCCTGCGCCAGTTCCATCTCTATTAGAGGCAGAGGTATCACGTTCTTTTTCTCTTTCTCCTGAACAGGTCATGGTGACCAATGGGGCGACAGAGGCTATCTATCTGGTAGCACAAACTTTCCGTGGCGCACATTCAACTATTCTACAGCCAACATTCTCTGAGTATGCGGATGCCTGTAGGATGCATGTACATGAGGTGACTACCTTGAAAGAACTTCCTGTTTCCTTTCTTAATAAAGGACTTTTGTGGCTATGCAATCCTAACAACCCTACTGGCAGAGTTGTTGAGAAAGGGTTTCTGACAGATTATGTTCGCAGACATCCCGACATTATATTTGTAATAGACGCGAGTTATGCTCCTTTCACACTACAGCCACTCATAACTCCTGTTGAGGCGGTAGCCATGCCTAATGTGATTATGCTTCATTCGATGACAAAAGAATATGCTGTTCCTGGACTTAGAATCGGTTATGTGACAGCCTGTGAGTCTCTACTTGAAAAGGTGCGTGCTCATCGCATGCCTTGGTCTGTCAATCAGATGGCACAGGATGCAGGACATTATCTTTTCAAACATCGTCAGAACTATTCCATCGATCTCACTTCCTATATGTATGAAAGGGAACGAGTAAATCAACTTCTCTCTCAAATGTCAGGACTTGAAGTAGAGCATTCTGACACTCATATTTTGCTTTGTCATCTCATGAAAGGAAAAGCTCATGAGTTAAAAGAATACCTTTACAGCAAATATGGTATTCTCATTCGTGATGCTTCTAATTTTGAAGGGTTAGGTGAGGGTGCGTTTCGAATAGCCATTCAGTCACCCATGGAAAATGATCTTCTTGTGAATGCCTTGGCTGAGTTTTTGTCATCTCATCGTTAAAGATTAGTTATGTACGTGTTTATCATTCCTCTTCTACTTGGTTGGTTCCTTGATTTCCTGTTTGGCGATCCCCGTTGGTTGCCACATCCTGTTGTGTATATGGGTAAGTGGATTTCCTATTGGGAACGTATGCAAAATAAAGGTGGTAACCGAAAGGTCAAGGGTGCAGTCTTTGCCGTGACGAGTGTATTATTCGTTTTTATATTGAACTTGACCCTTCTCTTTTGGGAAGTATATTTGCTCTCTCATTTTGACAATGGTGTTGAGGCTGTTGCTGTGCGTGTAGCGGTGGTTTCCTTCAACTCTCTTTGTGTGTTCTTCTGTTTGGCTGGTCATACTTTACGAAAAGAGGTTAAGATGGTTTTTGAAGCCTTGGATGAAAGTTTGGAAAAAGGAAGAAGGCAGGTGGCTCGAATCGTGGGAAGAGATACCCAGCATCTTTCAGCCCAGGAGGTGCATACGGCTGCTTTGGAAACATTGGCGGAGAATCTTTCTGATGGAGTGGTAGCACCATTGTTTTGGTTCTTATTGTTGGGATTGCCAGGTATGTTTACTTACAAGATGGTTAATACAATGGACTCCATGATTGGCTATCGTTCTGAAAGGTATAAGGATTATGGCTGTTGGGCAGCGCATCTTGATGATATTGCCAACTTTATTCCTGCACGCCTAACGGCCTTTTTGCTCACTATTTGTGGATGGTGTCTGTTAAAAGTGAAAAAGATAAATTTGAGCAGTCGTTCTCTATGGAAGCAGTTCAAGTTTGTCTGTCACTATGGACCTCAGCACCTTTCTCCCAATAGTGGGTGGCCAGAAGCATCTTTGGCAGGACTTCTTGATTGCCGTTTTGGTGGTTCTCATTCTTACTTTGGAAAGGATTGCTATAAACCTTTCATAGGAGAGAATCCACGCACTCTCAATACGGCAGACATGACCATTAGTGTTGGTTGCTGTCTTTTTGTGGAAGTGGTGTGTGTAGGGTTAGTTGGAGTGTTGGGTTACTTCATTTGATACCTTAAATAATCCACGTCAATAAATCCCTCTTCCTTTTGGTTGTTATAGTTGTAGATACCAATGCGATCACCACGGTAGAAGCCCCACGAGAGTTGGTATCCATTCCACGGTATGAAATGGAATCCGTCCATGCTATAAGAGAAGCGTGAATCTCCGTTTAGCCCCCACTCGGAGCGTAGCCAGAGTAGGCTTCCTCCCAGTTGAGGACCTCGTTCGCTGCGGTCATCAAGGCGAAACTCTACATAGCTCTTTCCTTCTTCACGCACCACACCCAGACAACCAGAGTGCTCTGCAAAGTGACATAGGCCGGCATGCTGCCCGTCTGCCATATTGCTAATGTCAATACGAATGGTGACCTCATTATGTTGTGTGCGGAAGGTACGTTGGGTGAGTGTATTGCCTGCTTTTAGCAGACAATCTTCTTCTAAAGGCTTGAACGCATACATACGTAGCCATCCCGGGCATTCTGTGAGAGAAAACTTATCTGTGCGAGGCTGGTAAAGCCATTGCCATTGAGGTCCGAGTTCTCTCCCTTCAAACTCATCAGTTCTTTGTATCTTCAGTTTTTCTTCTTTGGTTGTCGGCATTAGAGCACTCCATACCATAGAGCCTGGATTCATGTTGTGAGTTACTCCCATCATAGGCCATCCCTCTTTCCACGTTACTGGTATCAAACTAACCAGTCTTCCGCACCAATCTCCATTGCCATGATGTGTAAGGAAATACCATTTGCCATCCTTTCCTTCCACAATGCCACCTTGATTGGGCTCATGTGCTTCTGCGCAGGCTAAGAGCAGTTGCTTCTCTTCTTCAAAATTTCCAGCCATCTCCTTATCTCGTTTAGCCATCACATAGCGTCCGACACCATTTTTGTGTTCGCTAAACACAAGATAGTAGTACCCTTCGTGGTAGATCAGTTTGTTTGCCTCTCGTCCATTGCCCTCATTGACCAATTTCCCCTGTGTGCGGTCAATGCTTTGTGCATCTTTTGCCATCGGAAAGATATAGGTCTTATATCCCTCAGCAAAACATGTGCCGACAAACCATGCTTTCCCCTTCTTGTCCCAGATGACAGAGCAATCATCCCAACCTTTCTCATTGAGCAGACAAATGAGCGGATTCCATGGCCCTTCCGCCTTGGAGGCAGAGGTCATAAAGTATCCTTCGTCTGGTGTACCAAAGAAGATATAGAAACGACCTTTGTTGTAGCGGATTGTTCCTGCCCAAACTCCACGCCCATTGCGATCCATCTTTTGCCAACCTAATGCGGGTGAAATCTGGGTGAGATCACTAATGGCATTTCCCACAATCTCCCAATTCACAAGGTCTCGTGAGTGCAGTATGGTCATTCCTGGCGAGAAGTGCATGGTGGAGGATATGGCATAGTAGTCTTCTCCTACCCGAATGCAATCCAAATCACTATAGTCAGATGGAATAATTGGATTACGATAAGTGCCGTCGGATTGTTGTCCCCAAGTGTCCCATGTGCCCCATTCAATGGATTTTTGAGCGGAACAGATGAGAATATTGGCTGAGAAGACAGACAGAAGCAAAAGCCATGATGTAAGAGAATATATCATAGTGGGTTATTTTGAGTTTGGATGTGATGAACGAAGGATGCAGAAGTTTGAAAGTAGGATATTGCTGAGAATTCAGGTGCATTTGATATGAATGAAAATCGCCAATACTACTTGTACCAGTAGGATAGCAGGGATTCCATACTTGAACTTTTTGTGAAGGGTCTTGTGATGCCATACCTTCATGCCAATCCAGCCACCAATACTTCCGCCAACTGTAGCTAATAGCAGTAGTGTTGCTTCAGGAATACGCCACCTGCTTTTCTTGGCTTTCCATTTGTCTATGCCATACACAAGAAATGTGACTACGTTGATGACCAGCAGGTAAACAAGTGTGATTTTTATCAACATATAGATTTGAAAGAATATAAGAACCTTTAGAGGACACAAAGGTAGTGCTTTATTTTGAGAAGAACAAACGACCCACTTAAAAAAGGTTAATCTCTTATTTCAATCTTGTAAGATAAAAAAAACTACTTATCTTTGCAGTGTCAAATGGAAAAGAAACATGCTTTCTCGACACAGACACTTAGCTAACAAATGATTAACTTATTTATTCACCACTAAAATTTTATCACAATGGAAACAAAAGAAAAAGTGCTTGACACGATGAAACAAGCAGGTACTCCACTGAATGCAGGTAAAATAGCAGAACTCTCAGGACTTGATCGCAAAGAAGTGGATAAAGCCATGGCTGCATTGAAGGCAGATGGTTCTATCGTTTCGCCAGTGCGTTGCAAATGGGAACCTGCCAAGTAACCATGATGAGAAAACTGCTCACATTGTTTGTCTTGTCAGTATCGTTGATATGCAACGGGCAAGAAAACACCCATTTATTAATTCAAGAAAAGAATATGGCTACAGTATTTGATTTTACTCTCGCCGATAAAAAAGGCAATGAGGTGAGCCTCTCACAGTATGAAGGAAAAGTCCTTCTCATCGTAAACACTGCTACAGGTTGTGGTTTTACTCCTCAGTATGAGGCTCTTGAAGCAATGTACCATCGCTTGAAGGATCAGGGTTTGGAAATTCTTGATGTGCCATGCAACCAGTTTGGTCATCAGACCCCTGGCACAGACGAGGAGATTACCGAGTTCTGTCAGGTGAAATTCGGTACAGACTTTCCTCAGTTCAAGAAGAGTGATGTGAATGGTGCTAACGAACTTCCTCTCTTTGCATGGCTCAAGAGTCAGAAGGGTTTTGAGGGTGCTTACGAGGAGAAACTTGCCAAGATTATGGAAGACCTCTATAACAAGGCAAATCCAGAACCTCGAAAGAAGGATGATATTCAATGGAATTTCACGAAGTTCCTCGTCAATCGCAAGGGTGAGGTTGTTGCTCGTTTTGAGCCAACGGCAGACATGGCTGACGTGGAGAAAGCGGTGAAAGCTGAACTGTAATAAACGAACTTCAATAATCATAAAGTAGCCAGACAATCATGGTCGATTGTCTGGCTACTTTTTTATAGCGTGGAAAGAATCAGTAGATATAGGCGCACCCGACAAACCCTGTGGGGAGAATGTACGGATGCTAACCCAAAAACTGTCGCTAAACGATACATGATTGAAAAAAAGTTAGTACCTTTGCAGTATGAATCGTAACAGCAATATAAACATGT
>JAAYDO010000092.1 GCA_012729225.1 Bacteroidales bacterium | reverse complement strand
GTGGTCAGATGATCCTCCGTTAATCCTCCGTTGTGACTCCGCTGTTCCTCTGCTATTTTTCATAAGAAAAGCCCTTTTCATCGGACTTTTAGCGAAGAAATAGCAGAGGAAGAGCAGAGGTACATCTATTGTTCTTCAAAAAAAGTTGCATTTTATCGTAGCATAATCCAAACAACGGTGTACTATTCATGTATGGACAAGCAAATCTACATCTCCTATATCAAGGAACTGAGACAAATGGTAGAGGCTAAGGCTTCGTCTATTGCCGAGGTGGATGAGGTGGAGGACATAGCCCAAGAGGTCTTGCTGAAACTTTGGGAACATGTGGATCTGCTGGAAGATGACAAGGTCAAACTCTTTGCTTATGCTTCTGCTACTGCTAAACATATCGCACTGAATAGCGTGAGGTCCAAGCGACGGCATCCCATCCTGCGACTCTTCAGGTGGAACAATAGCGAAGAGGATGATCGGGAAGAAGAACCCATCGTGCAAGTAGAAACCAATATCACTCCTCTGCATGTGGTGGAAGACCAAGAAATGGACGAACTATTCTGGAAGGCACTCAAGAAGCTACCCTTTAATTGGCAAAGAATCCTGATCATGCGAAATGTGGAAGATCGCAGTTTTGCAGAAATAGCTGAGATACTAGCAACAACCGAATCATCGGTGAGAGGTGTCCTCAGCAAGGCGAGAAAGAAGATGCTCGTTGAAATCAATCAAATGTAACTCATGAAAGAAAAAGAATACATACAATCACTGCTCGACAAGTTCTTGGAAGGTGAAACGACAGAAGTGGAGGAACGTGAACTCTCCACCCACTTCACCTCCCAGAAGGATATACCAGAGGAATGGCGACAGTATCTGGTGCTTTTCAAGGGCTTTAAGAACTATCAGCCATCGGTGAAATCGAGATATATTAGCACTCGTACTCGTTGGATTGCGGCTGCTTCAGTGGTAATACTTGTCGGAATAGGAGCAGCCATTTGGATGAATATAGATCGCACAACTGCTGATCTTACTCCATCAACTCCTGTAGTGGCACAAGTTGAGTCGGAAAATCTAATGAAGGATGAAACTGTGAAGGTAGAAGAGGAAAAGGAACCTGTACGAGTGATTACACCAGCTCAGACCAGTTCTTCTACTCAAACAGCATCCGTCAAGAGGACTTCGACAACATCTGAAGAAACGGTGAAGACTCAACCAGGACGAGACTTGTTGGCTCAGGTTGAGATGGATTCTAGTGAGGAAGGAACTATCGATGAAACCGATTTTATGGCGGTCGATTTTGCTGAGGTCAAGGCGGAAAGTCAAGAGGTGCGTTCAGCTCTTCTTACGATGAATACAGAAATGTTCAATTACTGATATAGATATGATGAAAAGATTATCTATCATGCTTATCTTGCTCTCAGTCACCACGGTTCATGTGCTGGCTCAGGCTTATCAGAATCCGCAGATTGATGCCTTCATGGATTATCTCTCCGAGAATGGCGCTAAGGTATCCGTCTCTCGTGTGAATGACAAATACCATGTGGCGAAGCGATACAACGTGGCTTTTGACAAGGAAAGCGTGATGAAATCGGGAGAAAAGCTCGGTGAAACTGGTCGTGTGCCTCAGATAGTAGATAGTATCTGCCTCTTCTTCGACCAGATGATTCGCCATTCAATCGAGTCTTATCGCTACGAGAGTCATAAGAATGGTAATGACACCATCACCTACTCTATGGCGATCAAGGGTTATGGAACTAACGGAGATTATCTGCTTGACAATACACGTTATGAGAGTGCAGCCTTCTCCTGGACAAATGATTATAATGATTTCATGAGGTCACACGTGTTCCTTTACAAGAATGCTTTCTACAAACAAGAGATGGATTTCTATGCGTTGCTGAATGGTAAAAACCGTAAGATGTATTTCGGTGCCAAGGAAGCAGGCTTGTTCGATTACACCAATGGACTTGGTAACATGATCTACATTAGCAACTACGAAAATGAGGCGCAAGGAACCTATTATAACTTCGACATTTCTCCTGTGGATGATGCACTCAAGAAAATATTGAAAAAAGACGGTTCCATCAAGCGTTTCTCGGTTAAGTATGTGCATGGAATGGAAGAATCCAACGATAAAACCACTACGTACTATGCTACTGACTACTTGGCTCCAGATTTGAAAGGACAGAGCGAATCAACTGGAGAACTCTATGTGATTCCTGCCTCTGAAGGTGGAAGGGCGAAATTCAAGGAGGTGCTTGATGTTGCCAATCATCATTTGGATACTCATCTCACCGAGTGCTGTGTGTTGGAATATACGAAGGATCGTCTGATACTTAATGGCATCAAGAGTACGATGAAACTCCAAGTGAATCATCAACCATTGTCTGCCACACTCTTGGCAAAAGTGGATCAAGAAGGCAATCTCTATATCCTTCGTTTAGACACAGAAGGTGAGTATTGGATTCCTCGTGACTGGCATCAAATAAAGTCTTCCATCCATGGTAAGAATTCACTCGTCAAATAATAGAATCATCAACAATCCACGACAAAATATTTTACATTATGAAGAAATTTATTTCAATCTTTGTTTGCTGCCTAATCGCCTCTGCAAGCATGTTTGCCCAGACAGAAAATCCTGAAGGCCTCTATCGTCTGCAAAAGATGACCTATGAAAATGGACGTCCTGACCACACACCAGAGTTTATCCAGTACAAGTATCTGTCTGCCTATCCTATAACCATCATGGTCGGCACTGCTACACCTAAAGAATATGTATATTCCATTCGTCAAGACGAACCTCATCCATACACCTACACAGGTGATAAGTTGGTAGGCGAAGATGGACATGGCACTCGTATCTACGATAGTAATAAAGACCATTTCACCTTGAAATGGTATAACACCATACGTCCAAGACCTGAAAATATTTTCCCAATGAATGAGTATATCACCGAGATCTATGATAAGAAGAATATGGAGCCTCGGATGACTCGTACTATTGAGATGCTAGAGATGAAGCATCAAGCCCCTAAGAATCGTTTTGCTGGTTGCTGGAGAATGATTGGCAATGTAGGCGAAGTAAATGGTTTGGAGGTCTTGGCTAAGCCAACCACCAATCTCTATAAGATCTATGGAGAAAAGGATGTTCTTCTGCTTTTCCAAGGTGACGAATCCATCACTGGTTCTACTGTCTATTACTGGCCTGCTCAGTTCAACAGTGACAATGTAATTCTAGAAGGAAAGAACAAATGTGATATCCAGTGGCGCAATGACAAGACCTTCGTATTGTCCTTTGATAGAGGAGACGGAATCATTGTGAAGGAGATGTGGATGCAGACAGGTCTTCCTGCTTCTTTTCAAAAGTTGTTTGGCACAAATATTCCTATTCAGAATATGAATGTTTCAAGTGGATTCTAGCCAATATAGAGAATATAGCAAGTATAGCAAATATAGCATATCTGGTAAATATGGAGTTCTATCAGCCATAAAAAAACTCATGTCGTCTTGCTGATGACATGAGATTTTCATTTATCTGTTATTCTAATAGTTTATTTAGGTCTAACCTGCCCGTTGCCTTCGATGATCCACTTGTAAGTGGTAATCTCCTCGAGTGCCATAGGACCACGAGCATGGAGCTTCTGGGTAGAGATTCCGATCTCTGCTCCCAAGCCAAACTGTGCACCATCGGTGAATG
>JAAYDO010000039.1 GCA_012729225.1 Bacteroidales bacterium | reverse complement strand
TTTGTTGCGTTTTATATTGCATGTTGTAAAGATACGAAAACTTTACGACATAACGAAGCCCTGGCTTGAGAAAGTCGGGGCTTTGATATAAAAAAAGGATGTGCCTATTTTGACACACCCTCTTTTTGTTTTGTAACGCTTCACTCAAATTCTTTCTATTATCAGATGTAAACCTTCAATTTCGCCTTGCCCTTATCGTAGAAAATACGATATGTAAACCTCTAATATTGTCATGTTTGGGTGTTTGCAACAAAGAAATGATAGAAAAAGCATATTTATTATAAAAAAAAATGTGAAATGTGATTCCCATTCAAAAAAAGTAATTACCTTTGCAAAACCGACGTCTAATAAAAATTATTATGAGTATGACAATTTCAAACATTCCTAATGTCAAGCTTGGCCTTATCGCCGTAAGCCGTGACTGTTTCCCAATCGCGCTTTCTACTCAGCGCCGCGAGAATATCGCAAAAGAGTATAAGGGTGACCTCTTCAACTGCAAGACTACAGTGGAGAATGAGGCAGATATGCTGAAAGCCCTTGATGAAGTGAAGGCTGCTGGTTGCAACGCTCTCGTTGTGTTCCTCGGCAACTTCGGTCCTGAGACTCCTGAGACGCTGATTGCAGAGAAGTTCGATGGTCCATGCATGTTTGTGGCTGCCGCTGAAGGCGATGGTGACATGATCAATGGTCGTGGTGATGCATACTGCGGTATGCTGAACTGCTCTTACAACCTTGGCATGCGTCACCTGAAGGGTTATATCCCTAAGTATCCTGTAGGCACTGCTGAGGAAGTGGCAAAGATGATTGCAGACTTCGTGCCTGTAGCTCGTGTGATTCTTGGTATCAAGGGCTTGAAGATCATCACTTTCGGTCCACGTCCACAGGATTTCTTTGCTTGCAACGCTCCTATCAAGGGTCTTTACGAACTTGGTGTTGAGGTGGAAGAGAACTCAGAACTTGACCTTCTCGTGGCTTACAAGGCTCACAAGGACGACCCACGTATCGAATCTGTTTGTGAGGATATGCGCAAGGAAATGGGTGAGGGCAAGTACTATGAGGAACTTCTCAAGCGTATGGCACAGTTTGAGCTCACATTGCTCGACTGGGCTGAGGAGCACAAGGGTTCACGTCAGTATGTTGCATTTGCAGACAAGTGCTGGCCAGCATTCCCATCTACATTCGGCTTTGAGCCATGCTACGTAAACAGCCGTCTCTGCTCTCGTGGCATTCCTGTGGCTTGTGAGGTGGATATTTACGGTGCTCTTTCTGAGTACATCGGTATCTGTGCATCAGATGACACTGTTACTCTCCTTGACATCAACAACTCTACTCCTAAGTACATCTACGACGAGGACATCGTTCCTAAGTATGGTCAGAAGTACACAATCGAAGACACATTCATGGGCTTCCACTGTGGCAACACTCCTTCTTGCAAGATGTGTGCTAACCGTGCTATCAAGTTCCAGCTCATCCAGAACCGTCTTCTTGAGAATGGTGGCACTCCAGACTTCACTCGTGGAACTCTTGAGGGTGACATTGCAGCAAGCCCAATCACATTCTATCGTTTGCAGTGCGACAGCGACGGCAACCTCCGTTCTTACATTGCAGAGGGTGAGGTGCTTGATGTTCCTACTCGCTCATTCGGTGGTATTGGTATCTTCGCTATCCCAGAGATGGGTCGCTTCTACCGCCATGTGCTCATCCAGAAGCGTTATCCACACCACGGTGCTGTTGCATTCGGTCATGTGGGTCGTATTCTCTTTGATGCGTTCAAGTATCTTGGTGTGAAGGATGTGGCTTACAACCAGCCAAAATCTCTTCCTTATCCAACAGAGAATCCTTTCGAATAAAATTTGAGGTTCTTTCTCGCAGTGATGCGATATGCATAATGTGGATGGTCCCTGCGTGTCAGGGACTATCTTTTTTTTGTATCATATTGCCACTCCATTTTATTTTTTTTAGAAAAGCACCCGCAAGGTTCTATTTTTCTCTTCTGCAAAGGCTCTTTCTTCCACAGAATGAGATACTTAACCTCACTAACATTTTTTCAGGAGAATTGTAATATCGTCTAAATAGGACCTTGAAAACATTAGTTGAAGAGGGTAAAAGATACTGCTTCACCACCTGAATCCTTCTATTCCTTAAAAAATGCTAATTCTGATACAATGAAACAAAAATGCTCAAAATTGAACGAATTTTGTCATTCCTCATGAAAAAAGTTTCGTAACTTTGCATCAGAAAAAGAAAGAAGTGTACCGATTCGTGATATTGAAATCTTTCTTTTTATGAGATCGCTTCATCAGGCAGAGACAAGTGAGTCATTCTGGTGAGAACAACTCCAGCCTTTGCGACCTCAAGAAAATGAAAAACGAGCATTTATGCTTTACGAAATATTAAGTAACCTGTACATGAAGGTGCAAGGATTAGATTTTAGAATTAGGATTTTCAATTTTTAGTGTATTCCTCTGGTTAGATTGTAAATATAATGAAAAGATTTAAGTTATTATTAGGTAATAGGTATTAGGTTAGTATTGTCAATCGGTTCCCGTGCGTGATGTATAGGAATCGATTTTTTTTGTTATACGGTATCGATTTACCTCTTTTTTCTTTGTTTATTCCTTTTTTATTGCTATTTTTGTAGCAGAATTACGACCAATACTTAGTTATACTAACCACATGGTAAGAGTATATAACTGTCTAATCATTGCATGTGTCATACTACTTTTGATGTCATGCACAGGAGTGGGAAAGGTTTTTCACCCCACTGTGGCATGTGTCAATGAGTCACCTCTCCAGAGTGGTGTTGTGCTGACAGCAACACTATTGAGCGACACGGGTGTAACGATGGCGGACAAGCAAGACAGCCTGGGTGAGCGTTTCAGTTTTCTGAATCAGGTTCACGAAGACTACTCCAAGCAATATTCTGCCCAACGAGTGTTGCTGATTGCATTTGTGGTCGTGTTGGTCATTGTCTGCGTGTTTCTGGCATTGAGTCTCCGAGCCTACTACATCAAGCATCTTCTCAATGTGAAACTCACCTTGCAGAAACACCGTCTGCTAAGGCAACGTGATGAGATGGCCTTGCAGATAGAGATGGCGGAGCAAGACCGTCACAGATTGGAAGAGGAAAAAGACCGTCTCATAGAAGAAAAACTTCTGCGGGAGGAGCAGTTGGAACCTGGCGATAAGTTTGTCTTGCCCGAGTTGAGCCATAAGACTGAGGAAGAGTATGAGGAGGCTATCGTGAGATTTCAGAAGAAATTGACAAAGGTCATCGAGAGTCGCATGGACGATTCAGAATTGACTGTAGATATGATTGGTGCGGAGATGAACCTCAGCAGAGTGCAGTTATATAGAAAATGCAAGGCGGCATCAGGCATATCGCCTATAGAGTTGCTGCGCACCATCAGACTACAGAAGTCGCATGCACTTCTCCACGAGACCGACATGACGGTGAGCGAGGTGGCATATACGGTGGGCTTCTCCTCGCCCAGCTATTTTGCCAAATGCTATAAAGATCAGTATGGGGTGAATCCATCCAACGATGGTGCATCTTTCTCGTTTGCTTGTGGCAGGCAGGTGAAAGGCAAGAAGAGTTAGACCTATAGAGACCTTCCATCAGGAGGCAATGAAAAAAGTAGTGTGGCAAACGACTCCCGTCGGCTGCCACACTTTTCGTATTAAATACAACAAACTAAAATGATATTTTTGCTAATCATTTATCAATATAAAAACATCATGTTTTAACCTCTGTTTTATGATGCATGCAGTGAACACTTGAGTGTGAGCAATCCATGTTGAAAGCCCTCATTATACTGTGCCGATTCGTGAAGCATGTTTCAACGTCCAACGAATACTGTTGCGATGCTCAGCGAACAATGCTTCGATGCCTGATGAACAATGCTTCGATGACCAACGAACAATGGTGCGATGCCCGATGAACAATGCTTCATTTTTGCTGTCATCACAGATCTCTTTTCGATAAGCATATAACAGTCTGCATATCAGAGGAATAATAAGAGTTTCAGAACACGTGTCAGTGGTCGGTTTCTACAGTGGCATGTTGCCATGCTTTTTGGGTGGATTGCTCACGCTTTTGTTGCGTAGCATCTCCAGCGACTGGATGATGCGCTTGCGTGTGTCTTTAGGCAAAATCACCTCATCAATTAATCCTCGTTCTGCAGCCCGATAGGGATTGGAGAACTTCTCCTCATACTGGCGCACGATGTCGGCTTTCTCTTCCTCCGAAGCCTTGCGATAGAGAATATTTACCGCTCCTGCTGCTCCCATCACTGCAATTTCTGCCTGGGGGTATGCCAGATTGATGTCACCACCAATCATCTTGCTCGACATGACAATGTATGCCCCTCCATAACTCTTGCGGGTGATGATCGTGACCTTTGGCACAGTCGCCTCGGCATAGGCATACACAATCTTTGCGCCATGACGGATGATGCCATGATGTTCCTGCACTGTGCCTGGGAGGAATCCTGGCACATCCTCGAAGGTGACGAGTGGAATGTTGAAGCAGTCGCAGAAGCGGATGAAACGTGCCGCTTTGTCGCTTGCGTCAATATCAAGCACACCAGCCAGATACATGGGCTGGTTTGCCACAATGCCCACAGGCCTTCCTGCCATGCGACCAAAGCCCACGATGATGTTGCGCGCAAAGTGTGGCATCACCTCAAAGAAATACTCATCGTCCAACACAGGCTGAATCACATCCATCATGTCGTAGGGTAAGTTGGGGTCGGAGGGAATTACCTTTTCCAATCCTTCCAGATAGCGGGTGGGCGAGTCCTTAGTCTTTCTCACAGAGGCTTCATCCATATTGTTGGAAGGAAGGAAAGAGAGAAGTTCGCGGATGCTCATGAGGGTCTCTTCTTCTGTGTTGCACACAAAATGAGCCACACCGCTGCGAGTGCCGTGAGCATCGGCACCACCCAGTTCCTCCTTGCTCACCTCCTCGTTTGTCACAGTCTTGACCACATCAGGACCCGTGATGAACATGTTGCTGTGCCCTTTCACCATGAAGATGAAGTCAGTGAGGGCAGGGGAGTAGCATGCGCCACCAGCACAAGGACCAAGGATGGCACTGATCTGTGGAATCACACCAGAGGCCATTGTGTTCTGATAAAAGATGCTGGCATAGCCTGCCAAACTGCTGATGCCCTCCTGAATGCGAGCACCGCCAGAATCGTTGAGTGCCACAATGGGTGCGCCATTCTTCAGTGCCAATTGCTGAACCTTCACCACTTTGGCGGCATTGGTTTCGCTCAGCGATCCTCCATGTGCCGTGAAGTCATAGGCATACACAAAGGTGAGCCTGCCGTCAATCTTCCCATAGCCCGTCACCATGCCATCACCGGCAATCTGTTTTTTCTCCATGCCAAAATCATGACATCGGTGAGTGACCAGTCGGTCGAGCTCGCAGAACGTGCCTTCGTCCAAAAGATGATGGATGCGTTCGCGTGCGGTGAGCTTTCCTGCGGCATGCTGTTTCTCTATCTTGTCCACGCCGCCTCCTTGCAGCGCCTGTTGGTTGATTTCTTCAAAATTCATCATAATGTCTCCAGTTTAATCAATGTTTCATTTGTCTCTATGGTATCGCCCTCTTTCACCAAGATTTCGCCTATGCGGCAGGGAGCGGTCACCTTCAGGTTGCTCTGCATCTTCATGGCTTCGAGCACGATGGCCGTGTCACCTTGTGCGAGTTCCTGCCCCACATTCACAGGGATGCTCACCACCTTTCCCGCCATGGGAGCAGTGATGGCAGATTGATTCACCACCTCTTCACTCTGCTTCATGCGCAGGTATTTCTTCTGATTGTCAATGATGTCCACATCAAAAGAACGGGAGAGGATGGTCACCTCATATTCCTTTCCGCTGTCACTGCGGTTGAGTTCTGCATTGAAGGAATGCCCTTCGTTGAGGATGGAGCACGAGCCATTTTCCGCCATCACGATGTCCACATCCCAGCGCTGACCGTCAATGAGCACGCTCACCTTGTTGCCCTCCTTCTTCACGAGTTCCACCTCGGCAGTGCGATTTCCAATATGTATTTCCATTTTTATTTCTGTTTTATATGAATAAGACTGATGGGATTTGCTGAAACTAACGTGTTTCTTCCTGAAAAGGTTCTTGTCGTTTCTCTCATCCCTGCACTTATATTCTCAACACGCCTTTTTGCATGCCAAACATCTTCCATCTGCTGATGGGTCGCTGGTCCTCAAGTTTTTCCGTGCCCTGATTCTCTTGCAGGTTGAGCAGATAATCCATATAGGCGGCGATGAGGGCGATATTTTCCAGTTCGGTATTCTCATTGTGGCTTCGAAGCAGCATGTTGGCATTCTTCTCGATGAAATGTGTGTTGTATTGCCCTGCCACAAAGTCATGGATGTGCATGATGCGTTTCAGATATTTCAGATTAGTCTTTAGACCAGTAATCTTATATTCGTAGAGCACTCTTCGCATGCGCTCGATAGCCCACTCTCTGCATGTGGCCCACACGATGAGCTTGCCAATCATCGGGTCGTAATAGACAGGAATCTCATACCCCTCATACACGTAGGTGTCTATTCTCACGCCAATGCCATTAGGTTCAGTAAGTTGGCGAATGATGCCTGGTGAGGGTATGAAATTGTTTTCGGTGTCTTCGGCACAGATACGGCACTCAATGGCATGACCGTGTTGGGAGAGTTCATGTTGCTTGAATGGCAGTGGCTCATTGTTGGCAATGCGAATCTGTTCTTTCACCAAATCCACACCCACCACTTCCTCTGTGATGGGATGCTCCACTTGCAGACGAGTGTTCATCTCCAGAAAATAGAAGTTGTGATGTTCGTCCACAAGAAACTCTATCGTGCCTGCACCACTGTAATTGACAGCCTTGGCAGCTGCCACAGCCTTCTCACCCATATCCTTACGCAGTTCGGGAGAGAGGAAAGGTGATGGACTTTCCTCCACAATCTTCTGATGACGACGTTGCACAGAGCATTCACGGTCGAAGAGATGCACCACATTGCCGTGATTGTCTCCCAGAATCTGAAACTCTATGTGATGTGGTTCTTCCACAAATTTCTCCAGATATACTGTGTCGTCGCCAAACGATGAACGGCTCTCACCTCGGGCAGACTCGTATGCCTCGGCGACTTCCTCACGATTGTGAATGAGGCGCATGCCCTTGCCGCCACCTCCCATAGAGGCTTTCAGCATCACGGGATATCCAATCTCGTCACAGCGTCTTTCAGCCTCCTCCACCGATTGGAGTGGCTCTTCTGTGCCAGGCACTACGGGCACTCCAGCCGCAATCATTGTCCTGCGTGCGGCAATCTTGTCGCCCATGGTTTCCATCACTTCAGGAGAAGGGCCGATGAAGATGATGCCTTCCTCTCTGCATCTACGAGCAAAGTGGGCATTCTCCGACAAGAAGCCATAGCCTGGGTGCACGGCATCGGCATGGCACTGGTGGCAGATGTCGATGATGCGCTCTACATTTAGATAACTTTCACTTGCGGCTGCAGGCCCTATCTCATAGGCCTCGTCAGCATACGCCACATGATGGCTTGTGCGGTCTGCCTCAGAGAAGATGGCGACAGCTTTTATACCCATCTCTCTGCATGAACGCATCACACGCACAGCGATCTCACCGCGGTTAGCGATCAGAATCTTGTTAATCATATCCTAAAAGTCTTTTGTTTTCCTGCTTGCGCTCGGTTCTCCTATCCCACGAGTAAGAACACGCTCGTTGTGCAAGTAATTGTTTCATTCGGAAACGGCAGGTATTCTGACTCGCTCCAACGTTACGAATAGCCTTCCCGACATATAGGTCAGTGGCAAAAAGGATGCCCCCTCATTGGGGTTTCTTTCCATAACGTTAGCGGAGCATACAGCAGCGGGACTGTTCAGGATTCTCACCTGATTCCCTATCGAGGATAGCACTTCAGTGCTCCTCTTCTATCCACATATTATATATATGCAGAAACCAATCTCCAAATCTAATTCCCAACGGAATTTGTGTGCAAAGTTACATAAAATGGTTCTAATGGACAAACAATTTGTATGAAAAGATGGAATATTGATGTCAAAAGGAAATAGTGTGTTCTTCATTGCGGGAGGACTCTTCTGCATGTATATTTCTGTTAATTAGGTGGTTTTGTATGGAAATCAATCGAATGAGGATAAATATTTATGAGAAGAAAGTATTTTCTTTTTTACATTCCAGTTAAAATAACTATCTTTGTAAATAAAATGAATATGGAATGAAAAAGATACTATTTGTTTGCTTAGGAAATATCTGCCGTTCTCCCATGGCAGAGGCTGTGATGAAGAAACTTGTGAAGGACAGGGGACTGGAGACCAACTATGAGATAGACTCTGCTGGTCTGATCAGTTATCATGAAGGGGAGGGCGCAGATCCTCGCATGAAGATGCACGCTCGTCGGCATGGCTATCTGCTCACCCATATTTCTCGCCCTGTTCGTGAGCTTGACTTCGACCTCTTTGACTATATTGTGAGTATGGATGACAGCAACTGGGACAAACTCCATTGTCTTGCGCCTACTGCCGAGGCCGCAGCCAAGATTGTGCGCATGACGGATTATTGTCATACTCATGTCATAGACCATGTTCCAGACCCTTATTATGGTGGTGATCAGGGATTTGAGAATGTGATAGAAATACTGGAAGATGCATGTGGCGGAATGCTGGAAGATTTGGAAAATCAGCCTTAGTATTTATCTTTTTCTCTGCTGTTTCTTTGTTGGTTTCACAAAAAGACTTACATTTGCAATGTATTGTCATCGATTATAAATCAGAAATCTATACTGTTATGAAAAAAATGATCACCCTCATCTGTATGGCTTTTATGGCATGTGCCATTCATGCTCAGTCAGATGTGATTACTTTTCTCGGCATTCCTGTGGATGGTACTGAAGCGGAGATGCGCGAGCAGTTGATGGCTAAAGGCTTTAAGAAGGTGTCAGGAGAGAAATACCTCAAGGGAGAGTATGACGGCAAGGAAGTGCAGGTGACGATTAACACTGAGAAGAAGAAGGTGTATCGTCTCATGGTTTTTGATGCTATCTCCAGTGATGAAGCACTGATTCGTGACCGCTACAATGAACTCTTCCTTCGGTATTCTAACGACAAGAGTTTTGTGCAGTCCTCAGCTGTTTCAGCCCAACCTATCCCTAAAGAGGAATCAATTTCTACTGAAATGCTCACTCATGGCAAAGTCTATCATGCAGCATTCTATCAAGATCCCGACTCTACGGCAGTAGATAATGAAAAGGTTCAGGAACTGATAAAGTCTTTCATGGCAGAACAATATACTCCTGAGCAGATTCAGCGACTCTCCCAAGAGCGCAAAGATGAGATTGCTAATGAAATCTATGGAATCTTTCTGGAAGCAACCAGTCAGAAGCGTGTTCAGTTTCTTCTTCGCACCATGTCAGGTCGTAGTGCCATCTTCTTGTTCTTTGATAATCTGAAAAACTTTCCAGAGAAAGAGAACTGACAGACAATATCATCAGAAATGAAAAAAAGAGAGTTCACCTATCAATAATGGGTGAACTCTTCTTATTATATATAATGTGTGATGAGCAACTTATCGCTGCTGCATCAACATTCTAAACGAACCACATTCGATGAGCACTCTTCCTTCAGCATCCTTGTAGATGTTAGCGTCTGTGCCATCAATGTTGAATTGATTCTTGTTGGTCCAGTTGATAGGGTAGGAGTCAATCTCTTCACGAACTGTTGCGCTTGTCTTATCTTTTGGATCATAGGTTTGTATGAACGTATATACCTGAAGCGTGTTGTCGGAGATGGAGCAATACATGTCAGCCCAAGAGTTGGGTTTCAGTTCTTCATTCTTCTCGCCCAGGGCATAAACAGACCATGTGCCAGCAAGTTTTTGAAGAGTGGATGCAGTAGGCTTCATGCGAGTAGTCTTGCTTTTCAATACAGAAGTTGTAGTGAGATTTTCGGTAGCTTCTGCCTTTTCACAGCATAAGAACGCACAGGAGAGGACTGTCAGCACAAGAGCCAACTTAGAGAAAAAAATGTTCATTGATTGTTAAATGGATAAGTGGATAAAATGGTTGTTATACCGAAACTTCTTTTCGTTTTCACGTTGCAAAGTTACGTCTTTTATTCATGATGACCAACTGAGAACCAAAAAGTTTAAGTAAATTTTAAGGTTCATCCCCGAATTGCGTTGGTTTTGTAGTTTCCTATCATATGAAAAGCTGACAAATCATTATCTTTGTGGTTCCCCAACCATATCAGATATGAATGCCAGCTTATTATATCAGGCCTACGGAG
>JAAYDO010000165.1 GCA_012729225.1 Bacteroidales bacterium | reverse complement strand
GCGTAGTTGGAGTTTCTCGGGATTGGCTACGATGGTCAGAATAGTCCTTATGTACTATCTCAATCTGGAAAATTTCCTCAACCAACCAGACGCAGACCTTAAAATCCTGTTGGCACAGGCTTCAGAGACACCTCCGGAAGTAATCGAAAACTAATCCAGGGGGCTTGTCTAAGTGAACAAATATGCCCAACCATTGGTAATAAAGAGGTTGGGCATGGAGAATTTATGTTTAGCGGACAGTAATATTTTCTAAAGAGAAGTTGTCCCGAACTGGCGTATTGTCTATGCTTACATGTTTTTTGGGCAAAAAAACAAAAAAAGATGGTTTGTTTGGTAGCGTTTTATTATCTTTGTCGTATATAAAGACATGAACGAGCAAACTTTCATATCATTAGCTGAAGGACTTCGTCACATCGCTGTGGCTGAAGCACAGCAATATATATCCGATGATGATGTGGAAGACGTTGCGCAAGAGGTAATGCTGCGTATTTGGGAAAGGAGGCAGGATTTAAGTCCAGAACTCAAGATGTTGAGACCCTATGCTGCAACTCTATCCAGAAACATCTGTCATGATAGGTACAAATTTAAACGAAGGCATCCTCTTCTGCGGCTGATTTGGTATAATGACAAGGATGATGAGCATGAAGCAGAAACACCTTCTTTCGATACTCCTCAAAGGAGGATGGAAATAGCGGAGGCAACAGATATATACAGAACAGCCATCAGCAAACTTCTATACAACTGGCAGAGAATCTTGACGATGAGAGGCGAACAAGAGATGGACTATTCGGAAATTGCTCTGATACTTGGAACAACAGAATCATCAGTTCGCGGAACTCTTTGTAAAGCAAAAAAGAAAATGCTTGAACTTATAAAACAGAATATATGATGTTAAGCAAGAACGATATACGAAAATTGGTGGATAAATATCTGATGGGCGATACATCTCTTGAGGAGGAGAGACTTCTCAAAGAGTATTTTTGCTCTGCACGAGACATTCCCAAAGAGTGGCTGGCTTATGCTGTTCTATTTAATGGGTTCGCAAATAAAGGATCTATCCAAAAGGTTAGGGGGACAAAAAAGGTTTATCCTTGGATTGCTGCAGCCAGTGTGGCTGTATTGATAGTTGTTTGCCTGATGCCATCAAGAAGCAATACCGACGTTTCGCCAGAACAAGGGATTGCCTTTGTTGAGAATGATGCCGTACAGCAAAACCAGATGACAGTAGATGAAGAATCGAAAACATCTATTGATATGATTCAAGAAGAAGTGCCTGCCAAGCCTAAGATTCAGAAGCCTGTCATCACCCACGATAGTCACCTTGTTGCTCAGACAGAATCCTCCATAGTGGCAAAGACGGACGAAGAAATCACATCAGAAAACGACAACGTGCTTGCAGAAAACAACTTGTCAATAGAAGAGAGGCTGGATGTGAAACCTCAACCTCGAACTCTTACTGACCGTGATTTACCTGTCACTCGTCCTGAAAACCTCAAATACACCAAAGAGGAACTTGCTCTCATGAAAAAACAAGCCAATGAGGCTTATCTCAAATGGGTGGAACTGGAACTTGAAATAGCCAAATATAATATTGAACAAACAGCCCAGAGATAGGTTATGGGCTATAAAACAATCATTGAAATATGAAAAAGATATGTATCATGCTGATAATTGCCATCAGCGCAATAGCAACAGTCGATGCACAGCCAATGCGTAAGCAAGTGACCAACAACCCTGCCAATGTTATCAAGCAGTTGAACTTCACCATCAATAATTATGGTCAGAAGGATAATCAGTCTTATTCCATAAAGAAGAATCCAAATACCAATATAATTGAATCAAGCGAGAAGATTGTACATTTCTCTTTTAGGAAGACAGCCGACAGCCAACAGCTTGGTCTTATCCGCGATGCATTCACCAAGGATGAGTCTGTAAGTTATCAGTTCAAGCATATCGCTCCAGGCAATAGGGACTTCTTCTCGATCAACGTGCTTTCAGAGAATGGTGCACTGGTCACTCAGATTCCTGTTCGCACCTCTGAATCAGAGGAAATGTGGTATATGTGCTGCAAGAATACTGAGAATCCTCAACTTCGAGATGCATACGCCATTGCATGGGTAGAGCCAAAAGGAGAGGGCATGGTGGAAGGTTATATCTATATGATAACCTCTCTGCGCCCCGACATCTACGAACAGAGCGAGACGTCTTCAAACACTACATTCAAGATTGACGGCCGTGTGGGTTATGACCTGACAGACTCGCTCTACGTTTTCTATATGGCAGATACTTATGAAGAATTAAATGAAATAACCACCAAGACCGACTCATACGAGGAACTGAAAGGGCTGGCAGACCATGAGCATGTAGTTTACATGCCAGTTGTGAACAAGCACTTCGGGCTATGTGTGGAAATCAACAAGCGTAAGGTTGGCCGTATTCGTACAGTCATGCCAGATGGCTCTCTCTGCAAATTGTGGACCAACATAGACATGGTGCCAGGCGAGACATACCGCATTACCACTCATAACGGTTACTATGATGAAGATCGGGACTACGAACAGCGTGAGGGACGGTATTCAGGCAAGAGCATGTTTGTTGGGCGTGACTATGATGATGTGGAGATTACAGGTGGATATAATGACGATGTTGTTGCAAGTACTGTAGTTATAGATGAAAGCGGGAATGTAACAGTAAACAACCCTTTGGATTATCTTGCTCCTGCACAGCAATTGGAGCTGATAGCAAAAACAGAATCCCTCAAAGTGAATTTAGACTTGATAGAGGCATTGTTCAAAACTATAGGTGCGGAGATGAGGCTGAACATCAACAATGGTGGAAAAGTGAAGGAGTGGAAGAATGTGGATGAATATTTCAATCAGATTAGCAAGCAGAACAAGGTTCTTGACAAGAAAGCAGAGGAATTGTTGGCTACAGCCAGCAGATATGATGTCAGGAAAAAAGGTGTTATGTTCGATAAGGCAATCCTTGAAATCCTCTCCGAACAGAATAATAACTTAAATACGCTCTTTAAAAAGTTTGGCAGTCTCTCAAAGGTGGGGACGAAATGCCAGATGAACGTCAATAAAATCACAGAGAAATATTTAAAGGAGATGAGAAAGACGATGGCGGAGCAACAAAGTGAAACGTCATTCTAAGGACTAATATTAAAGAAAGCAGGGCACAAATGGAATGATATGACATTGTGCCCTGCTTTTCTATTTGATGTGTCTTCCTTATGGACCTATTTCCCTGTTCTTATTAACCTAACTCGGTTCATTGTAATTCCGTGTTCTGTAGGGCATGATAAACCCCAATTGGTCATTGGGATGTCTCAATTGTCTCAGTCTCGTCCCTTCTGACACGCATGTCCCTACATGACCGATTTGGATTTTGCCTTTTTTGCCTCTTGCGCTATAGTGCATGTCTGGGGAATTGTGATTGAGACAAGTGAGACAATCTTGCCTGTAATGCACCCTCTCCATGCTTCTGCGACCCTTCGATATGCCTTCGATAAGGCTTCGATAGGAGTTCGAAAAAAATCCCCAGATCTCTAATGACCGATTTGGGATAAATCCTTCATACCCCATGTCGAGATGCACCAATCTCCTTCCATCTTCGTTTCCCAAGTCCTTTTATCGCTTGATGTATTGATTACAAGAACGGGAAGGTAGAGTTGCTATACCAAGGTTTTCCTTTGATGAGATAGAGTGGTTGCACATGATGTTCGAGAAGAAAAGATCCGATTTCTTGCTTGAGGAAAGTTACGAGATTCTTGTCCATATTCTCTTCATTTCTGATGGTGAAGGTTATGCCTGTGGGAGAAGTTGGGTCTGCGCCTGTGTAACGGACTCTGTAAATCAAATATCGCTGGTGGGTGATATCAGGAAACTGTTTCTTCAACTTCTCTTCGAGGCTTTTATTGAAAGGTGGATACAGTTGTGCCATCTCCAGCTCTGTCTTCTCCTCGAAGATACATTTCTGGTCATAAGATTGGACAGTTCCGACCACTCCGTTCTTCACAGCCACAAATTCCTCGTGTTCGTAGTATCTGTTAAATCCTGAATGTTCATAATAAATCTGCGTGCCAAACACGATTCTCAATGTGTCTGTCACCCATGAGGCTACGACTCTTCCCCCTCGTAGATATTTCTTGAACTCTGGCATCTTGGCAGGATAGAGTGTTTGCCCTTTGTCAGGTCTGATACTGTCTAAATAGAGAGTGTTTTCCTTAATGCTCCAAAATCCAGTGTATCCATCCCAATTATCCGTACTGCTGAAGTTGTCCGACCATTGTTTGAGGAGATTTTTCACTCCCTCATCCTCATTGCTCCATAAAGGCGTGGCAAGCATTCT
>JAAYDO010000107.1 GCA_012729225.1 Bacteroidales bacterium | reverse complement strand
TCGTCTTCTTGCCAACCCATCTGGTATAAGAATGATGACAGAAGTCCACTGAACCGGGTTCTGCCCGCACCATGATTCTCATTTTCAATAATGTGGAGCATGCACGGCGGAAAAACTTCGAATCCTTCTTTGCCCGGCGCGCGGTACACTTCGCGGAAGCTTGCCTTTCTCTTCTTCTCATCGGGTTCCGGGTATTGGTCTAGAAGTTTGAACAGCGGGGTCCTTTCTTCTGGATCATAGCTTGAATACCAAGCAGCCGCTTGTTTCAGTATGTCATTTCCAAGCGGCAATGATGCCACCGTCAAATCAATTTTTATGGCATCGCGATCAAGAGGCACCACCGCATACGGCAGTCGCTTATGTATAGATAATATGCTTTTGAATACGCGCTTTGCGTTATTCAGAGAATCGAACTTTACTTTTTGCCCATCTTCCGGAAAATTTCTTTTAAACTCTTCTTCGGTTTCGGTTATGAACCGGTTGAACCTGTCGGTTATGATCTCATAAAACTCAACCCGGTCTTTTCCTTGACAATCATCTCCAGGTCTGCATATCGAGTGGTGGATCTCCACATAAATTCCACCTCCGCTGAATAGCACCCAAACGCTTCGGTGGATACCAGCATCCTCCAACTTCCGGACCAAGAATGCCGCCGCGTGGTTCAAGGCTTCTTGCGCTTCTTCTATCTTGAACATACCAGTTTTATCTATGTCAACCCCAAGAGTGTATCCAATGGTTTCCGCCGGAGTGCCCAATGGATTTTCGCTTGTGATATCCTTCTTCAAGGGAGACTTGCTTTTGAGATCCTTTTTAAAAACATTCAGCGTCGAATATAGAACCCGGTGGTTGTTGGTCACATATTCATAATCATCTTGTGAATTTAACAACCGTATGCGGTTATCATCAAGATACTTGTACCATACTACAAAATCGCCGTTTAGCGCCCTCCAAGACCCATCAACGAAAGATGTGTTCTTTAAAATGATATTCTTGACCTCTTCGCGTCGATAGTGCTCGACGGTTAAATCGGTCGAGGTCTTCATGCTTAGATGCCCCGGATATATTGGGTTTTCGCGAGTTTGGCCTGGATCATGGGCGAGATATCGTTGGGGCTATTCAAGAGTCCTGATAAAAGAAAGCCCATCCCCCTTGACCATATCCAACCATGGCTCCGAACCTCATTATCACAGAACCGCCACAAAGTTCTTAGTGCCATGTGCGTATAGCGATATTCGTTTAGAGGGATTTGCCCCTGTTGCGCCGCATAATTCTTACCTTCCGATCGGGGCACAAACTTCTTTTCAAACGCAAACAGCTTTCCCATGGGGGAGCATTCAGTCGCCAATACATAGCATACCGGATTTAATTTTTCCCCATCATACGAAAATTCAAGATCTCCGGTAGCATATCGCAGCAATTGGCCCATACCATCTATTACATTGGCCATGCTCGTCGCGCTTTTGACCTCAACGGCTATATCACCGCGTGGTGAATGAATGATAAGATCTGGTCTTTCCGCCCGGTTGCACTCAAAAACGGGCTTGCCAAATGCGTTTTTCTTCTCCCACAGCACCGTGGTATTGGGAGACTCGATCCATTGGGCCAAAGCGAATTTGGCATTCTCTTCTTGTGTTTTAGTGACCATCCGGAACACCAAAATACCGTGATCGTATATGCTTAAATATGTTTCGGTGTGGCGCGCCTAGATAACAATTGTTATCAGCGCGCGCCAAAAAGAAGGGTAGCCCACGCTACCACCACCGGACACCGTTATGCAGCTGCCAGGCCAATGGCCAATCGAAATAGATATATAGCCGCCCGTCGCTGGATAGGCCGAATATCATGCCCCACCCCTGCCGCCTTTCGGCCTTCTGTGCTCTTTGGCCGGGCTGAACCCAATACATTCCTC
>JAAYDO010000080.1 GCA_012729225.1 Bacteroidales bacterium | reverse complement strand
GCCCTGACAACACGAAAAACAACTCAAATAACGACAAAACTCAGATAAAATGCAGACGAGGGCAGCCTCTGATGGCATACCCTCGTCAAACGATATCAATTTCTCTGAATTAAACGACAATCCCTAAAATAACAGGATTCACCTTCCATTTCATCCACATACACATCTACTTTCATTTAAACCTCCTAATAATTGAGGCAGCGTATGGTAAATTCATCAAACTTGAGTTAATTCTTCACTTCATATATCGTTTGATGAATTTTATTACACTTTAATAGAATATAGTTTCAAAAGTTCCTCCTGTGTCAGTGTAAGTCCAACTTATTTAGCTACGCCTATTTTCAATTCTGTAAGTTTTTTGATACAATGATGGAAAAATACATGATAAAACCAGTTTTAAAAAGAATCGCCCAGTTATATGATTAACTGGACGATTCCTACTATATTAAATTAATTGATTACATCATGCCACCCATGCCTGGAGCACCACCCATTGGCATCTCTGGCTTATCTTCCTTAGCATCGCAAATCACACATTCTGTGGTAAGGAACATGCCAGCGATAGAAGCAGCATTCTCAAGAGCGACACGGCAAACCTTGGCTGGGTCGATGATACCAGACTCACGAAGGTTCTCATAGGTATCCTTGCGTGCATTATAACCGAAGTCACCTTTCTGATTGCGTACTTTCTCTACCACTACAGAACCCTCAAGACCTGCGTTCTCTACAATCTGGCGGAGAGGCTCTTCAATAGCACGCATGACTATCTTGATACCTGTGGTCTCATCTGCATTCTCGCCTTCCAAATTCTCAAGGCTTTCAATAGCACGAATGAGGGCTACACCACCACCAGGAACAATACCTTCCTCGATTGCTGCACGAGTAGCGCAGAGAGCATCATCCACACGGTCTTTCTTTTCCTTCATTTCAACCTCTGAAGCAGCACCTACATAAAGCACAGCCACACCACCAGAAAGTTTAGCAAGACGTTCCTGAAGCTTTTCTTTGTCGTAGTCAGAAGTGGAATTCTTGATTTCATTCTTGATTTGGTTCACACGATCCTGAATGCCCTGCTTGTCGCCCTTGCCACCTACAATTGTTGTATTGTCCTTTGTAATAGTGACTTTCTCTGAAGAACCAAGCATTTCGATGGTAGCCTGTTCCAACTTCAAGCCCTTCTCCTCAGAGATGACCACACCACCTGTCAGTACAGCAATATCCTCCAACATTGCCTTGCGACGATCGCCAAAGCCTGGAGCCTTGACAGCACAAATCTTCAACTGGGTACGCAAACGGTTTACAACGAGAGTGGTCAAAGCCTCGCTCTCCACATCTTCTGCAATCACGAGGATTGGACGACCTGTCTGAGCAGCAGGGTTCAATATAGGAAGAAACTCCTGAAGATTGGAAATCTTCTTGTCATAGATGAGGATGAGTGGATTTTCCATCTCACACTCCATCTTCTCTGTATTCGTAACAAAGTATGGAGATAGATAACCACGATCAAACTGCATGCCTTCCACAACACCGATTGTTGTCTCACGGCCCTTTGCTTCCTCGATAGTGATGACACCATCCTTGCTCACCTTTTTCATAGCATCAGCAATGAGTTTACCAATCTCACTATCGTTGTTGGCAGATACAGTACCTACCTGCTCAATCTTGTCATAGTCATCACCCACCTGTTCGCTCTGAGCCTTGATGTGCTCTACCACCTTAGACACAGCCTTGTCAATACCACGCTTGATGTCCATTGGATTAGCGCCAGCAGCCACGTTCTTCAGACCAGTAGCCACAATGCTCTGAGCCAATACAGTGGCAGTAGTAGTACCATCACCAGCATCATCACCTGTCTTAGATGCCACACTCTTCACCAACTGAGCACCAGTGTTCTGGAATGGATCAGACAATTCTATTTCTTTTGCCACTGTCACACCATCCTTAGTGATGTGTGGAGCACCAAATTTCTTCTCAATGATTACATTACGTCCTTTAGGACCTAAAGTAACCTTCACTGCATTAGCAAGTTCATCAACACCCTTTTTGAGTTGTTCACGAGCTTCAATATTGAATTTTAAATCTTTAGCCATAATTGTGTTGAAATTTAATAGTTATAGAAAGAGAAGGTTTATATCATTACAAAAACCTTTCCATCTATTTATGAATTATTTAAGAATAGCCAATACGTCGCTCTGACGCATCATCAGGTACTTCACACCTTCATATTCCAATTCAGTGCCAGAGTACTTTCCATAAAGAACCTGATCGCCAACATTGACAATCATTTCCTCATCTTTTGTACCGTTTCCAGTAGCAACAACTTCACCCTGAAGGGGCTTTTCTTTTGCAGTGTCAGGAATAATGATTCCACCGACAGTTTTTTCTTCCGCAGGTTTTGGGAGTACAAGTACTCTGTCTGCTAATGGTTGAATGTTCATTTTTTTGTGATTTAATATGAAATGTATATATAATTTATTTTGAATTCCAATCATTTACAATACAAATATAATACCATCTTCATATATATACTGACAAAGGTGACATTGTGTCACAAAAAAGTGACACTTCAGAAAACCCATCATCTCATCCTGCATCTGTACACATATATATAATATATTCTTCTTTTTAAAAAAATCTTTTAAAATGTATGTTGATATTGATATGCTGTTGATGAAGTTAATAACTAT
>JAAYDO010000183.1 GCA_012729225.1 Bacteroidales bacterium | reverse complement strand
TTAAAAAAATATAAATAAGAAGACGACAAACTTTGTGTTAAAGAAAAAATCCGTACCTTTGTGGTTGGTATTGGTCTGCCGACTTAGGAGAAACCCGTTTTTCAGGAGAAGTCAAATCCCTATTTGGTCAGATTCCATTCTATATTTTTCGGTAAAAAGAGATTTATTAATTCATATAATTATAATAATTAAGTACTATGGCATTAGATTTGACAAAGTATGGAATCACTGGCAGCACAGTGATCTCTCGCAATCCTTCTTACGAGGAGCTCTACAAGGCAGAAATTGATCCATCTCTCGAAGGTTTCGAGAAAGGTCAGGAAACTGAACTCGGTGCAGTGAACGTACTGACAGGTATTTATACTGGTCGTTCACCCAAGGACAAGTACATCGTGATGGATGCAAACTCTAAGGATACCGTATGGTGGACTACTGATGGTTACAAGAACGACAACCACCCTATGTCAGAAGAGACTTGGGCTACAGTTAAGGACATCGCAAAGAAGGAGCTCAGCAACAAGAATCTTTATGTGGTAGATGCTTTCTGTGGTGCAAACAAGGACACTCGTATGGCTGTTCGCTTCATCGTAGAGGTTGCATGGCAGGCACACTTCGTGACTAACATGTTCATCCAGCCTACTGCAGAGGAACTTGCCAACTTCGAGCCAGACTTCGTAGTATATAATGCTTCTAAGGCAAAGGTGGAGAACTATGCAGAACTCGGTTTGAACTCTGAGACTTGCGTGGCTTTCAACACTACCAGCAAGGAGCAGGTTATTGTCAATACATGGTACGGTGGTGAGATGAAGAAGGGTATGTTCTCAATGATGAACTACTACCTTCCTCTGAAGGGTATTGCATCTATGCACTGCTCTGCAAACTGCGACATGAACGGTGAGAACACTGCTATCTTCTTCGGTCTTTCAGGAACAGGCAAGACTACTCTTTCTACTGATCCTAAGCGCCGCCTCATTGGTGACGACGAGCACGGATGGGATGACAACGGTGTCTTCAACTTCGAAGGTGGTTGCTACGCTAAGGTGATTGACCTGAGCAAGGAGCACGAGCCAGACATCTACGCTGCTATCAAGCGTGACGCACTCTTGGAGAATGTAACTGTAGCTGCTGATGGCACTATCGACTTCAAGGACAAGAGCAAGACTGAGAACACTCGTGTTTCTTATCCAATCAACCACATCAACAACATCCAGCCAGGATCATCTGCTCCAGCAGCAAAGAACGTTATCTTCCTTTCTGCTGACGCATTTGGTGTACTTCCTCCAGTATCTATCCTCTCTGCAGAACAGACTCAGTACTACTTCCTCTCTGGCTTCACAGCTAAGCTTGCAGGTACAGAGCGTGGCATCACAGAGCCTACTCCAACATTCTCTGCTTGCTTCGGTCAGGCTTTCCTTGAGTTGCACCCAACTAAGTACGCTGAGGAACTCGTGAAGAAGATGGAGAAGAGCGGTGCTAAGGCATACCTCGTCAATACAGGTTGGAACGGTACAGGCAAGCGTATCTCTATTCCAGATACTCGTGGTATCATCGACGCAATCCTCGATGGCTCTATCCTCAAGGCTGAGACTAAGACAATCCCATTCTTCGATTTCGTAGTTCCTACAGCTCTTCCAAATGTAAACCCAGCAATCCTCGACCCACGCAACACTTACGCAGAGGCTTCTATCTGGGAGGAGAAGGCAAAGGATCTCGCTGCTCGCTTCATCAAGAACTTCGACAAGTACACTACTAACGAAGCAGGTAAGGCACTCGTAGCTGCTGGCCCAAAGATCTAATCCACAGGAAATAATTATCCTATATATAAAAGTGGCATCCGATTTATCGGGTGCTACTTTTTTTGATTCATCAAATACACTAAACCCACACATAAGATGAAAAGAGTTTACGACAATTCTGTATTAGATAGTGACTGATGCCTATTGATGGTTGGGATGGGCATTATACTTATGAATCACGTGAGTTCGACACAAGAAACTCATGTTTGGATAAAAGAATATGTTCATCACAAGTAAAAAGAATATCTTTCACTTCATGCCTTATACTCACTTCATTGAACGTCTGCTTACGCCCAACCTACTTACACTCAACAATAAAAATGAAAAAACTTCTTTTTCATTTTGTATTGTACTCACTTAATCGTAACTTTGTCCTCCAAAGAAAGGATAGAATGGCAAAACAAAAGTTTTATGTAGTGTGGCAAGGAAACGGCGAGGGAGTATATACCTCATGGGAGGCTTGCAAAAAGGCTGTGGAAGGAGTGTCTGGCTCTAAATACCAGTCGTTCAAGACAGAGGCGGAAGCCGAAGAAGCCTATGAACAAGGATATGAGAATTTTCAGACACAAAAAACAGAGGGCTCATGTTCATCCCAAACGGGTCAATCCTCTTTCTCTTCCCAATCAGAAAAGAACACCTCCTCCAAGACAGGAAGAATCATTCCTTCACCCCGTCCGCTCCCTGCAGGGGCTATCAACGAGGCTATTGCTGTAGATGCGGCCTGCAGCGGCAATCCTGGCAAGATGGAATATAGAGGTGTGTATCTGCGCACAGGCAAGGAAATCTTTCACTATGGTCCTGTGTTTGGCACTAACAATATTGGAGAATTCCTTGCCATCGTGCATGGTCTCGCCCTTCTCAAGCAGAAAGGTCTCCACACCACACCTATCTACAGCGACAGTGTGAATGCCCAACTTTGGGTGAGACGACGCAAGTGCAAGACCACTCTTGAGCGCAATGCCAAGACTGAAACACTCCACCAACTCATTGACAGGGCAGAGAAATGGCTTCATGAAAACACCTATCAGAATCCCATCATCAAATGGCCCACAGAGGAGTGGGGTGAGATACCAGCAGATTTTGGCAGAAAATAAATCTATCTGTCGAAAATGTATTTCGCCATGCTGGTGGCCTAATTACATCTATATTGCGAATTAATTTCCCTTTCCTCACCAATAATCCAGCATTTTATAGTATCTTTGTATCCGAATATCAACAACATAAAAATATCATATCATCAATGGGAAAAGTTCTTATCATCGGTGCTGGAGGCGTTGCCTCTGTAGCTGCTCATAAGGTTGCTCAGAACAGCGATGTGTTTACCGACATCACTATCGCCAGCCGCACAGAGTCTAAGTGCAAGGTGTTGGCAAAATCAATAGAAGACAAGGGGCTGGTGCCTCAGGGCAGCATCAAGACCGCACAGGTAGATGCTGACAATGTGGATGAACTCGTGAAGCTCTTCAACGAAGTAAAGCCCGACATCGTGATGAACCTCGCCCTTCCCTATCAGGATCTCACCATCATGGAGGCATGTTTGCAGAGCGGAGTCAATTATCTCGACACAGCCAACTATGAACCAAAAGATGAGGCACACTTCGAGTACTCCTGGCAATGGGCCTTCAAGGAGCGATTTGAGCAGGCTGGTCTCACAGCTATCCTTGGCTGCGGATTTGACCCTGGCGTGACCTCCATCTACACAGCCTATGCTGCCAAGCACCACTTTGACGAGATTCACTATCTCGACATCGTGGACTGCAACGCAGGTGATCACCACAAAGCATTTGCCACCAACTTCAATCCTGAAATTAATATCCGTGAGATTACACAAAAAGGTCTCTACTGGGAAGACGGCAAATGGATAGAGACCGAACCGCTTGAATTCCATCAGCCACTCAACTATCCAGAGATTGGTCCTAAGGAGTCCTACCTCCTTCACCATGAGGAACTTGAGTCGCTTGTCAAGAACTATCCTACCATCAAGCGCGCACGCTTCTGGATGACCTTCGGTGCTCCCTATCTCAAGCATCTTGAGGTGATTCAAAACATCGGCATGTCACGCATCGACGAAGTTGAATACACAGCCGAAGCAGCCGACGGAAGCGGTCCAGTCAAAGTCAAGATTGTGCCCCTGCAGTTCCTCAAGGCTGTACTACCCAACCCACAGGAATTGGGAGAGAACTACGAAGGACAGACCTCTATCGGCTGTCGCATCCGAGGTGTCAAAGATGGTAAGGAGCATACCTACTACGTCTATAACAACTGCTCACACCGTGCAGCCTATGAAGAGACAGGCATGCAGGGTGTCAGCTACACCACAGGCGTGCCAGCCATGATTGGCGCCATGATGTTCATGAAGGGCATTTGGAAGCGTCCTGGTGTGTGGAACGTTGAAGAGTTCGACCCTGATCCATTCATGGAGCAACTCAACAAGCAGGGTCTTCCATGGCACGAAATCTTCGATGGCGACCTTGAGTTTGACTAACAGTGAACAGAAAGAATATATAGAAGTGATAAATGATAAACGATGAGGTAGCAGGGTTTCTCCTCCCGAAAAACCCACATCTCAACTCCATACAAAGCACAGACAATGGCAAAAGATAAGAAAGAAGAAAAAATGACTCCACAGCAGCAGAAGCTCAAAGCACTTCAGGCTGCAATGGAAAATATTGAGAAAAACTTCGGCAAAGGCTCTATCATGAAGATGGGCGAAGAGAAGGTTGAGAAGATTGATGTGATTCCCACAGGCTCTATCGGGCTTAATGCAGCACTTGGCGTGGGTGGCTACCCCAAAGGGCGCATCATTGAGATCTACGGTCCAGAGTCATCTGGTAAGACCACACTTGCCATCCATGCTATAGCAGAATGCCAGAAAACAGGCGGTGTGGCAGCATTCATCGATGCTGAGCACGCCTTCGACCGCTTCTATGCGGAGAAGTTGGGCGTCAATACCGACGAACTCCTCATCTCCCAACCCGACAATGGCGAGCAGGCTCTCGAAATAGCAGACCAGCTCATCCGCTCCAGTGCTGTTGATATCATCGTGGTGGACTCTGTGGCTGCCCTCACTCCTAAGGCAGAGATAGAAGGCGATATGGGAGACAACAAGGTAGGTCTTCACGCTCGTCTCATGAGCCAAGCCCTCCGCAAACTGACAGGCACCATCAGCAAGACCAACACCACCTGCATCTTCATCAACCAATTGCGCGAGAAGATTGGCATCTCATTTGGCAACCCAGAAACCACCACTGGTGGTAATGCCCTCAAGTTCTATGCCAGTGTGCGCATAGATGTGCGTAAGAGCACAGCCATCAAGAATGGCGATGAGGTGCTCGGCAACCTCACCAAGGTCAAGGTTGTGAAAAACAAGGTAGCTCCTCCATTCCGTCGCTGCGAATTCGACATCATGTATGGCGAAGGTATCAGTAAGACAGGCGAGATTGTAGATCTCGGTGTAGATACCAAGATTCTTGGCAAGAAAGGCTCTTGGTATAACTACGGAGAGACCAAGTTAGGGCAGGGTCGTGATGCAACCAAGCAACTCCTGATTGACAATCCAGAACTTGCCGACGAGATTGAGAAGAAGATTATGGATGTGATTACAGGTAAAGAGTTCATGCCTACTTCTAAAGAAAAAGGAGAAGAGGCAGAAGGAACAGGAAAAGAGGTGGAAGAGACTACTGAAGATTAATTATCCATTCCTATCCCTAAAAAAGGAGAGGTATCACTCATGCAACCCCGAAAGTTAGACACAATAACTTTCGGGGTTCATTTTGTCATGCCATCTCCTTATTTTAGCCATCACATCCATTTTAAGAGGATATGACAAATGACAAGAGAAGATTACCACACCCCACCCTTGTTCTTTGAGAAGGGTAAAAAACAGCAAGCGTTTGAGAGGGTGGAGTGGCAGGCTTTTTCTCCCATCTGACATATCAAATGATTGAAGCATTCTTCATGCTCCAACGAAGCATTGTTCAATGGCAAACGAACAATGGTGCGATGCCCCACGAACCATGCGTGCATTTTCGACCTTATGAGCATCGCATTCTTACGCTTCCATAAACCATTGTGTTTAAATAATATATAAAGATTTTTGGACAGGCTGCACGGCAACAAAACCTGACAGAATCTCTTTACTCTATGGAGAAATGACCTGATGGAAGAATATGCTGATGTGGCAAAGCAAGTGGATAAACCAACCTCCTTCAAGGGTGGAGAGCCGGCATTACAACAACTCATTCATTAACGCGAGTTCGACTAATTCACGCCCTTTATGCCTTAGAGATTTTAGAGTTAATCATTAAGATTAAACCGCCTCAAGAATGAACCCTCTTGAGTGCCCAATTTTCACATCCCAAGAATTGTTTCTTGGGATGTGAAAAGAAAACTATCGAGGTTATCCGCATTTATGTTATACAAATTCGGACCTCACAATTGCAGGTTCTCTTTTCTTACAGCCTCAACCTCACATTTCCTCATTCTCCTTTCCCTATGTTTTGCTCTTGCTTGTTATGGGACACATTTTTTTGCTTGAATTATTGTAATGGACATGATCGGATACCATTTCTCCACGTTTTGCCAAACTCAATTTACTTTCTGGATGTATTCGTTCAGCAACAAAACTTGTCAGGCTCGCTTCGACATGCTTCCACCCTTCTTCTAAAGCCGAAGAACACATGTTCTTGCAAATTCTCACACTCGGGAAATCAAATAAAATCTTTTCTTTTTCCTCGATAACTCAATTTTTTGCAGTACCTTTGCAAATAAATAAAATAGAAAAGAGCACATGGCAAAGAAGGAAGAACTCACACCGATGATGAAGCAATTCTATGACTTGAAGGCAAAGCACCCTGATGCTTTGCTGTTGTTTAGGTGTGGAGACTTTTATGAAACCTATAATGAGGATGCGGCAGTGGCTGCTGAGATTCTGGGCATCACGCTGACGAGAAGAAGCAGTGTGGCAGGATCAACAGCGAGCGGAACAGCAATGGCGGGTTTCCCTTATCATGCACTGGATGCTCATCTGCCCAAGTTGATCAGGGCGGGCAAGCGTGTGGCTATCTGTGATCAGTTGGAAGACCCAAAGCTGGCAAAGAAACTGGTGAAGAGGGGTATTACAGAACTGGTAACGCCAGGTGTGGCAATGACAGACAATGTGTTGAGCACAAAGGAAAATAACTTCTTGGCTTCTGTCTTCTTTGGCAAATCGGCTTGTGGTGTGGCATTGCTGGATATTTCTACAGGTGAGTTTCTGTGTGCCGAGGGCACAACGGACTATGTGGATAAACTTCTGACGAATTTCTCGCCTAAGGAAGTGCTCTTTGAGAGAGGCAAGCGACAGGGGTTTGAAACCATCTTTGGCAATAAGTTCTTCACTTTTGAACTGGACGACTGGATTTATACCGATGAGGCAGCAAGAAAGAAATTGCTCTCACACTTTGGTACAAAGAACTTGAAGGGCTTTGGCGTGGAGCACCTGAAGAATGGTGTTGTGGCTGCGGGTGCTATCCTCTACTATCTGGAACAGACACTACACACGCACATTGCCCACATCAGGAATATCCGTCAGATTGAGGAGAACAGATATGTGAGGATGGATAAGTTTACGGTGAGAAGCCTTGAATTGCTGAACTCCATGAATGAGGGTGGCAACAGTCTTCTGTCGGTGATAGACAAGACTGTAAGCCCTATGGGAGCACGCATGCTGAGACGTTGGATGGTGTTTCCACTGAAAGATGTGAAGCCTATCGTAGAGCGACAGAATGTGGTGGAACATTTCTTCCGTGAGCCTGACCTACGCGACTCGGTGGAGGAATATCTGCATCAGATTGGCGATTTGGAGCGTATAGCGAGCAAGATTGCTGTGGGTCGTGTGAACCCACGAGAGATGGTGCAACTGATGGTGGCACTCAAGGCGATTGAGCCTATCAAGAACCTTTGTCAGCAGACGGACAGCGAAAGCCTGCAGCGCATGGCGGAGCAGTTGGATGCGTGTTTGCCGTTGCGTGAGCGCATAGAGAAGGAACTGAATCCCAATCCTCCAATCTTGATGAACAAAGGAGGGGTGATAGCCGACGGAGTGAGTGGAGAACTGGACGAACTGAGACAGATAGCCTATTCAGGTAAAGACTATCTCCTGCAGATACAGCAGAGAGAGGCAGAGGCAACAGGCATTCAGAGCCTGAAGATTGGATTCAACAATGTGTTTGGCTACTATATGGAAGTGCGCAACACCTATAAGGATCTGGTGCCTCAAGACTGGATAAGAAAGCAGACATTGACTCAGGCGGAACGCTATATTACACAGGAGCTGAAGGAGTATGAGGAGAAAATACTGGGGGCAGAGGAGAAGATTCTTTCGCTGGAGATGAGTCTCTATGGCCATCTGATGGCGGATGCTGCCAACTATATTCCACAAATCCAGCAGAATGCCACCTGCATAGGACAGATAGACTGCTTGCTGTCGTTTGCCATAGCAGCAAGGGACTATCGGTACAACCGCCCTGTGGTGGATGAGAGCATGGTCATAGACATCAAGCAAGGACGTCACCCTGTGATTGAACGACAGATGCCTGTGGGGGAAGAGTATGTGGCCAACGATCTCTATCTAGACTCAGACTCTCAGCAAATCATCATATTGACAGGACCTAACATGGCAGGTAAGTCGGCTCTGTTGAGACAGACTGCCCTCATCTCTATTTTGGCACAGATAGGTAGTTTTGTGCCAGCAGACAGTGCGAGGATTGGGCTGACAGATAAAATCTTTACACGTGTGGGAGCTTCAGACAATATCTCGGTGGGCGAATCTACCTTTATGGTGGAGATGAATGAAGCAGCCAGCATTCTGAACAATTTAAGCGCACGTTCGCTCGTGCTCTTTGACGAGTTGGGCAGAGGCACTTCTACCTATGACGGCATCTCCATTGCATGGTCGATTGTAGAATACATCCACGAGAACCCTTCTGCTCATGCACGCACACTCTTTGCCACCCACTATCATGAACTCAACGAGATGGAGAAATCGCTACAGAGGGTGAAGAACTACAATGTGAGCGTGAAGGAAATCAATGGCAGAGTCATCTTCATGCGCAAACTGGTGGCAGGAGGTAGCGAACATTCCTTTGGTATTCATGTGGCAAAGATTGCCGGTATGGTTCCTTCGGTGGTGAAGAGAGCCGAACAGGTGTTGAAGGAACTGGAAGCAAACAACTCGGGAGATGGCATCAGTCGCCCTAAGACCGAAAACATTCAGGCATCAGGCAGTGGAGAGGCTCAACTCAGTTTCTTCCAATTGGATGATCCTGTGCTCTGCCAAGTGCGTGATGAGATTCTGGGACTGGACATCAACGCCTTGACTCCACTGGAGGCACTGAACAAACTCAATGAAATCAAGAAGATTGTCAGAGGTAAATAAGATGAAGAAACCTTTGTAAAAAGGCGTTTATAACTAAAAATGGTTAAAAGCCATAGTTACAAAAAGTGAAAAAAAACAATATATGCATTTTTCTTGCTAATTTTGCAACAAAACCAAGGAGAAAGCAACACTTCCTTTAGAAAAATGTACAGACGTCATTTTTTCATCTTATCCATTTGGGTTGTCCTGTTGGCAATGGCTCCTCTGTGGTGTGTGGCACAGATCAAGTCTGATGCCGAAACCGACAGAATCATGACAGGTGCTCCTATCTTCTCACACAGAACATACTATACCGGCATGGTAGAGTATGACGGAGAGAGGATTCCAAGTTTCATGTTTGACGACTTCTATGTGTTCAAGAAACTGGTATTCAAGAACGAACGTCAAGCCAAGAAATACTACAAGATAGCCAACAACATCAAGAAGGTGTACCCTATTGCATGTGAAATTCGCGAGACAGTGAACCAGACCATTGCCCACATGGACTCTCTCCCCAGCAAAAGGGAGAAGGATCTGTATATGAAGCAACAGGAGAAGGAACTGAAAGCGAAGTACTATCCACAACTGAAGAAACTCACCTTTGCGCAGGGTAAACTCCTCATCAAACTTATTGACCGCCAATGTGACATGACGAGCTATGACCTCATCAAGAAATATATGGGTAACTTCAAGGCAGGCTTCTACAATGCCTTTGCCTCTTTGTTTGGCGCAAGCCTAAAGAAAGAATATGATGCCGAGGTGGATGACAGACTGACAGAAAGGGCTATTCTCCTTATAGAATCAGGACAGATGTAGTCAAAGAAATGCTTTCATCTCGGAAAGAAATCAAGGAAATGCGAAAACTGAAGATTGACGAAATGGGACGCATGAACGCAGAAGAGTTTCATGTGGCAGAGAAGATGCCTCTCATCATTGTAATGGATGATGTGAGAAGTATGTATAATGTAGGCAGCGTGTTTCGCACGTCTGATGCTTTTCGCGTGGAGGCTATCTATTTGTGCGGCATCACTGCCCAACCACCTCATGCCGAAATCCATAAGACGGCTCTGGGTGCTGAGGAAACGGTGAACTGGAAGTATTTTCCCACGGCTATGGAAGCAGTGGAGGCATTGCACAAGGAAGGCTATCGGGTATTGAGCATTGAACAGTGTGAAGGATCAACCATGTTGCAGGACATGCAGCTGAAGCCTGGCAAATATGCCATCATCATGGGCAACGAAGTGAAGGGCGTGCATCAGGAAGTGGTGGATGCTTCGGACGGCTGTATCGAGATTCCTCAGTATGGTACAAAACATTCGCTGAATGTGAGCACCACGGCTGGCATTGTGATTTGGGAAGTTGCCAAGCAACTCTTGATTAGATAAACCCTAAATCGGTTGATTAGATTTTCCTTTCTAATATGAATTGTGCTGTGATTGACATTAAAAATGTCTCATTATATTTACTACGCCAGTTCGGGATATGCTCTCTTCTGAAAGATCATCCCAAACCAGTTTACTTGTCGTGCTTATAACGAACACCCCTTTTCTCTAAAGCACATCATTTTTGCTCTGACTATCTATATGGTTCGTAAGCAAATACCATATGGTTACTACTCATCAACCATATGGTTGCTACTCATCTACCATATGGTTGCCGCTTTTCTACTATATATGGTTGCCAGTCACGGATATATGCCTGTTTTTCTTTTCAAGTTCAGCAATCAACCTAAGTTCGTCAAACTCGCATTCTTGATTCGATGAAGAGAGTGAATAAAACTAAGACCTCGGTTCGGGATAAATTCTCCATTCAGCAACTCTTCATCCTGCAAATCTCTTCTATACATTATATATATAATAAGAAGAGGGTGTGTCAAAATAGGCACATCCTTTTTTTATATCAAAGCCCCGACTTTCTCAAGCCAGGGCTTCGTTATGTCGTAAAGTTTTCGTATCTTTACAACATGCAATATAAAACGCAACAAAG
>JAAYDO010000062.1 GCA_012729225.1 Bacteroidales bacterium | reverse complement strand
TGTTTATATTGCTGTTACGATTCATACTGCAAAGGTACTAACTTTTTTTCAATCGTGTATCGTTTAGCGACAGTTTTTGGGTTAGCATCCGTACATTCTCCCCACAGGGTTTGTCGGGTGCGCCTATAAAATGCTATAAAGCCTCGCTCCACTTCATCAACAGTCACATCTCTATTAGTCAAAAGTATAGCTTTAAATGGTGCTCTCTTTGTCGGATCAATGCAACCTAATATTGGCAAGGAATTGCACATTGACAGGGTTACTATTAACAGTCCACTTAACACCTCATTCAAGATTCTACAACTATCCATGAAATCTTTCCATCCAAGGATCTCGCCAGATGAAAGAAGAATACCTTCTTCTCCCGCACCGTGAGCTTCCACATGAAGTGTTACTAGTTCGTCACCACATAAACTGTTTATTATTTCTTGTATCGATTTCTCGAATTCAGCTTTATCATTTACAGTATGTAAAGAAGCTGTAAGTGAATCATCACTGACAGTCAATGGTTTTAATTCACCCTCATATAATTTTGTGCCAGTATGAATCTCGTCCTCTGACAATGACTCGACAACCGCAATCCTGAATTTCTTAATATCAGTATCGGGGCTAATTGGTTCATATTTATTAAGCAGAACTAACCTTCTTCTCTTCCTCTCTCTCCTCGACTTTCTATGCCTCTTCCTTTTCGGAGCACGCCCACGGATTCTTTTTTTCTTATGATGCGCCATTATTTACCCTCATATATATTATCCAAATTCACTTCCACATACGGATTATGGCAATCCATTATCCAAGAACTTCCCTCACGTCTAAAGAACACGCCTGGAATATCTGCCACCTTTGAGAACGGCATGTTCTCCTTTTCCTTTACAGGGAAATGATACTTCATATCAACCGAACACAGATAGGTACTATCCCCATATCTCTTGCAAAGCAACCTTTCGTATTCCATATCTTTATCCGTTCCGTTAATTCTAAACTTGGGGATACTTGGAATGGTCGCAGAATTAACAGCAGGACGCACCTTCAAAGCTGCTACCCATTCTTTCGCTAAACGTGAAAAGTCCTTGCTTTTGCTAATCACATCGGCATTTTGCTCAATATAACGAGCCACGTAGCTCAACCTTGACACATCGTCTGGCTCATCAAGCTTCGCAGCTAATTCTGCGGAGACTTTACGCGAACTTATGCCACTAAGATAAATCTGCACAGCCCATCGTGTTGGCAATCCATATTGGGCAACAAGACTCATCTCTTCATAGAATTCTTTATATTCTTCCTCTTCCATCATGGCATGACGAGCGGCAAGAGCATTCATAAACCACGTTATTGTATAGCCATAATATTTCTCGGCCACGCTCATCTGTTTATTATTCAACGGCTCACCTTTTATCCAAGCTTCACGTATTTGTTCTAGTTCATCCAGCTCGTAACGAATAATCCGGCTCGAAGGTATCTCACTTACAAATTGGTCAAACTGGTAAAAGAAGTATAGCTTTTCATCCAAACTCCTATTCGATTGCAGATACTCTTCAACCATCGCATTCATCCTTTCAGTTTGCTCCTCAAAAAACAGCGCAACACCAAGCGGTATTCCTGATGATGCAAATGCCTGGGGGACAGGAGACCCGTGCGTCATCTTCCTAACAGCACGAACCCTTGACTTCAAAATATCTATGTTCTTTTGACGTTCATTCTCTACTGCTTCTTGTATAACGGCAAGCGAGTGTCTGAAATGTTCTTCCACCCACTTAGCATCATCTTCCTCGTCATCTCTGTAGGCTAAGTCAAGAGCCAACAACGAATCATCTACCAGTTCAAAGAATTCATCAGCGCCCTCTAACCCACTTAAATTGTTTTCCGCAATAAGCTGTAGTAACTCGTCAAAATCTAAACCCAATTTCTCTTGTATCTCTTTCAACTTATGTAGGCAAAGGTAAACGCCACTCTCTACTCTATCAACAGAATCACTATCCAAGAATTGATCTGCCACCCAGTTTGTTTTTCTTGCTGTTTTTGGGTCCTTGCTATCACAAACTATCAGTATTTTTCCCTCAGTGTCAACGAAAGACCTTCCAGCCCTTCCTGCCATATTCCAGAAATCACGTACTGTTAGATAAATACCAGGGCTGATAAATGTTCCCACCACAATTACCGTAGAAACGCCAAGGTTTACTCCTTGGGCCAAAGTATTGGTAGCATACACATATTGTGCTTTGCCTTTTCGAAGCAATCGTTCCGTGTATCTTCTCACGTCGCCTTTCAGCGCTGCACTATGGCACAATATGCCTTTCTTGGCCATTTGCAGATATATGGCATCGTCATCACATTCCTTACAGACCAACTGAAATCTAATCCAGTCAGGATCATTTCCCCAGTCCACATCATCTTCATCCTCAAGTTTTGCAAGCATCACCTTTGCATTACTCATCACTTGTGGCGGTGTCGGGCAGTAAAGCAGAATGGACCCGAGCGAAGACAACTTTTTGGCTGCCATCGCTATCAATTCCTTCTTGTCAACGAAGTTCGCGGTCTTCACAAACGAAGGATTGAAGCAGCGAGGCTCTCCCTCCCATTCAATATCAAGTTTTGCCCCATAACATCTTATCTTACCAAAACGCTGGCTCGAAGGCCTCCATGTGTCTTCAACAACATGTTCTTTACTTCCAGCAAGCCAAGCAGACATATCCTCTGCATTGGGCATTACTGCTGACAAAACAAGGAACCGACCATGATTTGCCTTAACTATTCGCCTAAGTTCCTCTGAGAACATTTCGTTTGCCACTTCTCTCCGACCAGCACCGAGCAGATGTCCTTCATCCATCACCACCAGGCGGATCTCCTCTACCATTGCATCATTAGCTCTCAAAATGGCTTTTGCCTTTTCTGGCGTAGCGATAACCACTCTTGCCTGTTCCATTTCCTGCCTGTCAAGAGCCGTATATTGTGCAGAGCCATATAGATGAGTCACATAATAGTCCATTGGATTGTAAGTGACGCTCAATGTCTCCTCCATCTCATACGAAAGCGAACGATATGGGGCTATATACAACACCTTTGAAGACGTATCAAACATTAACGTCTGGAGTATGACCAATTCTGCTATTCTGGTTTTACCGCTACTTGTCGGCATACTCACAACTGCACCTTCTATTCCGAGTACTTTTTCCAGTGCCTTTCGCTGGGAAAAGAACAACTCCGTCACAGGATGTTTCCTGAATGATAGTGAGTTGATGTACTGACGTAGTTTCAACTTTGCACTGTTGTCAAAGATTGGCATATAGTCTATACCTATGCTTTTGAATGCTTCAATCCAACCACCATCATCAACTTTGAACAATGGATTATGCCCGACATTTGCCCATAAACTGCTCTTCAGGATGCCTTCCTCTATAATTCTTACAAGGCGCAATAACCACCAGATGGCAGGTTCGTCACTCAGCATTGCAAGTTCGGTAGCATCCTTTATGGTGTCAATGGCACTTTCCATATACTTGTCCTGCCCATAATAGAAATAGTTTACGGTCAGTTCCATCGCCCTTGCAAGCAGAATTTCATATACTGATCCAATGTCTTCTTTCTCCGATGAAAGTAATATTTGCTTAGCTTTCTCTTCCAAATCTACGAATCTCTTTGTCAGAAAATACCATAACATCCTACTGATACCAGACTCGTATGCTCTGCCCTTTAGTAAAATAAATGCCTTTGAATACTGGCAGGCACAATAGTATGCCAGACTTCCCACCATCCTGTTAAAGCTAGTGAAGTTGTCTTCCTGTACTCCTGTCACGTTATTATGTTCCAGTAGTTCCGCTCCGCGCTCAAAGAAATCACATGCTTTGTCAAATATGCCTGCGTGATAGTAACGACAAGCCACTTCCAGACATAAATATGCCTGTTGGTGCGTTTTCTCCGTCAGATTAACGTTAAACCGAGGAAAATTCTTCGGTTCCTCTCGCACACCATACAGTATATACCGAGCGTTAGCTTGTCCCTGTATATTCTGTGCATCCGCAAGACTAAGTCTTTTGGCTATCTTGTCTATCTGCTCATAATTGGCCATACATCCTTATTTCTTTTTAAGAATGGCGTCTGCTTTTTGGAAAGCCTTCACCACAATATCTACTGGTTTCTCCACCCCTAATGAAATCATTACAAGACGTGGATTATCAGTATCCAAATTATCTTCAACTACAGCAGATGTACCGCAGCCAGCTCTTTTGGAACTTTTACTGATAAGAAAGCCAACATTGGTTACTGGTACTTCTCCGTTGTATATCTTCACCTGTAAATCCATCAATTGTTCGGCCAATTCATGATCACCCATCTCGTCGATTCTATTGGCCACAAACCCCATGGATATGGGTAATTTCTTTTGTCCTGCCAAGTTGCCTACTATTTCATCAACAACATTCGCAGTTGGAGTACCTCTGAATTTACATTCCCCATAAATCACTTCGTCTGTCAGATTATCCTTTTTAAACATCAGCACATCATCGCCCTTCATTGACTGATCTGGGTTGGGGTTATAATGCAGCTTATGCACTAATGGTGTAAAATGACGGCTTTCTTTTAGATATTCTATCAGCACTATCTCACCAAGGTTCCCCTTCTGGGTTTTATCTGTTCTGGGTAGTACATGAAGTATATCAACGAAACGGCTAAGACCATGTTTGTCCAGTATAGCCCTTTGTTTGTCAATCATACGGAGTTGCAAATCTGTCGCATGAGATTCCACTATCCATTCCGCCAGTTTGTCAATGGCTGCACTGCGGAAAGCAGGATTCTCCTCCAACTTTCGGTGTTTCTTCCTATCTGTCGTTGGCAAATCAACATAGCTCCACCATTGCCCAAAAATATGATTATTCTTGGGATGCTCACCTATCAGTTTTTCTTGCTCCGTCTGTGCCATATTTCATTCCTTCTATCCAACAATGGTTCTCCTTTCCGCATAAAAAGAAAAACCATTATTGATACTGATTAAAGCGGATCGGAGAACCGTCCCCTGATCCTTCCCTGATCCTTCCATGTCCTCTATGCTTTTATTGCGGTCTGCCAATGGGATATATGTGAGGTCAATGTCAACGGAATATCTTGGCAGATTCCTGAGGAAGAGATTGATTGCCGTTCCACCATGTACGGCAAACACTTTTTCTTCCATGACCAATGGCAATAGACGCAACAGAAGGTCAACCTTCTGAGCATACACACTTGTCTGTATGTTTTGATTACTCATATTCTGCTAATTCACTTGGAACTGTTATTTTGTATTTTGATACGTATACACCGCCTTTGCACAATTGTATTTTTGAAGTGCCAAGATTTATGCGGCTGAAATCTATTGCTTGGAACCACGGATAGTTAACTTTTTCTGCCATGTATAGGAACAATCTTTTGACAGTCAAATTATTTGTCGCCTCCAAAAATTGCTGAATTTTGGTAGGGCGAAGTGCTGTTAGTTGCTCCATAATATAATACAAATCCATATAGCTATATTGATTGGGGGCTAACAGAAGGCATTCCATGAAAGCCAGTTCTGGTGTGGATGCCTGTACGGTATAATTGTTCTGCCTTATTGTTTGCTCTTGAATTAGATCGAATGCTGAAGTAGTGAAAAACTTAATCGTCATATCAAATAAGTCACTTTTAGCCCACTGGGGCATTCTAGCTTCATTGCTGGCAACTATCAGTTGTGGCTTCCCCATTGGTACAAAATGGTAATAACCAGAAAGCTCAAGAGCAGAGTGGGCTGCTACACGATATTGTTTTCCAGTTTGCTCCTGACAACTTGCTAAAGCTGCCAAGGCTGATAGAGAATCTCCGCTACGATACATCACACCCTTAGACAAGGATGTCAGCCAGCCAGATTTACGGTACTGCTTCATCAACTGATCAGAATACCCCTGCTTCTTTAGACCCTCGGAAAATAGTATTCCTCCAGGGAGTATATTCATTAGCAATGAGTTGATTTTGCTCTTTGTTTCTATAGCCATATTTTATAATACGTTGAATATTTCAACTGCAAAGATATAAAGTTTTCAGGATATAACCAAACATATGGTTAAAAAATATGCATCTTTCTATAGTTTTACTTTAGTTTTTAGCAAAATTCGTTTTAGTTTGAAGAAAAGAATCACCCTTGGGGTTATAGGTTTTGTTTACTCCGCTTTATTATAGGGATTGTCGTTTAATTCAGAGAAATTGATATCGTTTGACGAGGGTATGCCATCAGAGGCTGCCCTCGTCTGCATTTTATCTGAGTTTTGTCGTTATTTGAGTTGTTTTTCGTGTTGTCAGGGC
>JAAYDO010000009.1 GCA_012729225.1 Bacteroidales bacterium | reverse complement strand
TCCTTTTTCCCCACTGCTTACTCTCAAATTCACCAGTCATCTCAAATTCAAGAGAATGATCTGAACTGCCACACATTTGTGCAGCCACTGCAGTCATCCCTGTTCCGCAAAAGCCATCAAAGACAACGTCTCCGGGCTTCGTGTAGTGAAGGATGTATCGCATTATGGCCTTATAGGGAACCTTTGTATGATAACTATGGGCATTATAAACTGGGTCTTTCTTCCCCTCACTAACATCTGCTGCAAAAGGCTCACACCTATATACATCTGACGTTTCGTCATAAGGAACCCCGTTCTCTTTGATGAATTCACCAATAAACGGATTCGGGCAGGCAGTATAATACGGTGCATCTGAAAGCTCAATGATATCTTCATCAGAGCTCTGCGGAAATCCCTCTGTGCTACGCACCCTATCAATGTCCGCTTTGGTAAGTTTTCTATGTTCCATAGGTTACTCCTCACTTTCCTTTCTCTTCACAACGATACGGAGCTTGCTGGCATCCTTCCCCTTGGTATAAGAACCGACCAGCTCTGCAATCTTGTTCTTGAAGCTCGTCTCATCCATCGGCGGCAGCTGCTCCAGTTTTGCCACCAGCTCATCCGTGTCGATCACCACCGGCTCGAAGCCCTTCAACAAAGCATTGATGGCCTTCACAAAGAAATCATCCACGCGCTTCGGCAGCGCTCCGGTCTCGATGAAGGCGTCGATGGCCTTTTGCTGTTCCTCCGGAAGGAAGGTCTTCTGGCTGGAAACAATCGGATCGGAGATCGTGTTCAGCAGCGTCTGCGTCCATTCCTCCAGCAGACTGTCGATCCTGATTTCGATGTTGTCCAGCTGGCCGAATACGTTCTTTGCCTTGTCATCCAGATGGAAGCGGCAGTGCGGGCAAATGTGCGTCGTCTTCAGTTCCTCCGGCGTCAGCTCGTAGCAGACAACAAGACCGGACATATCTGTCTCAATGTCGGTGAGCTTCGCAGCCGAGAGGATTTCGATGGAACGGAGCTTCCGGAGACTGGCCAGCGCTTTGCCTTCCTGAATCTTTCCACGGCGCTGGGCATCGGTGATGTCGAGTCTCTTTTTCTTGTGTGCGTCAAAGTAAATATCGATGTACTTTGCCTTGACCTTACCAAGAGCCGCATCGACCTTCTGGGCAGCGGCTTCTCCGGATTCACCGTCCATGATGCTGTCACGGATGGTACGGAAGCTACCCTTGGCCTGCTCAATCTCAGCTTTGAAAGCCTCGCCAAGATCGATATATTCTATGTTCTGGATATAGGAGACTACATCTCCGCAGCCGTTCTTGAAGTCCATATACTGTGGAATAAGCATCGCCAGCTTGATCTGCTCCTCCAGCTTATCGACCTGTTCCATAGACAGGCTGAAGTTATTCAGCTTTGCCGGAGTGTTAAACTTTGCGGAGTAATTGCTGAACTCATTCCTGACAGCATTGCAGGCATCGCGCAGGCGACTCAAATCTGTGCTGCTGACCAGCGGCTCTCCCCACAGGTCAAAGCCGTTATTCAGCTTGTTTGCCGCCATGACAGCGGAATTGCTCATTTCCTGTGCCTTGGCCAGAAGCTGCGCCACTCCGGCCTCGCGGTCATTCGGATTATCCAGCAGCGCCGGATTCAGACCGAGCACGTCAAACAGGCGCTTCAGCTCCGCCATAGAAACCTGTGCCGGTCTGGAGAGATACTTGAACTCGTACAGATCCATCACGCCAATCTTCGGAATCTGGTCAAGATTCGAGGCCGTGATAGTGGTCTTTCCGTCCTTCAAAGTGATAACCGCATAGCCGCCATAAACCAGCGACAGGAAAATAATCGGTGTAAAGATAAACTCGATTTGGAAGCGCTTGTCCACATACATTTCCATAAAGCGCTGCTCAAACATATCGGAGTAATTCAGCACTCCCTGCGGCGGCAGCTTCTTCACGAGGTCAATGAAATAGGATGCGTACTTGGAGCCCTCCGGACGGATTTTTTCTCCATCGAGGATTCCAAAGCTCTGCAGCATAGCCGTTGACTGCTGCGTCTTCCTGCCAGCGAAATGATCGAAGGCCGCACGAGCGCAGTCAGCCATGTTCCGGCGGGTGATCTTTGTCTTCATCACCGGGAAGTCCGGATACTTGGTATTGAAATATTCGTCAAAGGTCAGAGAGGCAGCCAGATCAATCGTGTCCTTAAAAGTGAGGTCGGTCTTGTATCTGCCTTTCAGCACCTCGATCATCTGGCGCTTCTGCTTCTTGTACACCACATCGAAGCAGGTGTTTTTGTTCTCGCTCAAATACTTGATCAGGCGCTTGCGGAGCATATTCGCCTTATTCAGGTAGGCATCCTTGTCCTTGCCTTCACTGATCTGCGCGAGGCTGTTTGCCGCTGCGTAAAGACCCATGACCTCGCGGAACTCGTCTGTGGACTTGAAGTACAGATAAACCTCGTCCTGCAGATTCTGAACCGTAGTGCCCGCAGCATCATACGGCGGCATGATGTGGATATAGAAATCACGCTCCGGCTGTGCCGTGCTTCTTTCTCCCGGCAGACCCATAAACAGATATCCTTCGCGGAACATGTTATGGGAATCCCAGTTCAAATCATACTCGTAAATATTGAAATTCGTGACGTACTGCTTGGCATCCCATTCAAGGCAGCGATACACCACGTCGTAGAAATAGCGGTTCAGCTCACCATCGGCCATAATGGAAGCCTTCTGCTTGATCTTCTC
>JAAYDO010000041.1 GCA_012729225.1 Bacteroidales bacterium | reverse complement strand
GCCCTGACAACACGAAAAACAACTCAAATAACGACAAAACTCAGATAAAATGCAGACGAGGGCAGCCTCTGATGGCATACCCTCGTCAAACGATATCAATTTCTCTGAATTAAACGACAATCCCTATTTAGTTTAACTGGTAATAATGGCTGTAACATATTACTTTTCTTAAAAATCAAACTCTATCAACAACATTCTCCAAGCTATTCAACTTGACCAGCATAAATGCCATGCGCTCATTGCCCCAATACTTATTGGGGATATCCTTTACGTTGAACTGCAACTTTTGCAATTCTGCATCTGTATCACTTGGCTTTTTTATTCGGATCATGAAATAGGCTGAATGACTGGGAACATCAGGATAATTCTCTTCTACCAACTTTTCCTTTGTCCATACATCATGCTTTGTACGGACAATCTTACAGAGATTGCCCACGAATTTCTCTCCTTTGACATACGAGAGCAAATACTTCGCTTGATTCCATGGAGAATCGGCAATTTTTTCCAAAGGTATGTTATACCAAAGATTGTCAAATGTCCATTGACGTTTCTCTTCGCTGCCGGCAATAGCAATCATCACCAAATCATCTGCCCCCTTAGGCAAAGGGGCCAATGTTCCAACGTTCGGCAAATCTTCTACTTGTAACTCGGTGTCAAGTTCAAAAGGTTCACTTACATGGAAATGACTTCTAATGTTTTGCAATACAGCCTCATTATCTGTCTTCTCTTGCTCAATGGATGCTTGTCTGACATTGAGAGTATTCCAAATACTCTTGCTATTGTCATCGCACTTCATCAAAGCAAGAACCAAATAGTTCTTGTTTGCTTTTGAACGATATAGCTTGCCATTTAATTGACTGAAATTCTCTTTCAAGAAACGATAGCAATCCATACCATCACGAGGTTGAATAGTACGGAATGTATAGAGTTGATTAAAAGTGTCTTGTATTTTTTTTCTAAATTCCTTACGTACGTATTCTCTCCAAGCCGCTTGTTTGCTCTTGTTTGCCAGACCATAGAGTGACACGATATAGAGGAAGTTTACATCATAGTGACAAAGAAGCAGCGTATCACGGTCAAACAACCTGTTCTCGAACTGTCTATTAAACTGAATGCCGTTAGCTTGAGGTTCTAATTGTGCATCTTCAAAAGAGAGGAACTTATTCCCTTCTTTCTTATTTGGAATTCTAGCACTGATGAAGAAGTTGGGAATAGGATTGTAACCCTCAGTCAATGAATCTCGAAGTTGTGGCTGCTCACCATCATCATTGTCATCAAGGAATAAGTTCATATTCCATTGGATAACGTTCTTGGCATATGTATATTGCTTGTAGATGGACTTATCTCCAAGTACAGTTGTATCATCCTTTGAACGCTTATAGTATTTGCTGTCACCTATATAATAGGTCAGCTCTGCTGGCAAATTTGATTGCTCTATCAGTCCCAGCCCAATAAACATGTGGTCTACCAACTTGCCATCACGTTGATCTGTCAGTTCCTTTGGCAATTTTTTCTTATCCTCTCCACTTATCAGCGTATCAATCATTGCTTCGAAGACAATATTGAAGTTCTTTGCCAATAAGAAGTCGTCAGCTTGTCTATTGATGGAAATCTTATACTCTCGATCAAAGAAAGCATAGCATAAATCCCAAATTCGCAGAGCCTTATCTGAGAAATACTTGTATTTGATTTGTCTCAGACGACGGCATCCAAGATTCTTTGCAATATATGAGCGTTTTATTTTATCAGGGCTAATCAGTTGATAGTGAATATTGATATCAAAAGAAAAGCCATGTTCTGCCCTTATATAATTCAGAATTGAGAAAAAGATGACAAGCAATTCTTCGTCGAAGTTTACCATCTTCTTTCTGTTTATTGGATCTGTATATATTGGCTGTCCTTTCAAAAAAGTAGGAGTAGTTGATGTTATGGTCTTTTGCCATTGGATCTTATTGACCCCCGAATGAATATTCTTAGCGATAAAGGTAAAATAGTCTTGATTGTTCTTGTTAAAGTCACGAAGTGCTATAATTACATCAAGCAACGTATTCTGTTTGATTTTCTTTCCTCGGCTTTCACCTTGGTACTCCTTACTTTCAAGAATATCACTATCATGAGTCTCTTTATAGACAGAAATCACCCTGTAAATCCAGATTGACAATGTGGAAAGGAACTCCTTGTATTCTTTACATCCTTCCTCCGTAAATTTTGATTTTACCGAATCAGAATTAAAATCTATAATATCCTGTGGTGTGGCTCCAAATATTGTATCATCACCATTTTCTTCATTATGTTCACCTGTCAGTACAACTTTAGGCAAGAAGAATACCACATCCTTAGCCGCTTTGCTATAACAATATCCCACATACCCAAAGGCGTAGTTATCTTCCTTTACAGGTATAGATACTACATCTTTGAGTATTTCTCTAATCGAAAGCCCATCTTTTACGATGGCATCCAATTCATATGGATATCCTTCTATGAATAGCAACATATTTACACTTCCTGAATATTAATGCCCCACTCAGGCTTGGATTGAATCTTTGCAATAAAATCAGAAAAACCTTTGCGTTGTTTTCCATCTCCCACTTGCGTAGACACATGCAATGATTCCCCATTGGACAATCTGATTTCCTTGGATCTTATGGCTGCTCTGGAATCATTCGATCCATTTATACGCTGTGTTTTGTCATCGTCTGTTTCTACTATATGAGGAATCAGGAAGCCAACAGACATCCATGCATCTCGTATTTGAGTCGCAGTGTCTTGTGAATGATTGTTGCAATAGATTTCAACGGCACGTTTTACTAACGCACCTTTCTTCCACTCCTTGCCATCTTCGTCTTTATCTTCACCATTAATGGCATAACGCACTTTAACGCCATCCTCCTGCTCTTCTTCATCATCCTCAACATCAACGTCACTTTCTGACAATAGTTCCACTTTAAGATGTTTCATCATGGAAAGGAGCATAGCTGTACCATTCTCACCATAGAGGTCTGAGAATTTTACATCCTTATTGTCTTCTGTCTTGAAGATATCGCCATCGCCATCTTTACAAACGTCATTCCATAGATAGAACAAAACCTTGTTTAGCAATAGTTTCTCTGTTATAATTCCATCATATGGCTTTACAAAGAAATCGCCCAACATCTTGTCTTCTGAATTTGTGGACTCAAAGATTCTATTGTTCACTTCTTTTTGGAATGAAGTCCATGAGAACTGATTTCCGTTTATCTCAATTACCCAATCAGCATTCTTGTACTTAATTGGCTCATACTCCCAGTCCCATCTGCGTTTGAAGGCAGAGTCGATAGGGAACAAGCTTTGGTCGCTTGTATTCATCGTAGCATAGATATACAAGTTGGAAGGAAGGCAAAGTTCCCCATCCTTGATTCCTTCAGAATCACAACCAAGTACATCTTCAAGGTAAGCTCGAATATCTGCGTCTGCCTTTATTGCATATTCCGAAACTCCATTTTCGTCTCGATCAAGCAATTGGAAAAGGTCTCCAAATATTTGAGCACAATTACCTCGGTTTATCTCTTCTATTATCAGATATACATTATCGTTCGTTTGGTAAGCACGTACATAAGCCTTTATAAAGGTTTGAGGAACAAAGTCATATTGAATAACCTTGTCAATGATGATTTCATCTTTTTTTGTTCCTGCTAAGTCATCATCCTCGTAATATTTGGCTTTTACCTTGCCGTCATAGCGATATTGCTTCTTCATGGTTGGCTTATAAGCTCCAACAAAAGTTGAAAAATCGCTATCAGGATGGAACGTTGTGCGGAAAATGTTTTTCTTGGGCACATTCAATGCTTTCAATTGTTCCTTAATGCGATGTGACTTTCCAGTGCCTGGTGCGCCATAGAAGATTTGCTGACGAGATAAAACACCTACTTTGTGTTGTTGTTTTTCATTTGGAATAAACGGTGGAAATACATATTTTCCATCCCGAAGATTCTTCCATGCATTTATTCCTCCAGAAAAATAAGCACTACTTCCAGAATTGAACCCACCATCAATCAAAAGTTGCTCATAGTTTCCTTCGTAAAACGTGGTTATAGCTTTACCATGTGTAAATCCGAAATACATGCAAAAATCGTTTTTGGATATTCTTTTATTTGAATAATCTTCAAATCCTTTCTTACATGCATCTATTAGTTCTTGCTTTGTATTAATAGTTTCTTTGAACGGTACCATAATGAAACAATTATATATTCAAGTTTCGCAAGTTAGCAAAATATAACGTAACTACCTAAAACAAAAAGGTATAGAAGTTTGCCTATGTGGCAAAATCTTTGTAAATTTGTAATAACCACAAAACAAATTACAAAACTTT
>JAAYDO010000134.1 GCA_012729225.1 Bacteroidales bacterium | reverse complement strand
GAGATGGGAATGTGACTGGCACAGAGATCTTTGAAGCATCCAACGTTAGAGCAAAAGTTGTCAAGATAGTACGGAAAGACAGAACCTATGATTTAGCTACTTCCAAGATATGGAAATGCTATTCTTTGATTTGGCCTAAACTCTATCCTGTGCGCCGCTATCTGTTGGCAATATACAGACTTCTCTGGCATCATCAGTTGCCTCAAAGATGGAGCAATAGATAATAAGGTTAATACATGATTCGAAAAAATAGACATAGAGCATGAAGATAAAGAAAGGTTTTGAATTAAAGAAAGTGTGTGGCGAGAACATCATCATTGCACATGGAGTGGAAAACATTGATTTCACAAAAGTGATTACACTCAACGAATCAGCGGCATTCCTTTGGGAGAAGGTGATTGATAATGATTTCACAGAAGATAGTTTAGTCCATTTTCTTCTTGATGAATATGAGGTGGATCAAACTCAAGCTGCTGATGATGTGAAGCAGCTCGTCTCTTCTTGGAAAGAATCAGGCTTAGTGGAGTGATATGGCAAAGGTTCAGATAGAATCATCTTGGCTTGATAAGCTTCAAACAGAATTTAATAAGCCTTATTTTGATGAACTTATCCAGTTTGTCAAGATGGAGTATAGTCAAGGTCCTTGCTATCCTCCTGGCTCACTCATCTTCAATGCTTTCAACCTGTGCCCTTTTTCTCAGGTGAAGGTTGTGCTGATAGGTCAAGACCCATACCATGAGCCTGGACAAGCACACGGACTCTGCTTTTCTGTCAATGATGGAGTTCCCTTTCCTCCATCCCTCCGCAATATCTTTCAGGAGATTAATACTGATATAGGCAAACCTGTACCTCAGTCTGGCAATCTGTCTCATTGGGCAGAACAAGGAGTTTTGCTTCTTAATGCGACTCTGACTGTTCGTGCCCATGCAGCAGCAAGTCATCAGCGACATGGATGGGAAGAATTTACAGATGCAGTCATCAAGACCGTGAGCGATGAGAAGAAACACATTGTGTTTATTCTATGGGGCAGTTATGCTCAGAGCAAGGCTTCGCTGATCGATGCTTCCAAGCATTGCATCCTTCGCTCTGCCCATCCATCCCCACTGTCTGCATATCGTGGATTTTTTGGTAATCACCACTTCAGTCTCTGCAATCAGTATTTGAGTCAAAATGGTGTGAAGACAATAGAATGGTGAACAATATAGCAATCGTAAAATACAAACCTGAAAAATTTTAATGTAATGAAAAGAATTCATCTAACCATTTTTGTGGCTATTTTCACATTTGGTGTTTCCTTTGCTCAAGGAGGATACCGCAAGTCTGTATCTGTCATTGGTGACAGTTACTCAACGTTTGAAGGTTTTATGCCTGAGGGCTACGAGATCTTCTATCGTAGTGGTCGTCAGATAGGCGATAATGATGTGGTCAAGGTTGAACAGATGTGGTGGCATCAGTTGATTAAGAAGAATGGGTGGAAACTTGACATCAACAACTCTTTCAGTGGATCTACTATTTCTTCTTCAGGCTACAATGGTGCAGACTACACTTCACGTTCTTTCGTCACTCGTATGTCCAACATGGGCAATCCTGACATTATCTTTATCTTTGGTGCAACCAATGACTCTTGGGTTCCTGCTCCTATAGGAGACTACAAGTATGAAGGCTGGACCAAGGAAGATCTCAAAGCCTTTCGTCCATCTTTGTGTAAGATGCTTGACTTCATGACCAAGCGTTATCTGAACACAGATATTTATTTCCTGCTCAATAGTGAACTGTCTGCCGACATCAACACTTCTGTCAAGGCCATCTGTGAACATTATCATATTCCAGTCATAGAACTTCATGACATTGAGAAGAAGATGAATCATCCTTCTGCTGCAGGCATGACAGCCATTGCAGACCAGGTTGATGCGTTTGTCCGTAATGCTCATCATCAGAAAAAGATGACACAGACAGATGCGGCAAAGCAGGTTCAACCACGTCAAACTCAACCTGCTCAATCTCGTGTGCTGGGGAATAATCCACGAGTGAGACAATTAACAAGAAATAGAATGCGAAATAATACTGTGAGAAGTGGTAATACTGTGATAGGAAGAAAAACTTCAAGAAACATAACCACGAATAAAGTTAGAAACGCTCAATAGAAACCCTCTAAAAAGAGATTGTTAAAAAAGAACTAAAGCTGATTGATGAGAAAAGGTTTTATTTTATTCCTTTTATTGTTGCAATTTGTGTGCGTGGCTGATGCGCAGACCTCTGATTCTATCATGGCTGCTCATCTGCGATCAAGAGGAATCAACATTACCGATGGAAACTCCGTCAGGCTTCTCAAGACAGGCCACGAGAAGTTTGCAGATATGTTTGAGGCTGTGCGTAACGCAAAGTCATTCATTCATCTTGAATACTTCAACTTTCGCAATGACTCTATTGCGGGCCTGTTGTTTCATCTTTTAGCCCAGAAGGCGGCGGAAGGAGTAGAAGTTAGAGCACTGTATGATGCTTTTGGCAATGCTTCCAACAATCAGCCTATTGATAGCCACATGCATGACTCAATCAATGCTTTGGGCATTCATCTGGTCAAATTCAGTCCGCTTACCTTTCCGTGGGTCACTCGCATCATCCCACGTGACCACCGCAAGATTGTAGTGATAGATGGTGAAGTGGCATACACAGGTGGCATGAATGTGGCAGACTACTATATAAATGGTATTCCAGAAATAGGTGATTGGCACGACATGCACATACATATAGAAGGTCCTGCCGTCAATGAACTGCATGAGATTTTCCGCTGCATGTGGCGCAAGGCTACAGGCGAAGACCTCTCCGATGAAAAATATTTCCCCAAGGGACAGAATCAGATGGAGAATCAGCGATTAGCCATTGTGGATCGTCATGCAGGCATTACCCCCGATGCAATTAGAGACCTTTTTGCAGAGATGCTCAACACTGCCCAGCATCAAGTGCTGATAGTCAATCCCTACTTTGTGCCTACTCATCGTGTCAGGAAGGCTCTTAAGCGTGCCATTGACCGTGGAGTATCTGTGCAGATTCTTCTTTCTGCCAAAAGCGATATTCCACTGACCCCTGAGGCATCTCACTATGTGGGTAATAATCTTTCCAAACGAGGTGCGAAGGTTTATCTCTTTCATGGAGGCTTTCACCACACGAAGATCATGATGGTTGATGACCTCTACTGCACTGTAGGTTCGAGCAATATGGACGCACGTTCTTTGCGTTGTGACTATGAGGTGAATACTGTGATTTTCAGCAAGAAGACAACCGCAGAGCTCACAGATCTTTTTCATGAGCAGTTGAAGTCTTCCACTCCAATGGAGAAAGGCTATTGGCGCACCCGTAGTTTTGGTAAGAAGTTTCAGGGATGGTTTGGCAATCTGCTCACACCTTTCCTGTAGAAAAGCCTCTGATTCTCTCTCCTCTAATTCTTTATTATAATGAATACACCCATCTTTATGAAGCGCATTGTTTATCTCTTCCTCATCCTCTTCTGTTTCCAGTTCACTGCTCTCGCCACTTCCAACCCTAAGCGCGAGTTTCGTGGAGCGTGGATACAGTGTGTCAATGGTCAGTATCTTGGCAAGTCTCCAGCACAGATTCGTCAAATGCTTACCCTTCAGCTCGACACCCTTCAGAAGTGTGGCATAAATGCCATTCTTTTTCAAGTACGTGCAGAGGGAGATGCACTCTATAAGTCAAGTTATGAACCATGGTCTCGTTACCTGACAGGAACGCAAGGAGTTGCTCCTGCTGATGGATGGGACCCCCTTGAATGGATGGTTCAGCAATGTCACCAACGTGAGATGGAATGCCATGCTTGGATCAACCCTTATCGTGCCAAGACCAAAGGTACGACCGCCCTTGCCTCCAACCATGCGGCAATTCGCTATCCCGAACGTATGTTTGAGTATGACGGACTCTACATTTTCAATCCCGCTCTTCCTGCCAATCGACTCTACACCTGCATGGTGGTAGAGGACATCCTAAATCATTACGATGTGGATGGCATTCATATGGACGACTATTTCTATCCCTATCCAACCGCTGGACTCCCACTCCCTGACGCATCTTATTATCAGGCTGACCCACGTGGATTCAGCACGATTGAAGATTGGCGACGCGACAATGTAAATCTTCTCATCCATGATCTTCACAATCTTGTTCGTTCGGTCAAGCCTTGGGTGAAATTTGGTGTTTCTCCTTTTGGTATCTATCGCAACAACCCCGCAGGACAGAACAGCAAAGAGGGTAGTGCTACTTCGGGCACTCAAAACTACGATGATCTCTATGCAGATATAGTCTATTGGACAAAAAAAGGATGGGTGGATTATAATATTCCACAAATATACTGGAATCTCGGTACAAAAGCGGCTGACTACGAAGTGCTCATCAAATGGTGGAACGACTACTGTGGCGGTCGTCCTCTCTTCATAGGACAAGACATTGAGCGTACTGTCAAGGGAGTTGATCCTCGCAATTCCAACCAGCATCAGATGCTCATCAAATACGACCTCCAACGTTCTCTTCCTCATGTGCAGGGTTCTTGTCAGTGGTATGCAGCCGCATGTGTCGATAATCCAGGCAACTATCGCACGGTCTTGGAGAAGGTCTATCACTCCACTCCAGCCCTTCAGCCTCTAATGCCCTTCATTGACAAGAAGGCTCCGGGCAAACCAAAGAATGTCAAGACTTCTAAATATGCTCTTGAGGGAAAAATCCTCTCATGGCAAGCACCTAAGGCTAAGAAAGAACTCGACCGTGCTCGTCAGTATGTCGTATATAGGTTTGCCAAAGGCGAGAAGGTGGATTTGACAAGATCAGATCACATCCTTGTCATCACCAGTTCCACTTCTTATACCATTCCCTCTTCTGTCAAAAGAGGCTCAACCATTGTGGTGACAGCCCTCGACCGTCTTCACAATGAGTCTAAGGCTGTGAAGTTCAAGTATTGAGGTTTCCCTTATCTTATATCGTTTGAGAAACTTTATAATGAAGCATACATGATATGAAAGGGTGAACAGAAACGTTCACCCTTTTCTCTTTTTCTTTTTTCTCCATGCTGAGAGGCTGATAAAAGACCGTCCCTCAAGGATGGTGTGCCCTGAAAGTAGGCCAAAAACTTTCAGGAGGAAGTATCGTGATTCTTCATCGTCATTCTTTATAGTTCTGTTGCTCTTTAGCAACAGCCATCAGATGGTCACACTTTTTCCCATTCATGCGTTCAATCAATTTGCAGAACCCTATTTATTCCCAGAGATCATCCTAATGCTTGATGAATGAGGATTGATGTATATTTCTAACTTTTAGCCTTGTATAATGGCATCAAGAATCGACCTGTTGTTGGAACAAAATGAAGCATTGTTCGTTGGCATTTGAAGCATTGTTCATTGGCTGATGAACCATTGTTCGTTAGCCATTGAAACATACTTGCTTTGCTGACGAAGTGTACTTCGTTTTTTTGCAAAACTTTGTTCCAAAATCAAACAACACGGATCAGAAGAGGAACTCACTCAGGATATAGTGGTCATGTCAAGTATGATCCTTGGGTGATGAATCAGCCCCAATAAAGCATGATGGTGATGAGCATGGACTTTAAGCCAACGATGAACTTAGTCGATGAATCTTTTGGTCAAGCCACCAAACTCCTCTATTCTTCTGTCACGAAGGAAGGGCCACCATCTGCGCACGTTCTCGCTTCGCTGAAGATCCACGTCCACCACCTTCACCACAGCCTCGTGTTTGGGTGCATGATAAAGGATCTCACCTTGAGGGCCAGCCACAAAACTGCTTCCCCAAAACTCAATGCCATTTGTCTGTCCTGATGGGTCTTCCTCGTGCCCAGTGCGATTCACGGCAATCACAGGCAGTCCGTTGGCTACGGCATGCCCTCTTTGTACGGTCATCCATGCCTCCCGCTGGCGTTCTTGCTCTTCGGGAGAGTCGGACGATTCATAACCGATGGCAGTTGGGTAGATGAGCAGTTGAGCACCCTGTAGTGCCATCAGCCTCGCCCCCTCAGGATACCACTGATCCCAACATACCTGCACTCCCAGTCTGCCCACACTTGTGTCGATAGGATGAAAGCCCATATCGCCTGGGGTGAAATAGAACTTCTCGTAATAGGCAGGGTCATCTGGAATGTGCATCTTACGGTATTTGCCCGCAATTGTGCCATCCTTCTCCATCACCACGGCTGTGTTGTGATAAAGCCCAGGAGCGCGCTTCTCAAAGAGGGAAGTCACGATGACCACACCCAACTCCTTTGCCAGTTTGCCATAGCGTGCGGTTGATGGTCCGGGGATAGGTTCTGCCAAATCAAAATTGTCTGTGCTCTCTATTTGGCAGAAGTATAGTGAGTTGTGCAGTTCTTGCAGCACGATTAGTTCAGCCCCCTCTCTTGCCGCCTCTCTGATGCCCGATTCAATGCGCTGTAGATTATTTTTCTGTTCTGCTTCGCATTGGAGTTGAATGATTCCTATTTTCATGTTGAATTTGAATTTCTTGTTGCAAAGATACGGATTTTCATTCGGAATTTTCTATCTTTGCATTATAATTATAAGATATAAGATACAAAAGTCGATAGACATGGAGAAAATCATAAACAATGAACATGAAAGAGCTGAATTGCTGGAAACGGTTAAACGTTTGCAGAATTTAGTAGTTGAGGTGCTGAATCCTGATGATTTTCACAAGGTCAAGGACATACTCTTTCGTGCTGCCACCAACGACCAGTTGCGTCACGATCAGTTTGGTTTCAATCCTATCCTGTTCGATTTGCAGACCGCCATCATCACGGCAGAGGAGATAGGGCTCAATCGTGCCTCTATCCTTAGCATTCTGCTTCACGACTGTGTGGCACTTGGTGTGGTTGGTATGGATGAGGTGAAACGTGAGTTTGGCGAAGATGCTGCCAACATCATCCGTGGGCTTCTGCATGTGAACCAGCTCTACGCCAAAAACCCATCCATAGAGACAGAAAACTTTAGAGATCTTCTGCTTTCCTTTGCAGAAGACATGCGTGTCATCTTTGTCATTATTGCTGACCGTGTTAATCTCATGCGCCACATCAAGGATCGTGGCACGATTGAAGACCGCACTCGTGTTGCCAACGAGGCATCTCGTCTCTATGCTCCTCTTGCACATAAGTTAGGTCTTTATCTCATCAAAAGAGAACTGGAAGACCTCTCTCTCAAATATCTTCAGCCTGATGTTTACTATATGATCAAGGACAAGCTGAGTGCCACTCGTGCTGCCCGTGACCTCTACATTGCTAATTTCATTGCTCCTGTGGAGACAAAATTGAAAGAGGCTGGGCTGAAGTTTCACATCAAGGGACGCACCAAATCTATCCATTCCATTTGGCAAAAGATGCAGAAGCAGAAGTGTAACTTTGAGGGAATCTATGATCTCTTTGCCATTCGTGTCATTCTCGATTCAGAGCCTGCCAAAGAGAAGCAGGACTGTTGGCAAGTGTTCAGTATTGTCACTGACATGTATCGCCCCAACCCTAAGCGTTTGCGCGACTGGCTTAGTGTGCCCAAGTCCAATGGATATGAATCACTTCACATCACAGTGATGGGACCTGAGGGCAAATGGGTGGAGATACAGATACGTACCAGGCGCATGGATGAGATTGCCGAGCATGGTTTGGCTGCCCATTGGCGCTACAAGGGCGTGAAGGAAAGTGGCGCAAAGTTGGAGGACTGGCTACAGGACATCCGTTCTGCACTTGAACATCAGACGGAGAGTGATGAGCATCTCATTGACCGCTTCAAAGTGGATCTCTATAGCGATGAGGTATTTGTCTTTACACCTAAAGGCGACCTCTTCAAACTACCTAAAGGTGCTACGGTACTTGACTTTGCCTTTATGATCCACACTACTGTGGGTTCACACTGTACAGGTGGCAAGATCAACAAGAAGAATGTGCCCATAGGCACTCACCTTCAGAGTGGCGACCAGGTGGAGATTCTCACTTCTTCCAAACAGTTGCCCAAACGTGACTGGCTCAGTATTGCGGTCACCCCTAAGGCGAGGACAAAGATTCGTCAGTCGCTTACTGAACAGGAACTGAAAGTGTCCACCTTTGCCAAGGAAATGCTGGAGCGCAAGTTCAAGAACAAGAAGATTGAGCCAGAGGAATCTATCATGATGCGATTGCTTAAGCGTATGGGCTATAAGCATGTGTCAGAGTTCTATAGAGCCATTGCGCAAGAGGAAATAGATGTCAATACCGTCATTGAGCAGTATCAGGTCATGCAGGAACGTGAGTCTAATCCTGGTGCTTTCCCAGCCGAGCAGCGTAGTGCCGAGGGCTTTGTGGTCAATGTGCAGGATGATCATGCTCAAGGCAATGCCGATGTGCTTGTGCTTGACAATGATCTCAAGGGAGTGGAGTATAGCCTTGCCAAATGTTGCAACCCTATCTATGGAGATGACGTGTTTGGTTTTGTTACTATCAATCGTGGCATCAAGGTGCATCGCAAGGATTGTCCTAATGCACAGCTCTTGCAAGAGCGCATGGGCTATCGTGTGCTTCGTGCACGTTGGGCAGGCAAGGGCAACAAGCAATATCCTGTCACTCTCCGTGTGGTGGGCAATGACGATATTGGCATTGTCAATAATATCACCTCTGTCATCAACAAGGAGAAGAATACAATGTTGCGTGGCATCAGTATCCAATCGTCAGAAGATGGACTCTTTTCGGGTACGCTCACAGTGATGATTGACGACCAGAATCAGCTCAATCAGTTGGTCAAGAAACTCTCAGCCATTAAGGGCGTAAAGAATGTATTTAGATGAAAGTATCACTTATCCTTGTCGGGAAGACTGTCAATAAGCATTTCGTGGAACTCATTGACGACTATGCCTCACGCGTGAAGCACTACATAGGCTTTGACATCATTGTCATTCCCGAACTCAAAAACACCAAGAACCTCACTTCTGATCAGCAGAAACAGCAAGAGGGTGACTTGATTCTCCGTCAAGTTCAACCAGGTGATCATGTGGTGCTTCTTGATGAACGTGGCAAGGAATTTCGCAGTGTGGAGTTCTCTAAGTATATGGAACAGAAGATGCATACCGTCAGCAAGCGTCTGGTCTTCATCATCGGAGGTCCTTATGGTTTCTCTCCAGAGGTCTATGCCAAGGCCAACGAGAAGATTTCCCTCTCCAAGATGACCTTCTCCCATCAGATGATACGTCTCATCTTTGTGGAACAACTCTATCGTGCCATGTCCATCATGAGGGGAGAACCTTATCACCACGAGTAGTTCCCTTTCCAAAACAAGAAATCATATTAACAATTAAAACTATATATTAACTATGAATTTAAGACATTTCTTATTGTCTATTTTGACAACAGGTGCTTTGGGTGTCCAGGCACAGAAAATGCCTGAATGGTGTGACCCTAATGTCAATGAAATTAACAGAAAGACTGATGTGGCTAACTACTTTGCCTTTGAGAGCAAGGAACTTGCCAATCTTTCTCAGTCACCTTCAGCCAATCCTAAGGAAAAATCCTCTCGCTACATGTCTATAGAGGGGCAGTGGAAATTCCATTGGGTGGAAAGTGCCAACGAGCGTCCAGAGGGCTTCTTCACCATGAACTACGATGATTCCAAGTGGGGCACAATGCCAGTGCCGGGTATTTGGGAACTCAATGGATATGGTGATGCCATCTATGTGAACAATGGCTATGCCTGGCGTTCAGACTGGCATGCTGATCCTCCAATGGTGAAGGATAAGGGCAACCATGTGGGTTCATACCGTCGCACCTTCACCATTCCTGCAGAATGGAAGAACGATAAGGTCTATATCCACATTGGTTCTGCCACTTCCAACATCACCGTCTATGTGAATGGCAAGTATGTAGGCTATTCTGAAGATTCGAAGGTGGCAGCAGAGTTTGACATCACTAAGTATATCAAGCCAGGCAAGGAAAACCTCATCGCCATGCAGATTATGCGCTGGTGTGATGGTAGTTGGAATGAGGATCAGGACTTCTGGCGTTTCTGTGGCATTGCGCGTGAGTCATATCTCTATGCACGCCCTCAGAGTCATATCGACGATGTGTTTATCACCCCAGACCTCACCAACAACTATACAGATGGCTCTCTCAATGTGAAGATCTCCACAGAGAATGCCAAAGGCAAGCGGGTTGAGGTTGAACTTTTGGGACAGACAGGCAATGTGATAGCTTCCTATGCCGAAACATTGAGGGGTGATCAGGCAGAGGCGACGCTTACTGCAAAGAATCCGCTCAAGTGGACTGCTGAGACACCTAACCTCTATAAGGTGCTTGTGTCTCTATATGATGGTGACAAACTCATTGAGAGTATTCCACAGCGAGTGGGCTTCCGAAAGGTGGAGATTAAGAATCAGCAACTGCTTGTCAATGGTCAGCCAGTACTGATCAAGGGTGTGAATCGTCATGAACTTGACCCTGATGGCGGATACGTGGTTTCTGTAGAGCGCATGATTCAAGACATTCAGGTGATGAAGCAACTCAATGTCAATGCAGTTCGTACCTGTCACTATCCAGACGATCCCCGTTGGTATGAACTCTGTGATGAATATGGTATCTATGTCACAGCGGAATCTAATATAGAGAGTCACGGAATGGGCTATGGTGATCGTTCACTCTCCAAGAACCCTCTTTTCCATGATATGCACATAGAGCGCCAGCGTCATAATATATATGTATTGAAGAATCATCCGTCCATCATTGTTTGGTCTCTTGGCAATGAGGCAGGCTATGGCAAGAACTTTGAGGATGCCTACGATTTCGTCAAGGCATACGACCCATCCCGCCCATGTCAGTATGAGCAGGCAGGCAACTGGGGCAAAACCGACATCTATTGCCCGATGTATGCAGACTATGGTCATTGTGAACGCTATTGCGGAGAAAATAATGCTCGTCCACTCATTCAGTGTGAGTATGCCCACACAATGGGTAACTCTGCAGGTGGCTTTAAGGAATACTGGGATCTTGTGCGCAGGCTTCCCAACTATCAGGGTGGCTACATTTGGGACTTCATTGATCAGGGTCTTCGTGGCAAGAGCAAGGTGACAGGCAAGCCCATCTGGACCTATGGTGGTGACTACGGTCGTTTCCCTGCTTCTGATAACAACTTCAACTGCAATGGTGTGATTAATCCAGATCGTGAGCTCAATCCACATGCCTACGAGATTCAGTACTACTATCAGAGCATTTGGACTGAACTCATTGATGCTCAAGCAGGCAAGATTGAAGTGTTTAATGAGAACTTCTTCCGTGCACTCGACTATGTGGAACTGAATTATGATATTTTGGAGAACGGCGAAATCGTTTATCGTGGCAAGATGAATCTGTCTTCCCCTCTCGCTCCTCATGCTAAGACAACGCTCACGCTTAATGGTTTGGTAAGATATCTTGCAGAAAAACAACAGGACAACAAAGAACTTATGCTCAATATCAACTGGATATTGACCCATGATGAGCCTCTTCTCAAGAAGGGGGAGACCATTGCTCATCAGCAGTTCGAACTTCGTCCATACAACTTCCCGACAGCCGACACCTACACTGCTCAGGCTGTCGAACTCGTCGGCAAGAAAGGCAAGGGCATGTCCTACAACGCAGTCAAACTGGATGATCGTTCAGCCTATGCAGTGCTCTCTGCTAATGGTGTGAAGGTTACCTTCAACAAGCACAATGGCTTTATCTCTTATATAGACGTGGATGGTACACCTATGATGCACGAGGGTAGCCAACTGACTCCAAACTTCTGGCGTGCTGCTACCGACAATGACTTTGGTGCAGGCATGCAAAACCGCCTCTCTGCATGGCAGAACCCACGTCTCAACCTCAAATCGTTCAAGACAGAACAAGAGGGCTCTAACTATGTGGTGACTGCCGAGTATGAACTTCGCCAGCCAGACGCATCAGTCAGACTCACCTACATCATGAACAATCAGGGACTTCTCGTAGTCAAGCAGGACCTCACAGTCAATCCAGAGGCTCAAGAAAAACCACAGCCACTCCGTTTTGGCATGCAGATGCAGATGCCCAAGGAGTACTCTCAGATAGAATACTATGGCAAGGGCCCTCACGAGAACTACATTGACCGCAACAACTCCCAGCATCTGGGTCTTTGGAAACAGACAGTGGCAGAGCAGTACTGGGGTTATGTGCGTCCTCAAGAGTCAGGCACTAAAACAGCTGTCCGCTTCTGGAAACAGATCAACTCAGCAGGCAAGGGTCTCCGCTTTGAGGGGACTGAGCCACTTGAAATGCAGGCACTCAACTACACAGTAGAGGATCTCCAGCCATCTCGTCAGAAGCAACAGTTCCACAGTGGAGACCTCATCGAGCGTCCATTCACCGACCTCCACATCTCTCATCGTTCCATGGGTGTGGGTTGTGTGAACTCTTGGGGTGCATGGCCACGCAAGGAATACCAGATGGAATACAAGGACTACTCCTACACCTTTGCTATTATCCCAGTAAGATAGTAGGATAGGGCAGTCAGCATAAACAGGAAGAGGGTGTGTCAAAATAGGCACATCCTCTTATTTGTTTTTTTACAGGCACGGCATGGAAAGATTCTTTCTATGCCGCTTTTTTGATGTAAAATCTGTCACAAGCACCCACGAAGCCGCATTTTG
>JAAYDO010000152.1 GCA_012729225.1 Bacteroidales bacterium | reverse complement strand
GGCGTCTGAGAGCGTGCTGCGCCTGGGAACCTTTTCCATGCCGATATGATGCAGCTTCCTGACCTCCGCAGTCATCGCCGCCTCTATCTCGCGCAGGGAGTCAAAACGCATGATTACAGCGAAGAGCCCTAAATTCATCGGGTTTGTTGTATATTGATTCTGATACAAGCATGGTGTCAACAACATTGTCTGATGTATAGAGAATAGTATCCCCATCACTATATGCATCCATCCATTCAAGTTCTTTGTCTGAAAAAAGGTGAACGACTGTATACTTACATGAGGATATGAGTAAAATGCTTGTTAAAAGTATTGGTAGTATTCTTTTCATGAGTTTGTGAAATATATGATGGAGCAAACAAACATCCTTTACTCCTTCAGGACAAAGGTACTTTTTATTCTTTACATAAGCAAGAGAACAATGACTTTCAGGCCAAATCTATCACAAAAACATAGGTGTAGCCCAAAAATTCCACATTTTTACATAAAAGGATATTCTTATACCTACTTGCCCAGTATGATTGATAATATTATACTTATGAGAGCATAATCATAACAAAATAGAAAAACTATAGTAGATATCATATAAAAGTGTTAAATATTTTACTTTTTATATTAGAAATAATGTAGTTTAAGAATTATATTGTAATATTGCATTCGAAATAATATAATTTGTATGGAAAAGACAAAATTATCAGTTGTGGTAAAGGCCTTGCGAAAGGAATATGGCCTTACACAGGAAGATCTGGCTATGAAGTCAGGAGTTGGCTTGAACTTTGTACGCAATCTTGAACAAGGGAAAACTACTTTAAGAATGGACAAGGTCAACCAGCTACTAGATTTGTTTTACTACGAACTAACAGCAACAAAGAAACAATGAGAAAAGCTGAGATATATCGAAAGGAAATCTTTACGGGCGTCCTCATAGAAGATGGCGGCGAGTACCGCTTCTGCTATGAAAAAACGTATCTCTCACACGTAGAAGCGCAACCCATTAGCCTAACGCTTCCACTACAAGAAGAGGCATTCGTAAGTCCTGTACTATTCCCATTCTTTGACGGACTGATACCTGAAGGATGGTTGCTCGATGTGGCACTTCGCAATACCGACATCAGTATTCTTGACCGCATGTCACTACTGCTATTATGTTGCAAGGAATGTATAGGGTCGGTTAGTGTTATTCCAATAAATGAGGAAGGAGGCTATCATGTGTAAGTGTCTGTATTGCTATAAAGAATTGAAAGATGGACAGAAGGACTTTCATCCAGGATGTGCACGTAAGTTCTTCGGGACAAAGGATGTACCCTTGTTGGAATATAAGCATGAAGAACTCGATTTACTAGCCGAACAGATTATTCGTGCTCAAACATCACTGACAGGCGTACAGCCCAAGTTGTCTCTGAACCTAAGCAAACATGAAGGCTGCAACCGTCTGACCATCGTAGGACTTTGGGGCGACTACATATTCAAGCCTCAGACAGGAAGTTATGAACAGTTGCCAGAAAACGAAGACTTGACAATGCACCTTGCAGAAGCAGCTAAGATTAATGTTGTCCCCCATAGCCTTATTCGACTGTCTGATGGAAAACTAGGCTACATCACAAAGCGTATTGACCGTACCAAGAATGGCGAGAAGATAGACATGGAAGATATGTGTCAACTCACACTACACCCTACGGAATACAAATACAAAGGATCGCACGAACAGATTGCCAAGACAATCCTACAATACAGCAACACGCCAAAACTCGACCTTACGAATTACATGCAGTTGCTACTCTTCTGTTTTTTAACAGGCAATAACGACATGCACCTGAAGAACTTCTCACTTTATCGCCCCACAGAAGGTTATCAATTGACACCAGCCTATGACCTCCTTAATGTTGCCATCGCTAATCCCAAGGACAAGGAGGAACTGGCGCTTACTCTTTCTGGAAAGAAGGCTAGACTTCTCAAGAACGACTTCTTGAATTCGGCAAAAGCAATGGGGCTGGAAGAAAATGTTGTACTGCGTCTCATTTCAGGTCTCCATAAGGCACTTCCCAAATGGAAACAACTCATACAAGAGTCCTTCCTCAGCGAAGAGCAGAAACAGGCGTATGAAGAACTGATCGTTTCCCGATTGGAAAGGCTGTAAAATGTCAAAGATTGTTCATTAGGTAAATACCTGTATGATGACAGCAGCTAGATGCTTGATAAAAGTATTGGCAGTATTCTTTACACTAGCAAGGAAATGCAGGCTTTCGTCAAAAAAACAACATAGAATACAGATTTTTTTGCAAGTATTTATCACCTTTGCAACAAAACAATCTTAAAATCCTCTCCACATGCGATTAATAAAGACTTTACTACATACTTTTACTTTTCGATCTATTATATAGATCATTTTACATTCCACATACCGAGTCATAAAATATTCAACAAGTGGCGTAGTAATGGATACTTCCCTATATCTGGAATGTTCATAGGTCTTATGCTGAGACCCAGTGTATTCTTATTCTATTGTGTATATGTGATCACTGGATCTAATATGACAAAGGAAGATGCCAATCTATGGGGCATTATATCAATCTCTAGCATCATCTTATACATGATAAATGCTAGTATACGGCTAAAAAAATGTTTACGCATTGTTTACGCGGAATTTGGCGGCAAACAGGCAGGTCACTCAAGTCTCAGTTGAGGTCACAATGTGAAGGCCATACGGCTGAAAAAGCCATCCTAATCTTGGATAAATGTATATTCTATACTATTACAACCTTGGAAAAGTGTAATAAAATACATTAAACTGCCTTGGAAAAGTGTAATTTATTTGCAATCCATGCTTGTGTTTAAGCGAAAAATTGTACCTTTGTACCCACAAAGTTTATTTGATATGGTAAAACGCAAAGCTGACGAGCTAATACGCAACTTTATACTCAACGACAGGCGTTCTCTGTTGGTAACAGGAGCCAGACAAGTTGGCAAGACCTTTTCCATTAGGAAGGTCGGTAAGGAGTGTTTTGACAATGTTGTTGAAATCAATTTCGTAGAACAGCCCGATGCCATTGAACTGTTCAGTGAGCAGAAGGGAGCAAAAGATTTGCTTTTGCGACTGTCTGCCTTCACTAAAAAGCCATTGGTTCCCGGGAAAACATTGATTTTCTTCGATGAAGTACAGGAGTGCAAGGAGATAGTAACAGCAATCAAGTTCCTTGTGGACGAGGGCAGTTACAAGTATGTGATGAGTGGCTCTTTACTTGGTGTTGAGTTGGATGACCTGCGTAGTGTCCCCGTGGGGTACATGGATGAGATAGAAATGTATCCTCTTGACCTGATGGAGTTCTTTGAGGCAATTGGTATTGGCATAGATGTCATTAGCCATTTGCAAACGTGTTTTGAGGAGAAGAGACCTGTTGATGAATTTATTCACAAGAGAATGTTGGAGGCCATTCGTCTATATCTTATCGTCGGTGGAATGCCCGCGGCTGTTCAAAAGTACCTTGACACTAACAATCTCCGCAGAGTGTATGAAGAACAGCGCGGAATCATTCGCACCTACAAGAGGGATATCACCCAATACGACCATAACCATAAGTTGCAGATAGAAGAAATCTACGACCTAATACCCTCTGAACTGAATGCAAAAAACAAACGCTTTATCCTCAAAGAGCTGAACGAAAAGGCACGATTCAGCAAATACGAGGACAGTTTTTTATGGCTAAGGGATGCGGGGGTGGCTATCCCTGCATACAATGTCGAGGAGCCACGAGTACCTTTGCTATTGAACAAGCAGCGAAATCTGTTCAAACTCTTTCTCAACGATGTAGGGTTGCTTGCTGCTATGTACGGGGGAAACATACAAGCCAGATTGCTCAGTCCGAATCCAAACATCAACTTTGGCTCTGTTTTTGAAAACCTTGTTGCCCAAGAACTGTATGCTCATGGTTTCTCTGAAGCACAGCAACATTCACTTTACTATTTCAACAGCAAGAAACAAGGAGAGTTGGACTTTGTGGTAGAGTATGCTGGTAACATGCTGCCGATAGAGGTCAAGTCAGGTAAGGACTATGAACGGCATAATGCACTTTCTAACGTGATGGAGAATGAAGAATATGCTGTACCAATGGCTTATGTGTTCTGTCAAGAGAATGTCCAGACAAAGGGGAGAGTTATTTACTATCCCATCTACATGATAACCTTTTTCGAACAAACCCAGGCAGAAGAGAAAGTATATAAGTTTGACCTTACTGGGCTTTAAGGCACAATATCCATATTGTGGCAATTAAAGAATCTATGCAGCAACATGAGTGGTTAATAGAACGTCAGCAGCTTCTTGAACGAATAAAAGAATTGGAAGCCGAGAATACCGAGCTTAGAAAAAGGCTTGGCGAAGATGTCACGCCCATAGAAAAGGCCCCAACGGCAATGCTAAATTTGTCACTTCAAGAGAAAGTGAACTTGTTTAGAAGCCTTTTCAAGGGGCGTGAAGACGTGTTTGCCCGTAGGTGGTACAGCAAGACAAGTGGGAAAGCTGGTTACCAGCCAGCATGTCAGAATGAATGGACTCCATTGTGCGACAAGAGGACATTCAAATGTGGCGATTGTCCCAATCGTAAATTTTCGCCTCTTACTGATAATGACATCTATCGACATCTGGAAGGTAAAGATGTCGATGGCAGGGATGTAATTGGTCTTTATGTTCTTAATGAAGACAACACTTGTCACCTCCTATGTACGGATTTTGATGACAAGAACTGCGAACATGGCTATCAAAATGATGTGCTGGCATTTGTTGATGTCTGTATGAGTTGGAACATTCCTTGTTCTGTAGAGCGTTCCCGTTCAGGCAATGGTGCCCATGTATGGATTTTCTTTGAAGTTCCTGTGCTGGCTGTCAAAGCACGGAGGCTTGGCAATGCAATACTTACGGAGGCGATGAATAGGAACGGGAAAATTGGTTTCAAATCATACGACCGTTTCTTTCCTAACCAAGACACGATGCCTGAAGGAGGACTGGGCAATTTAGTTGCTCTGCCGTTACAGGGAAATGCCAGGAAACATGGCAATAGCGTGTTCGTAGATGAGAATTTTGAACCATACCCTGACCAATGGGAGTTTCTGTTGAATGTTGGTAAACTCTCTGAGCAGTTACTGGAGGATATTTTGAAAAAGACTGCCAACATACATCCTCTTGGTGAACTTTCAAAGACTAGTGAGAGTAAGCCATGGGAGACACCAATGCCGAAAGAGATAGGAAGGAGCGATTTCTCGTCAGAGGTCATCATCATACGGTCAAACATGCTCTATATTCCGTTGAACCAGCTTTCATCGAAAGTCCTCAACCATCTCAAACGAATAGCCTCATTCCGTAATCCGGAGTTCTACAGCAAACAGGCATTGAGACTGTCAACCTATCAAACGCCTCGCATCATTTCCTGTGCAGACATAGACGATGAATACCTCGCTTTACCTCGTGGATGTGAGGATGCAGTCATTGCATTGTTAAGAGAAAAGGACGTTCCTTATCGAATTGAAGACAAATGCAATCATGGCAAACCGATTTCCGTTCAGTTCAATGGTGTGTTAAGGGACGATCAGCAGAAGGCAGTCAATGTATTGGCATCCAATAATAATGGTGTACTCTCTGCAACAACGGCATTTGGTAAGACTGTGACTGCAATAGGATTGATAGCAAAACATAGAGTAAACACGCTGGTACTTGTTCACACAAAAGCCTTACTTGACCAATGGGTAAAGGCATTGGAGCAGTTCTTGACGATTGACACAATCCCTGAGGAGAACGAGGTCAAGCGCAAACGAAGAAAACCACTTTCGCCCATTGGCACCTTATCATCAACTGGTAAAAAACTTCATGGCATCATTGACATTGCTTTAATGCAGTCTTGCATATCTGACAATGATGTAAAGCCTTTCGTCAAGGAATATGGCATGGTGATTGCCGACGAGTGCCACCACGTCTCAGCTGTAAACTTTGAACAGATACTTAAAGCCGTTAATGCACGTTATGTATATGGCTTGACTGCGACACCCATTCGTAAAGATGGACACCAGCCCATCATTTTCATGCAGTGTGGTCCAATAAGATACAGCGCAGATGCAAAGAGTCAGATGCTAAGCCAGACTTTCGAGCGTTTGCTGGTACCTCGTTTTACACCATTCAGACCCATTGCTGGTAGCGATCTCTCGTATACAAAAGTCGCCGAACAACTGGCAGAGGATGAATATCGAAACATATTTATCGTCAAGGATGTTGTTAAAGTCCTGAAAGAAGGGCGTTCCCCAATTATCCTCACTAATCGAACTTCCCATGTGGCGACATTGGCAGAACTGCTTAAGCCTCATTGTTCGAATGTCATCACTCTCATTGGCTCTGAAAGGACAAAGGAGAAACGACAGAAGATGGAACATCTACAGTCGATTCCACCATCAGAGCAGCTTGTTATTGTGGCTACAGGAAAATATGTTGGTGAGGGCTTTGACTATGCAAGGCTTGACACGCTGTTCCTCGTATCTCCAGTAGCATGGAAAGGTATCATTGCCCAATATGCTGGACGTTTGCATCGAGAGTTTGAAGGTAAGCAAGATGTCCAGATTTATGATTACATTGACATCCGTGTTCCTATATGCGAGTCCATGTATCGCAAGCGGTTGAAAGGTTACGCTTCTATCGGGTATAGAATCCGCAACAATGAGGCATTTGACAGTCTATTCCCTATTACCGATGTGATTTACGACGGTCAGGACTTTGAATCGCCTTTTATCTCCGACTTATCAAAGGCCAAGCAATCTGTTGTTCTCTCATGTCCTAAAGTAAAAACAGGACGACACTCACAGATAGCAGACCGTCTTGCTGATTTAATAGCAAATGGCATTGAAATAGTATTGCACACAAAAGAAGAGAATGATGATACCTTGCGCTTGCAGCATCAGGGAATATCTGTCATCTACAATGAGCATCTTTCCCTTCATGCTGCCATTATTGACAAAAGTACCATCTGGTACGGCAGTGTCAATATCCTTGGATATCGATCCCTTGAAGATAATCTTATTCGATTCCGAAATCCTGAGATAGCATCTAACCTGTTAGACTCATTGCAAAAATGAAGGTAGCATCTAATCTTTCGAGTATGAATTTCATACTCTATCCAAGTATGATAGTTAAAGATGCTCAAAGATACTCTATTTTTTGCCAGACTATTACGTTCCGTTAGGGAAAAAGATGTACCTTTGCAACGCTTTAGCATTTGGGCGGGCCATGAACGAAATGTTGCTCTTCTTGTTTCTGACAGGAAATGACAGAGCAGCGAGAACAGAATGATGCTTGCATCAATTATGTCGAGTCGTGAGGGAATAAGACGAAGTCAAAGTGAGTCTGCTCACCAGAACGTGGACTGGTAAAAACCATTGGATTATATCCTTTGTTTTCTCGCCATGTCAAAGCTCAAACAAGTTTGGCTTTGATCATTTGGCTTAACGAAAACATTCCGATGGATCATCGTGCGGAGGGAGTATTAGTCGGAAGATACTCTATCCAACTCCACACAAGAGGCTCTTCAGGGGGTGAGACCGATTAGCATAAGCCCGGTTCCCATACAGCGACAGAAGATGCCAAGATTGCACAGCTGCATTTGATTATTGCTTCGGCAATGGTCAAACGCAGCTGTTTTTGTATATATATGTGTACTGAAATGGTTGCATGCGTGAGAACAAACATGTTTAATTCATTAAAACCATTTCAGTCATGAAATTAACAAAATCATTACCAGTCATTAAAGAGCGTAATTGCAACGCTTCTTTAGTTCTTGACACTCGCACCAATCGCAAGAATGTGAGTGAGTACCCTCTGGCCATTCGATTCACGATTGACCGCAAGTTCTTCTATCATCAAGTCGGAGGTTCCTATTCCGAGAAACGATTTTCTGACATCTGTACTGCTACCAAGAGTTCATCAGAAAACTATAAGGAGCAGAAGATGTGGCGCGAGGAAATCGTTCCGAAATACAAGGAAATGCTCGTCAATCTCAGCAAGGGAAATCCTTTCACTTATGAGATGGTACGTGTGGCTGTCACCACAGGCAATTCCAATATCGAGGTTGCCAAAGAAGACAAGTCTTTTATCGGTATTTGG
>JAAYDO010000190.1 GCA_012729225.1 Bacteroidales bacterium | reverse complement strand
GGTAGTGTCAAGATAATTGCGCAAATTCAGTTTGCAGCTCCGGCGAACGAAGTCAGCCGGCAAGGGAGGCGGTGTCCATCGCCTCCAAGTGCTTCATGTTCATGTACTTCTTGTTGCCCCACTGTGTTCCGGCTACATGCCGCAGCCGGGCGCACACGAGCATCAGAGCCGAGTTTCCGTCCGGAAAGCAGCCGACCACCCGTGTCCGCCGCCGGATCTCCCGGTTCAGCCGTTCAATGACGTTGTTCGTCCGAATCCGCGTCCAATGCTCCGACGGAAAGTCACAGTAGGTCAGCGTTTCCTCAATCCCTTCCGCTATCTTTTTGGCGGCTTCCGGCAGCTTCATGGCTTTCAGTTCCGCAACGATGGCTTTGGCTTTTTCCCGCGACGCCTTCTTACTCTCCTGGGCGTGGATCGCCTTGAGCATCTTGGCGACCTGCTTTACCTTGGACTTCGGAACGACGCTGAATACATTCCGGTAGAAATGGACGATACAGCGCTGGTATTTGGCGTCCGGAAAGACTTCTCCCGCCGCCTCCAGCATCCCCAGGCACTTGTCCCCAACGATGAGCTTCACGCCGTCGAGGCCTCGGCCTTTCAGCCACTGGAAGAAGCTGACCCAACTGGCCTTGTCCTCTTTCATTCCCTCAGCGGCACCGAGAACTTCCCGGTAACCATCCTCATTGACGGCGATCGCGACCAAAACCGAGACATTTTCGCATTCTCCGCCCCAATTCCGGCGCAGATAAATGCCATCCACGTATACATACGGGTATCTGCCGCCCTGCAGCGGACGGTTCCGCCAGTCCTCAATATGGACATATGCTTTCTTGTTCAGTTCGCTGATCGTGGACGGAGACACCTTGCTGCCCCAAAGGGCTTCGGTAATGTCCTCCACGCGGCGTACGGAAACACCGGCGAGATACATCTCAATGAGCGCTTCTTCCACGCTGCTTTCTCTGCGCCGGTAACGCTCAATGATGGCGGTCTCGAATGCCACGCCTTTCAGCCGCGGCATGTGAAGCGTAACGTCACCGCTGGTCGTCGTGAGATTCCGGTCATAGTGACCGCTGCGGTAGCCCTGGCGGGCCTCGCTTCGCTCATAGCGGGCAGCCTGTGTCAGTTGATCTGCTTCCTTTTCCAGCAGCTCGTTGAGCGTTTCTTCGACGCTGCCGCGTACCAATTCTTTGATCTGCCCCTTGATTACTTCCTCGTTAAGCTGTACAATCTTCTCGGACATGGTTTGCTTTCTCCTTTCAGAATGGTGTGTCGCAACTTCATTCTAACAGAGTCTGCAAACCGTGTCTTTCTCTTTATTCAAATTTGCGCAACTTATTGTACCTTATCTGCCTTTATGTATAATCGATACCGTTTTCTCAATAGGCGTGAGTTACATTTCTACAAGAAACACAGTAGACAGATTCTGCAAATTTCTGGGCACAGAAAGCACTTCTGAATCGTTCTCTGTTTCTCATTTCCTTTCGCTTTATCACACGTATTCACCACAAAGAATGGCAGCAGAAGTGTTCGGAAACCAGCAACGAACCTCAACAGTCAACGGAATACTGAAAGCTGAAGCGGTCAGAAGGTTCTCTGGAGCTGTGAGGGCTCAGAAGGTTGAGTATTTGAAGAATGTGATCTCTTTGGTGGATAATGAAGAGTTTGAAAACTCGATACTCAACATCCCGGGGCAAAGAAGTGGAGTATCCCTGAGATACTTCTATATGCTTATCGGTTCCGATGACTTCGTGAAACCCGACAGAATGATCTTAAGGTTCCTTGAATCCGCTACTGGCTGTAAAAGTATAACTCCTGATCTGGCATACAAAATAGTCCGGTCAGTCTGTGAATTACTCAGAGACTCATTTCCAAACATGACACCTAGATTGTTGGATAACACTATCTGGAGATTTCAAAGCCAAGAAGCAAGGGAAAATGCTGGTAAAAACAAAGGGAGGTGTCATGAAGGAGTTTTCATTCATTCCAATAGGCGGTGCCAATAGTATAGGTGAGAGCTGCTCTCTCTTTGAGGTCGGCAACGCTAGAATACTTGTTGATGTAGGTTTAGGCTTCCAAGAGAGGCCGTTTCCAAATAACTTGATTTCAAGAATTGATAAGACTATAAATGGTCTCGGAAATCTTGATCTGGTTCTCATAACGCATGCGCACAGGGATCATCTGGGTTCGATACTGAAGCTAATGGCGAATGGCTATAACGGATACATTTACTCTTCTAAAATAACAAAACAACTGGCTAAGTATGTATTCGATGACATCATCTCTGATGACCTTCCAAACAGAGAGATTGCTGACTTATATGCTCATTACGCATCTTATATGTATCAACAATGGCATTCGTTTGATCTTGGAGAT
>JAAYDO010000141.1 GCA_012729225.1 Bacteroidales bacterium | reverse complement strand
CATAAGTAAAACCATGGTCATCATGATGGTTTCCTGGGCTGGTTGTACAAAAACCTGTTTGCGATCAATGCTCCACTGGAGCCTCATAATACGATCGCTCACAAACTGAAACCATTTTCTTTCCCTTTCTTCAGTACTATTAGCTTTAATGAGGGCAATACAACTCAGCGCATTCGCTATCTTCTTTCCCATCGAAGAAAATGCCGTGGCGAACTCCGTGGAAGTCTTTTGAATTTTTCGAATAATCCACTGCGCAAACAGAACTGCTAAAGGAAAAACCGGGAGAGCAAAAAGGCTCAATTGCCAGGAAACATAAAACATCGCCACCAGATAACCCAGGATCGAAAAAACATATAGAAAACCCATTGATAAAACCTGGACTTCAACTGCTATCTGATTGGTATACGCAACTAGAATCTGGTGAAGCTGGCCTGAGCTATTTTGATCGAAAAACGCCTTACCGAAAGATAAATACTTCTCATAAATACGTTGCCGCAGGTCGTTCGAAAACTTCCGGACCCGATAAGAGTCATAATTCGAGAAAAATAAAGGGTAATATTCTTAAGCAGCACTGTCAGAAAAATAAGAACGATAAGGATCACAAACGTCCTAGAATTCCGATTCTCAAAAAAAGGAGAAAGCACGTTAGAAAATATCTCGATAATCTGACCAAGAAAAAAAATATCGCGGCAAAAAATGAAGTTCCGCTCTATCACGCCTTTGACCGTTGGTATCAAAAGTGAAATGCTGGCCACGTCCAGTATGGAAGCAACGAGACCCAGACCCGCGGGCACAATAAACACTGTGGGCTTAAAAGCAAAGTCCTTGAAAACCGCTTTCAGCCGTTGCCATCGGCGGATTGGTTGGCTTTTTTTAATTTTTTCTATTATCTTCATCATGTTTTTGAACTCTGCTTGCAACCATCCATTTCAAATTTTTCACAGCCTCAGAGACACGAACTTCGACAAATGCTTCGCATAATCGACCGCTCACAGTGGTATCGGTAAAATCAGTAAGTTTTTTTACCGGCTTTTTGATCCCAGCCTTCGAGAAGCCGAAGACATTCCTCTTTCATGAAATCCGGTTTGACGCGAACTTTGCTTTTCCCAATTTGCTTCATGCGTTGATTAGAAATAAAAAGTTCATTAAATCCTCTTCGGGCAACATCGCGAATTCCCGTCCCGTAAACAACAAGGGGGATCCTGGCCCAGTGAATCGCGGCAAAACACATCGGACACGGTTCCGTTGTGGAGTAAATCACACAATGCCTCAAGTCAAACGTCTTTAACTTGCGGGAAGCCTCACGGATCGCGTTAATCTCCGCATGGCACGTTGGGTCATTTTTTTTGAGAACGGTGTTATGGGCCACGGAAAGCGCGCGACCTTTATAAACAATGACTGCCCCGAACGGACCACCGGCAGACCTTTTGATGCCTCGTTGCGCCGAGAAAAGGGCCAATTTCATCCACCTGGAATTAGGGATATGTCTCATGATATTTGCCTCCTCAGGATAAACCCGCAACGGTTTTTTGGGTCGCCCTCAGCACCTCACTGTGAAGGAGGCCGTTCGTCGCCAAAATACCAATATTGTTCTTAAGAACTTCTCCGGTGCCATAGTCAATGGGCTGACCGTTCAGGTCCGTTACCCGGCCTCCGGCTTCTTCGATCACAAAAGCTCCGGGAGCAACATCCCAGATTTTCTCACGATAGCCGGGGTTACGTTGGGGTAAGGTTCTGAAAAAAATCTCCGCGCAACCCGCTGCGAGGACCACATGCTTGGCCTGGCTGTCCAGAGGGATCGGCTTTTTTTCAATCCCCAGTTCATTCCGGATCCAGTCGTTTTTTTCGTTGTTCTTGTGATCGGGATCGTAAGAATCCAGAATACTCGCATTACGGATCTCGGAGCATTGAGAAACACTCAATTTCACCCAGTTCTCTTTATCAAAAGACGCCGCCCAGCAGCCTTTCCCTTTTTCGGCAAAAAGCATCACCCCTTTTCCCAGCATTGGATAACCGGGTAACTCAAGTTCGGGGCAACCGACCGCCGCAAGCGCAACTCCTCCCCTTCGAATAAGGGCAAGAGCGGTCGCGTACTGCCTGCCGTTGAGATACCCCCTGGTTCCGTCTATGGGATCCAGCGTCCAGAATGTCCCCTGAGGGAAACCCCTACCGCGGTCGATCCAATCGCAAATTTTCTCAGGAGTCGCATCGAATGTAAATCGCTGAACATAACGGGAGATCGCCTCTAATCTTGAAGCTCCTGAAACCTTTCTTAACTCATCGGCATTTTCTTCGGCCACGAGCTGACCATCAGGAAAATACCTCGTCAGCATGGATCCTGCGAGAGCTTGAATCCCCATGTCAGCAATCGTAACGGGAGTGTGATCTCCTTTGTCATGGGACGCGTAGGAATTTTCATCCCTTACGCGAGAGGCAAGCTTCGCAGCGGCACTGACTAGTTCTACGGAAAAACGCGCTTCAGAAGAATTCAGGTCAGGTTTCACGCTTGAAAAATTCCTTAACTCTTTTCAGAAGCGCATCCACCGAAATAGGCTTGGGGATAAAATCATGTTTCCCAACCACGGGGTGCGCTGCAGCT
>JAAYDO010000126.1 GCA_012729225.1 Bacteroidales bacterium | reverse complement strand
TATAAAGAAGATATGCTGATTTATAGAATACAGTGGAATGTCTTTCATTCTCTTGGAAGAGTTGCCCAGCGACAAAATCTGTCAGAATCGCTTTGCCTTTCTTCCATTCAAGTCAAACGACCATTGAACCATCCATGATTTTTGACAAAAAAATGAAAGGAGAATGATTGGAAAGATGTGCTAACAGTCGAGACCGACTGCTTCATCTTCCAAACTCGTCGAACTCACGCTATTTTACGAAGATGGTGATTTCACTGATAGGTGTTTGCCTATCAATTTCATTCAGGAGTGTAAGATGAATGGTGTAGGGATGGAGTTGGAAGTCTTCGATAGAGGTGATGCCCGCTTCGGCAAAGAACTGTGGATTGGCATTAAAGATTTCCTGCTGAACGGTGGATAAGTCCATGTTGGTTGGTGTTCTGGAGGAAAAGGTCTTTACCGCCTGTTCGTTGCAGAGCATGATGGCAATCTGCTGGCGACCGTCGCTTGACTCGGCTGATTCGGTAAATGTATAGGAGGAAAGTCCGTGTTGGATGATGTTGGACAGGATGAGTTCCTCATACTGCTTGTTTTGGTCATCAGAGTGTTCCACGGCAGTGGTTGCCACATAGTAGGTGCAGGTGGCTTTGGAGCCATCGTCGCTGCATGAAGTCAATGTGAGAGTGGCACATGTGATGATGAGGATGAGAGAAAGTATCTTTTTCATGTTGATGAGTTGATGAATTTAATCTGTTTGGTTGAACTTAGTGTTTTGATTTTAACTGATTCCGTTGTTTTTGACATAGTTGATGCCTCGTTTGATGACATCAGCAAATGATGTATCAGTGCTGATACCTTCAGATTTTCCTTTGCGGAAATCAAGAGGAGAGATGGATGTGAGGTTTTTGAACCATTTGCCAAAATAGCTTTGATTAGGGAAGCAAAGAAAGTCGGAAATCTCTTTGATGCTCATGTTGGTATTCTTAAGCAAGTCCCGGGCTTCCACCAGAAGTGCGGTGGTAATCCATTTGATGGGGGACTTACCAGAGCGTTCCCTGATGATCGTGCTGAAATACCGAACGGTGAGGAACTGTTGGTCGGCATAGTATGCCACATCATGTTCCGTGCGGTATTTGCGGTAGAGCATGGACACGAATTTCTGGAGCACTTCATCTTTGCGGGAGAAAGGCTCATTATGGGGAACTACATTCGTGTAGCACTGCAGGACTTCGAGCATCAGTGCATAACTGAGGAGTTCTGCTTGCTTATGCGCAATCTCGATCATTGGACGAGTATGTTTGATGTCCACTTCTTCGTCCTCTTCAAGTTTCTCTTTCTTGATCACTTCTTGAAGTAGGTAGATGTATTGGTAGAGTGCCTTGTATTGTGCATCGGATATGCTCTGATGTGGCACTTGCTTGATGATGAACAGAGCATTGAAATTGGTCACATTGTATAGCATTGGCTGGATGATTTCAAGATTGGCTCCTACCAATGTGCCACGGAGATTGGGAGTGTGGCGAAGAATGTGCAGGTCACTATAAGAGAAATACACGATGATGGAGTTTCTTCTCAAGTGGTACTCCACGCTGTCAATGGTTAGATCCACCTCGCCTTCTTTGCAGATGAAGATACCTGTCTTGGTGAGTTTCACGCTCTCGCTTTCTGCGTTGAGAATGTTTACTTCCCCTCCCTTTAATTCGAATATGGTTACTTTTTCTTCAATCATTGTATTTGATTTTATCACAAAATAAATACTTTCCAATTAATCCACCAACTTATTGAGCAAATATTTTTAAACAAAACATACGAAATGAACAATAATGCTTGATTTTACACTATTCAAGTTCCAAAATAATGTAATAACTTTGCAAACAAATAAAATGTATGAATCTATGAAAAAGAATTTTTATCTTATTTCCATGCTTGTCTTTGCGTTGGGTCTTGCTTCTTGTGGCAAAAAAGAAGGCTCGCAGGATGATGCTCCAATGGTAGTTCTGGAAACAGTCAAGGGACTGAATGAGTTGGGTGCGACCACATTCACCGGCAAGACAAAATCGGCAGAGGAAGTGAATCTGGCATTTCGTGTGGCAGGTCAGATTCAGCGTGTGTTGGTGAAAGAAGGCGACTATGTACGTCAAGGTCAGGTGGTGGCAATGATGGATAGCCGTGACTACCAAGTGCAGTTGGCAGCAACTCAAGCAGAATATCAGCAGGTGAAAGCAGATGCCGAACGAGTGATGGCGCTCTATCAGGAGGGCAACACTACTGCCAGCAATTATGATAAGGCTCGGTATGGATTGCAGCAAATCACTCAGAAGTTGGCTAATCATCGGAATCAGCTGGCTGACACACAACTGAGAAGTAATATAAGTGGTTATGTCCAGACCAAGTTTCATGAAAGTGGAGAAACCGTGTCTGCAGGGATGCCTGTGGTGAGTGTGTTTGGACGTGATGGCATTGAGGTGCAGATTCAGATCAGTGCAACGGATTATGCCAATATAGATAAATTCACAAGTTTCAAATGTCAGTTTGATGTGACAGGAGACAAGGAGTTTCCTCTTTCTTTGGTGCGCATGAGTCAGGAGGCCAATACTTCTCAATTATATAATGTGCGTCTGAAGTTCATGGATGCAGTGGATCATAAGAAGATTACTCCAGGCATGACAACTATTGTGTATGCCGAGGTGTCAAATAAGGATGCTGCGGGCAAGGTTCATGTTCCATCATCGGCTGTGATTGATACGAATGGCAAGACTCAGGTGTTTGTATATGACGAGAAAGCAGGAGTGGTGAAACTTCGCAATGTGAATGTGGCAAGAGTGGAGAGAGATGGTGCGATGGAGGTGGACAACGGTCTTAAGTCTGGTGAGAGGGTGGTTGCTGCCGGTGCACATCATGTGAAGGATGGTCAAAAGGTGAGGGTTCTCCAGAAGCCGTCTGCATCTAATGTGGGTGGTTTGCTATAGCATCATCCCTGTGTTTTATAATAGATAAACGATAAGAATATAGTTTTTTACAAAGATGATGAATTTTAGCAAATGGGCTTTGGATAACAGTAAGCTGATAAACTTTCTGGTGGTGATACTGGTGGTGGGTGGTATCTTGTCGTATGGTGAGATGTCAAAACTGGAAGATCCTGCCATCAAGGTGAAACAGGCAATGGTGATTACCACTTATCCAGGTGCTTCAGCCCATGAGGTGGAGTTGCAGATTACCGATCCTCTGGAGAAAAGCATCCGAGAGATGTCCACTATTAACAACATTCAGTCATCAAGTTATGCTGACTTGAGTCTCATCACGGTGGAACTTCAGACTACTGTGCCTGATGATGCAGTGGAGCAGCAGTGGGATATTTTGCGAAGAAAGGTGGCGAATGTTCAGGGAAGATTGCCACAAGGAGCATCGGCATCACAGGTGAGAGATGATTTTGGTGATGTGTATGGTATGTTTTATGCGCTGACAGGTGACGGTCTGAATGATAAGGAATTGAATGACTATGCCGAACTCATCAAGCGCAATGTGGGTGAGATAGAGGGTGTGAGCCGAGTGGAGATTTATGGTGAGAGGAGTCAATGTATCAATATCGAGCTTCGTGAGGACAAGATGGCCAATATGGGTGTGTTGCCTACAGAGGTCATCATGACGCTTAACAATCAGAACAAGACAAGTTATGCAGGCTACTATGACAATGGTGACAGACGCATTCGGGTGGATGTGAGTGATAAGTTTAATAATGTGGATGATATTTCCAATATGCTCATTCAGGGTCATGATGATGATCAGTTGCGCATTAAGGATATTGCCACTGTGACCAAGACTTATGAAGCCACAACACGCAATCAGATGTCATATAATGGTGAGCGTGCTTTGGGTATCAGCATAGCCTGTTTGTCTGATCACGATATTCTCAAGGTTGGCAAAAGGGTGGAAGAGACTATTGCTCAGTTGGAGAATCGTTTTCCTGCAGGCATGGAATGCCATAAGGTTTTCTTCCAACCAGAGCGTGTGAGTTCGGCTCTTAATACATTCCTTATCAATCTATTGGAGTCTGTTGCTATTGTGGTGCTTCTATTGGTCTTTTTCATGGGCTGGAGAAGTGGATGCATTATTGGTGGCAGTCTTGTGGTGATAGTGTTTGGATCGTTCTTAGTGCTGAAAGGATTTGATGGCACACTCCAGCGTGTGTCGTTGGCAAGCTTTATTTTGGCCATGGGCATGCTGGTGGATAATGCCATTGTGATTGTTGATGGCATCTTGGTGGACATGAAGCAGGGGAAACCAAGAATGGAAGCACTCACATCTATTGGGCAAAAGACCGCAATGCCTCTTCTTGGCGCTACCTTGATAGCCATTCTTGCCTTTCTTCCTATCTTCATGAGTCCAGACACCGCAGGCGTATATGTGCGTGACCTCTTCATTGTGATTGCGGTGAGCCTCCTGCTCAGTTGGATACTTGCCTTGGTGCATGTGCCTGTGGTGAGCAACCAGATGTTTAAGAAGGTTGCGCTGTCTAAGGAGCAGTCAGAAAGTGAGGCAGAACTTTATAAAGGTAAATCTTATGATGTGTTGGAAAAGGTGCTTAGCTTTGGAATGAAGCACCGCAAGACAGTGGTGACTGGAGCAATTGCGCTTTTGGCAATCAGTGGCTTGTGCTATAAGTTTGTGAATCAGGCATTCTTTCCTGATATGGAGTATGACCAACTATATATGGAGTATAAGTTGCCAGAGGGCTACAACTCCACTCAGACAGCAAAAGACCTGAAGGAAATCCGTGAGTTATTGATGAAGCGAGACTACATCACTCAAGTGACCTCTGCTGTTGGTGGTACACCCTCACGCTACAATCTTGTTCGTTCAGTGGCTACTCCTTCGTTGGCGTATGGTGAACTCATCATAGATTTCACATCTCCTTCGGCTCTGGTGGAACATATAGACTCTCTGCAAAAAGAAATAAGTGATCTGTATCCAGATGCTTATGTGAAGTTCAAGAGATATAATCTGATGTTTAAGAAATATCCTATTGAGGCATGTTTCAGTGGACCTGACCCTGCCGTTCTTCATCAGTTGGTGGATTCTACTCGTGCCATTGTGGATGCTTCTAATAAGGTGTATCTTGCCACGTCAGATTGGGAACCTCGTGTTCCTGTGTTGAGCATTGACTATGATCAGGCTTCTGCACGCACAAGTGGGTTGTCTCGTAGTGATGTGGCACTATCCATGATGGCATATACAGGTGGTGTGCCTATTGGTACTTTCTACAATGGTATTAATGCTGAAAGCATTTATGTGAAATGCACAGACGAGAATGGCGACAATGTGGAGAATCTTCTGAATGCTCGTGTGTTTGGCACGATGCCCAATATTGGTCCGTACTTGAACCGCTCTACCATTCAGAAATTGATGACAGGTGCTGTTACTCGTGAGAATGTGATAGAAAGTCTTATTCGTACCACCCCTCTCAAGCAGGTGTCGAAGGGTATTGACATCAAATGGGAAGAACCTGTGGTGGTGCGTTTCAATGGTCAGAGAAGCCAACGCTTGCAGTGTTCTCCTTGTCCTGGAGTGGGAACAGAAGCAGCTCGTCAGTCCATTGCAGAAGAGATAGAGAAGATTCAGTTGCCAGAAGGATACACACTGAGTTGGGAAGGTGAGAAGAAAGCCTCCGACCAGTCAATGAAGTATCTCTTCAATGGATTCCCTATCTGTATTGTCATCATGATTCTCATCTTGATCATGCTCTTTAAGGACTATAAGAAACCAGCCATCATCTTCTGTTGCATCCCATTAGTCATCATAGGTGTGATTCCTGTTGTGATGATGACAGGAAAGCCCTTCGGTTTCGTGGCTATTGTTGGTGTGTTGGGTTTGATAGGCATGATGATAAAGAATGGAATAGTATTGATGGATGAAATCACGCTTGAAATATCTCAGGGGATTGAGCCGAGGACTGCTCTCATTCAAAGTTCCAAGTCACGTCTTCGCCCTGTGATGATGGCGAGCCTCACCACTATCTTAGGCATGATACCTCTTGTGCCTGATGCCATGTTTGGCTCTTTGGCAGTCACCATCATGGGTGGGCTTTTCATGGGTACACTCATTACCTTGATCTTCATTCCTGTGCTATATGCGATATTCTTCAAAATCAAATAAATGTATCACTGTTTTTGTTTGAAACTATAATTTTTGAATCCATGGTTAAGTCACATATTTATATATCACTTTTAGCACTTTTGTGTTACACCCATGCTACGGCTCAGTCGTTGTCGCTTGATGCCTGTGTGGAGCGTGCGCTGGAACACAATCGTTCGCTCTCCTCTGCTAAGTTGAAGGTGGATCAGGCTCAGTTTGACATGAAGTCGTACAAGGCAAACTTCTATCCCAAAATGAACTTGATGGCTCTTGACTTCTTTTCTACTGCCAAAGGGAACTTCACCATACAAGGTGGTCATTTGCCCATTTACAGTTATGTGCCTTCTTCAGGTCAGTTTGTGCCCAATGTCACTCCTAATGCTGATGGAACTTACACGCTCAATCAGTATGCAGACTTTCCTTCTCAAACAATGGAGTGGAAACTGAAGAACATGTTTTTGGGTGGCGTGTCAATAACCGAGCCTATTTATACGGGTGGTAAGGTTACTACAGCCTACAATATGTCAAAGATTGGTGTGGCGATGGCTCAGGAGAATATTCGTTTGAGTGAATCAGAAGTGATCGTGAAGACACATGAGGCATATCACCTGACTATCAAGGCAAAGGAATTGGGCGATGTGGCTCGCAGTTATAAGAGTTTGCTTACAGAATTGAAGAAGAATGTGGATGGTGCTTTTCGTCACGGCATGAGCACTCGAAACGACATGATGAAGGTGCAGGTCAAGTTGAATGAAGCTGAACTTTCCATTCAGAAGGCAGATAATGCCTATCGGTTGGCATGTATGAACCTCTGTCATGTCATCGGCATGCCTCTCGATAGCCAGATAGATTTTGGTGATGACCAAACTGCTACCTCATCTCTGTTGGGTTCATCTAATGACTCAACGATCATCCTTGGAAGGAGTTCTTCAATAGAGGAACGTCCAGAATATGCTCTGCTCGAAAAGAAAACAGAACTGGCTCGACAGAAAATCAGGCTTACAAAGAGCGATTATCTGCCCACTGTGGCTGTGGGTGCAACCTACACCTACACGAATGGAGGAGAATTGGCTGGCAAGAAACTGATTGATAATGGTGCTGCATCGGTGGGAGTAGCGGTGAAAGTGCCTATCAGCATCTTTGGCGATGCTGTCAATAAGACTCGTTCGGCTAAGGCTGCCTACCAGATTGCTCAACTTGAGCAGGAAGATCTCAATGAGCAGATGAGACTGGAGTTGTCGCAATGCCAAAACATCTATGAGGAATCATTGTCAGAACTACAGTTATGCCAGTTGTCGCTGGAACAAGCGGCTGAGAATATGCGTTTGTCCAAGCAACAATATGAGGTAGGCTTTGAGACACTCTCTGATTACCTTGAGACACAAGCCATGTGGCAAAAGTGTTACGCAAACCTTGTGAACGCACGTTGTCAAAGGCAGTTGGCTTATGTCAGTCTCATGAAAGCAACGGGAAAGTTGAGATGATTGCTGAGGGACATTCTGCCACAGAAGTCCACTTGCTTTTTCTGTGCGATTAATATATTATGTGAATGTGAATCCATCGAACTCACATGAATTAGTTGATAATATCAAAAAAAGATGAATTATTTATGGATGATTCATCTTTTTTGTTTACATTTGCAATTACTTTATTCACACATATATATTACTTGAATTATGGGATTTTATTATTATCTGACCTCCAACAATGAACAACGTGGTCCTATAGAGGGAAGCCAGTTGGTGGCAAATGGTGTTACTCCACAGACATTGGTGTGGACTCAAGGTATGGAACAGTGGGCTCCTGCTGGTAGCGTGGCTGAACTGCAAGGACTCTTTCCCCCTCAAGGTTTTCCAGCATCGGTACCACCACCGCCATGCAATCCTCAACCTGCGGCTCAACCTCTTTCGCCTGCAGGAAACAACTATAACAGAAGTGAATATGTTGCCCCTGCTGCTCAGGCGAATCCAGCCTCAGCACCAAATGTGGGTTCTAATCAAAGTGGCATGAACATGCCTCCAAAGCCCGACAACAATATGATATGGGCTGTCCTTTGTACCGTCTTGTGCTGTATTCCAGTGGGTATCTATGCCATTATCTGTGCCAATGATGTTGATAAACTTTATGCAGCAGGTAACTATGAAGGGGCTTGCGACCGAGCACGTGCAGCAAGGACTTGGTCTATTGTGGGTGCAGTAGCCTCTATCGTAATCATTGTTTTCTATTTCATTCTGTTGGCTGCAGGTGTCTTTACTTCTGCAAACTATTAAGTTCTCTCATCAATCATCATCCGTGCTTCATTGATGAAAGAAACGAAACATGCTCAATGGCTTCCGCTCATCATACTTTTTATGGTGGCAGTGGTTGGTGTTGTGGTTTACGCAGTGATTGACCCATCCACTTCTTTATGGGTGCCTAAATGTCCGTTCCACATCCTGACGGGATGGAGTTGTCCTGCATGCGGCTTGCAACGTTCATTGCATGCCATGCTTCATGGACAACTTCTTCAAGCCTTGGCTTTCAACTACTTTTTCATCTTTAGCATTCCTTATGCAATTGTTTTAGTCGTTGCAGAAGTGCTGAAGAACTTGAAGCGTGGAGATGTGTTTATCAATATGGTTCATCGCCCCATACTTGCCAAGGTCTATATCGTACTGTTCTTTGTGTGGGGAGTGTTGAGGAATATATTGGATATATGACATGCTGTTTTGACGATGCTACATTGTCAAAGCAAATCTGTATCCTAAGAAAACGCAAGGTTTGATAAATTTTCCATGTCCAGCCTCAATTGTTGGAGGGTATAAATAAAAGCAGGTGATTGTGAAGATAAAATGGCAGGATCCCCCTGCCATTTTTCATCTCTCACGCCCGAAGTGTTCTTCATGCTCCAACGAACCATTGTTCAATGGCCAACGAACAATGCTTCAAGTGTCAATGAACAATGGTGCGATGACCAACGAACAATGGTGCGTTTTTAACCTCACAGGCATGATGCTCTATGGTCTCTATAAATCATTGTGCTTGAATAAGATATGGGAATTATTGGATGCAGGCATGACCTCACTCCCATTCTTGCAAGAGTCATCCTGCGACAAAACGTGTCAGAGTCTTTTCCTCTTTCCTGCACTGTGGGCAAATACCCTTTGAATTATCCATGATTTTGGCAAAAAATAAAAGGGGAGAGGTATGATTGAAAAGATACATCAACCACCGAAACTAACTGCTTCATCGTCTGGGTTTGTCTAACTCACGTTAAGATATTTCTTCCACGCTCGATTTCCCTTCGGTTTTGGCATCACCAAAGAGAATCTTTCGCTCGCGGTCTGACGCTTGCTTAGCCCAGTCTTCAGGCACAAAGCGCCAATGGTTGAGTGGTTGTGGATTGATAGTGCCGAGTTCCTTGATGTAGTCCAGCAGATAATAACGAATGTCGTGCTTGCTCACCTTCAGTATGCGTTTGTCTATTTCCTCTTTGGTGAGACCTGCACCTTTTGTCAGTAGTTCTCCTCCACCATTTGCCCGATAGGCAGTCATTGCTACCGTATAGTTCTTGTCAAGATCAAACGATTCTCCGTTGTCCATCTTGATGATGCGAATCTTTTTCCCTTCAGGCTTGGTCACATCTACTTCATAATGAATGCCGGCAGCAGAATCGAAATTGAATATGAAGTTCTTGAACCCCATACGTGAGGGGTTGTTCTTCATAGGAGAAATGAGCAACATCTGGTCTGTAGGCTCGTGCATCTGTTGTGTCCAACACGCATAACTCATTTCCAGATAACTCTTGATTTCCCGACCTGACAGTTGAAGGGTGTAGAGATGATCTTCAAAACGGTAGAGGTCAAACAGGTTGCTCACCCGAATGTCACCTTCTTCAATGGCAGCATTAAAGAAGAGTGGGGCAGTGAACGAAATGTTTGCACTGCTCACTTTGAGTTGCAGTGACTGTATGAGATCAATGTAGGCAGAAGAGCCAAAGTAGGCATCTGTCACGTCCACACGATTTAGAAATGTGCCAATCTTTTGGGATGCAAACCGTTTCACCTCGTGGAAGGGATAGGCAAAATGACGCTTGAAGGAGTTGGCATGCTGATTGTGAAGCGTGCCAATATAATTAAGTGTGCATTGAGTCTCATGGCTGGTCACTTTCCCCTGACCATTGATGCGGAAATCCACATCCACCACTGCCACATTATAGGCATAGCAACCAGGATTGATGCAAGGCACATTGCGTCCGCCCTTTGTGGTTATCTCTTCCATGTTGCTGGAATGGTCGTGGCCATAAAGAATCAAGTCAAATCCTTCCACATTTTCTGCTGTCTCACGAGTGGCATTCTCTTTATACTCATCTGTCACAATACCGTCGTCCATGCCAGAGTGCATCAAGCCAATCACAAAGTCTGGGTGCTCTTCCTCTCTGACATGTTTAACCCATCTCTCTGCGCTCTCTGGGATGTTCTCAAAGCGCATGTCTTTCCATATATCTTTGGGAATCCAATGCGGAATAGCTGGAGTGATGAAACCAATCACAGCAATCTTCAGTCCTTGACGATAGAAAATCTCATAAGGCTGGAAGTAGGGCTCGTTGGTCTTTGTATTGATGGCATTTGCTCCTAAAATAGGGAAACTGCATTCTTTCACATATTTATCATAGATGCCACTTCCCATTTCAATGTCGTGATTGCCTATCACAGCCACATCATATCCAATGTAGTTGCAGATTTCCGCAACACGGTGTCGTGACTTGCTGCAATGGTTGTTGAAGTAATAAGCGGTAGGCTCGCCCTGCAACATGTCACCTCCATCTATGAGCAACATGTTGCAAGGATTGTCTTGCAACATCTTTGCCACAAAAGCATGAACACGCTGGAGACTTCCTTTTCCCCAGTGTTCATGACGGAAGTCATAAGGAAAGTAATTCCCATGTACGTCTGTCGTGAAAATAATCTTCAGATGTTTAGTCTGTGTGCTCATACTATTTGCAAAGTTACAAAAAAATATTTACTTTACATCAATAATTGTGTCATACTGTCTGTTTTGGCATCTTTTTTGTTGTGTTATCTTAGTGAAAAACTATTGAAATTATGGCATTTATAGATTATTATAAAGTGATGGGTATCCCGAAGGATACTCCACAAAAGGAAATCAGAACTGCATACCGTAAGCGTTCTAAGCAGTTTCATCCAGACCTTCATCCTGACGATGCTAAGGCCAAGGCGAAGTTTCAGATGTTGAATGAGGCTTACGAAGTGCTGAACGACCCAGATAAGCGTGCTAAGTACGATCAGTATGGTGAGAACTGGAAGCAGGCTGATCAGTTTGGTGGTTCTGCTGGAGGAGGCGGTAATCCCTTCGAGGGTTTCTCTTTCAATATGGGAGGCGAAGGTGGCATGAGTGATTTCTTCCAACAGATCTTTGGTGGTATGGGCGGTGGTAGGCGTGCCCGCGCCCGTCGTCCTGCTGAGCCTAAAGAGGTGGAGGCCCACGTTTCTATAGATGTGTGGACTGCCATGTTGGGTGGAGAACTCATTGTAAGCAGTTCTTATGGCAAGTATAAGTTGAAAGTGGCTCCAGGCACTCAACCTGGCAAGAAGGTAAGACTCAAAGGCAAAGGAGGCACTCAAAGTGATGGTACACCCAAAGACCTTATCATCGTATTTGATGTGACAATTCCCACCTCTTTATCTGACAGCCAAAAGGCATTGCTTGAGCAAGCACGCAAGGGGTAGTCTTTTCAGATTGTTTCATACCTTCACATACGCAAGGAACGCCTGCAAGTAGTTTGCTTGCAGGCTTTCCTTGTGCTATGAGGTCTATTGTTATAGATACTTTCTTGTGTTATTGTAGGATGTTTCTACCATTGTTGCAGATGCTTTTACTCATGACAGTCATGGCAATGGCATGTTCCACATCCCTTAGAACAAGAACCACAGTTGCATCCACTCTTCTTGCCTGTCAACCGGCGATAAGCATAGAGAACCAGTACAAAGGCAACGAATGCCAAGATGATATATACGATGATTTCTTGTAATGACATATTTCTGTTTTCTTTTATTGATTGATGAATGAGGTCGGTTGTCTCTCTTTAGAGAATTAAACTGCCTATTTGGAATATCACTGTAGAACTAATCCATGCCAGTAGCGTGGTGTATAATGCTGAGAAGATAGCCCATTTCCATTTGCCAGACTCGTTCTTAATACCAATACATGCTGGGATGCATGGGAAATAGAGCAATACAAACACGAGCAGGCTAAGAGCGGAGAGAGTGGAAAGGTTGCTTGTCTTGATGTCACCATGATAGAGTTCGGACATGGTGCTTGCAACAATCTCTTTTGCTCCCACTCCTGCCACTAATGCCACACCTTCTTTCCACTGAAGTCCACAAGGTCTAATCACTGGCTCTACAAACTTGCCCAATTGCCCAATGTAACTTGCTTCCATCTGTTGTTCTTCAGACATCTCTGGGTGATGAGGGAAATAACTCAATGCCCATACAGCAATACTTGCAATAAGGATGGTAGTACCCATCTTTTTGAGATATTGCTTGCCTTTCTCCCATGTGTGACGGCTCACACTGAGCATGGATGGCATTCGATATGGTGGCAGTTCCATGACAAAAGGACTGCTTTCACCTTTCACGATGAAACGGCTAAAGATTTTAGCCATCAAAACACTGAAGGTAATGCCTAACAGATAGAGGCTGAAGAGCACAAGTGCTGCATGGCTATCAAAGAATGCACTGATAATGATGATATAGACGGGAAGTCGTGCAGAACATGACATGAGCGGGATAATCAGCATGGTGATGAGGCGTGACTTTCGATCCTCAATGGTTCTTGTTGCCATGATGGCAGGGATGTTACACCCAAAACCCATAATCATGGGAATAAATGATTTGCCATGCAATCCCATGCGATGCATGATTTTATCCATGATGAAGGCTGCTCTTGCCATGTATCCACTGTCTTCCATCCATGAGATGAACGCATATAGAATCATGATGTTGGGAAGGAAGACAATCACACCTCCAACGCCACCAATGATGCCATCCACTACTAAATCCTTGAGAGGACCTTCTGGCATCCATTCTGTCACTAATTCCTTCATCCATTCCACTATGGCATCAATCCAGTCCATAGGGTATTGACCTATGTTGAAGGTGCAGAAGAACATGAAGTACATGAGCAGTAAGAAGATAGGATAGCCCCAGATCTGATGAGTCACCACCGCATCAATCTGTTTGGTCATCAAGCGTTTGTATTTATGTGTTTTTTCAAAGGTTTCCTTTAGAGCCCCTTGTACAAACCCATATTTAGCATCAGTGATGGCAGACTCACTGTCTTCATCAATCTCTTTCAAGATGGCTTTCTGACATGCATCTCTTTCTGCAAGGATTTCTTCATGGTTGTCCAGTTTCTTGATGATGCTTTCCACTTGTCTGTCATTCTCCAATATCTTGATGGAGAGGAAGCGTGCAGAGTAGTTGTGATGAGGCTCTGGATTCTTGCGAATGAGATTCTCTACTTTGTTGATTTGTTCTTCAAGCAAAGTTCCATGATTGATATGTATGTGTCTAGCAATGGTCTGTTTACCTTCTGCCATATCAATGATTAGATGAAAAAGGTCTTTGATTCCTTCTCCTGTTTTGGCCACAGTGGGGACTATTGGCACACCAAGCAATACACCTAACTGCTGAATGTTGAGTTTGTTGCCACTTTCTCTTAGTTCATCATACATGTTCATGGCCATAATCATGGGCACATCCATGTCAATGAGTTGAGTGGTGAGGTAGAGATTTCTCTCCAGATTGCTTGCATCCACCACATTAATAATAATATCAGGATGCTGCTCAATGATGTACTTGCGCACATACAATTCTTCTGGTGTGTAAGCAGAGAGAGAATATGTGCCAGGCAAGTCAATGATATTGAAATGATACCCTTCAAAGTCAAAGTGTCCGCTTTTGGCATCTACTGTCACACCCGAATAGTTGCCCACACGCTCGTGTGCACCACTGGCGATATTGAACATGCTTGTCTTTCCGCTGTTGGGATTGCCCACAAACACAACAGTCAGTTCATGTTCCTTCACACGAGCTAAGTGATGAAGCGCATCTTCACCTTCATTGGATGGAATACCTTTGAGTTCAGGATGATTGTTTGCCCATGCTTTGGCTTCTTCCTCACTTACCACCTCCACAAGATCAGCCTCGGCTCTGCGCAAGCTGACTTCATAGTCCATGATTTTATATTTCACAGGGTCGTGCAGGGGAGCATTGAGCAATACTGTGACAGTCTTGCCCTTGATGAAGCCCATTTCCACAATTCGCTTGCGAAAACCACCATGCCCCATCACTCTAACAATGACTCCTGTCTCACCTGTTTTTAATGCTGATAATTTCATCCTTCTATTATTATATATGATGCGACTGATGATGTCGCTAATTCTTTTCAAGGTGCAAAGTTACGGTCTTTTCCGAAACAAAACAATACTCATTAATTGGTATTTGTCGTGTTTGGCGGAATTAAAGTCTATGATTAGAGTATGAATTCATTTATTTTCACTAATTTTGTACCAAATAAGAAGATGTTCAATCAATTCCCTTCAATATAAGTTGTCTATGAACATAAATAAGCAAGGGATTTTTTAAGAGAATGTTTAATAAAATGGCTGCTCATTATCAATCAACAGACAAACTGGGTTTCGTACTTGCCAACGATTATCGCTTGCTACAGGTGATGAGTCGATTTGGTCTTTCTTTAGGTTTCGGGGAAAAGACCATAGCATCAGTGTGCCGTCAGTGTAATGTTGATACAGACACCTTTCTTGCCATCATCAATTATGTGAAAGATGGGGCAGAGAACAAACCACAAAGAGTCGAACGTGTGAATGTTGCATCTGTGCTGAAATACTTAAAAAGGACACATGCTTATTTCCTCAATTATCTTTTTTCCAGTATTCGTTTCCATCTGCTCAATGCCATAGATTGTTCTGTCAAGAATGAAATAGCCTTTTTGGTCTTGAAGTTTTATGATGAATATGTAGAGGAGGTGAGGAAGCACATGGAATATGAGGAGACAACCGTCTATACCTATGTGCAGAAGCTCTTGGATGGAGAGACAGTTCAGATAGAGAACACACATTTGATTTCTCGACATCATGAAGCCATCGAATGTAAGCTTGGTGAGTTGAAGAACCTCTTCATGCAGTACTATCCTCAGACAGAGGACAATGACAAGTTGAATGCGGTCATCATATCCATCTATCAGGCTGAAGAGGATTTGAGCATCCATTGTCTTGTGGAAGATAATATCTTTGTGCCTGCTGTGAAAAGGCTTGAGCGTCAGGTCAAGACTCGCCAGCCAGAGGTGGATGTGGCAGAAGAGTCCCAAAGCACAAAATCTGAGGAGACACTCTCCGAGCGTGAGAAAGAGATTGTGGCCTGTGTGGCAAAGGGACTTTCAAACAAGGAGATAGCCGACACCTTATTTCTCTCTGTCAATACGGTTACTACTCATCGACGCAATATCGCTCGCAAACTCCACATTCATTCAGCGGCAGGCATCACCATCTATGCGATTGTGAACAAGCTGGTGTCGCTCAGCGATGTGAATTTATAATAATAGAAAAAAGAAAAGTATATAATATCTTTATGGAAAGAAAAGCTGCATTAATCACAGGTATTACCGGTCAGGACGGTTCATACCTTTCTGAGTTTCTTCTGGCTAAAGGCTATGAGGTTCACGGCACCATCCGCCGTTCCTCAGTGGACTATCGTGAGCGCATTGCTCATCTGGAAGGAACACCCAATTTCCATCTTCACTATGCCGATCTTGGCGACTCTATGTCAATGCTTCAGGTTGTTGGCAAGATCCAACCAACAGAAATCTACAACCTTGCGGCTCAGAGCCATGTGCAGGTTAGTTTTGATTCTCCCGAGTTTACGGCTGATATAGACGCTGTGGGTGTGCTTCGTGTGTTGGAGGCTGTTCGCCTCTGTGGCTTAACAGACAAGTGTCGCATCTATCAGGCTTCCACATCAGAACTTTATGGCAAGGTGGAGGAAGTTCCACAGAATGAGAACACTCCGTTCCATCCATATTCACCCTATGCCGTTGCAAAACTCTATGGTTTCTGGATTGTGAAGGAATATCGTGAGGCTTACAACATGTTCTGCTGCTCAGGCATCCTCTTCAACCATGAGAGTGAGCGTCGTGGTGAGACCTTCGTGACCCGTAAGATCACGCTCGCTGCTGCTCGCATCGCTCAGGGCAAGCAGGATAAACTTTACCTTGGCAATCTCTCAAGTCTGCGTGACTGGGGTTATGCCAAAGATTATGTAGAGTGTATGTGGCTCATCCTCCAGAATGACAAGCCCGAAGACTTTGTGATTGCTACAGGTGTTCAGCATTCTGTGCGTGAGTTTGCTTACTATGCGTTCAAGGCTGCAGGCATCGAACTTGAGTTCAGTGGTGAGGATATGGAAGAGAAGGGAGTTTGTGTTTCTGGTCCAGAACACCTTGTGGGTAAGACTCTCGTTGAGGTAAGTCCAGACTTCTATCGTCCAACAGACGTGGTAAATCTCTGGGGCGACCCAACAAAGGCAAAGGAGAAGCTGGGTTGGAATCCGCTGAGCACGTCGTTCGAGCAACTCGTGTCTATCATGGTGAAGCATGATATGGAAAAGGTGGCTGCTGACCATGTGGCTTCTGTCATGCGCACCAACTTGGCTGAATACCTTGAAAAGGGACTTGTAAAATAAATAAAGAGATGACTTTAGATAAGAATGCAAAAATATTTGTAGCGGGGCATCGTGGTCTTGTTGGCTCTGCCATCTGGAACAACTTGAAGGCTCGTGGCTATGAGAATCTTGTTGCGAAACCACATTCAGAACTTGACCTGCTCGACCCTGTGGCTGTCAAGAAGTTCTTCGATGAAGAACAACCTGATGCGGTGGTGCTTGCCGCTGCACATGTGGGTGGAATCATGGCGAACCTTCAGTATCGTGCAGACTTCATCTATCAGAACATGCAGATTCAGCAGAATGTGATAGGCGAGGCTTGGAAACATGGAGTGAAGAAGTTGCTCTTCTTGGGTTCAACATGTATCTACCCTGGTGAAGCGCCCCAGCCAATGCCTGAAGATTGTCTTCTCACATCTCCTCTTGAATATACCAACGAGCCTTATGCCATTGCTAAGATTGCTGGTCTGAAGATGTGTGAGTCCTTCAACCTTCAGTATGGCACTAATTATATTGCTGTGATGCCAACCAACCTTTATGGTCCAAACGACAACTTCCATCTTGAAAACTCTCATGTGCTTCCTGCCATGATTCGCAAGATTCATCTGGCCAAGTGCTTGAATGAAGGTGATTGGGACGCTGTCCGCAAAGACCTCGGTATTCGCCCTGTCTCGATGAAAGTGCCTAAGATGTTTGACGGTCAGGGTGCTCAGGAGGATGCAGACTCAAGGGCCACTCAAACCATAATGGCTACAGCCATGAGCGATGAATATACCATTCTTCAGGTGCTTCGTCACTATGGCATCACGCCAGAGGCTGTCACGCTTTGGGGTACAGGAGCACCCATGCGCGAATTCCTGTGGAGCGAGGAGATGGCAGACGCTTCTGTCCACTGTCTCTTGAATGTGGATTTCAAGGATGTGGTTGAAAAGAGCGACTTCAAAGTCAATCGTGATGGTATCAAAGAGATTCGCAACTGCCACATCAATGTTGGTACAGGCAAAGAGATTTCCATCAAAGAGGTGGCAGAAAAAATCATGCAGGAGATTGGCTTCAAGGGTGAACTTCGCTGGGACGCTACCAAACCAGACGGTACGCTCAAGAAACTCACCAGTGTGGAGAAGCTCCATCGTCTTGGATGGCATCATACCATAGAGATTGAAGAAGGTATTCACAAACTCTATGAGTGGTATCTCAAAGGTATTTGTATCAATCATCAGGGTGCTTAGTGAAGTGGTTTTAACTTGAGATTGACGAAATCAGAATAAAGAAAGCCGTGTGTCAGCCGTCCTTTGTAGGTTGATGCACGGTTTCTTTTTGTATGCAAAGTTTGAATTAGACAAATTTATCACACGTCTCCTCTACTATTAGCGGAGGGGGTGAAAAGGATATGTGTGTGAGAGGATGGAATGGTAAGTTTTCCCTTCTATTTGGCATCTCACATAATGGCATTGTTTCTTGTGTTCCAACGAACAATGCTTCAATGGCCAACGAACAATGGTGCGATGGTCAATGAACAATGGTGCGATGAGCCATGAACCATGAGTGCGTTTTTCTCCTTGTCAGCATGCAGTTGTCCGGCATGTATAAGTTGTTGGATGTAAAGAAGATGTGAGTGCTTTTAAGAAAAAAGTAGAGAGCCTTTCGCTTTCTTGGAAGGATTGTACAGAGCAAAATTTGTCTGAATCTCTTAGCTCTTCTTCCACAGCAAATGAATTCAGTGGAATTATCTATGGATTATGACAAAAAATGAAAGGGGAAAGTATGCTTGAAAAGATGAGCCAGCCATCAAGTCCATTTGTTTCTGCTTCTGAATCCTGCTGAACTCATGTTGAACAAAAGAAGGGAGAGCATTTTTTAAGTAAACGCTCTCCCTTAATCATTGGTTCTAAAAAGTAGATAGTCATCAGACTTTAAATGCCCCTTCCGTGACAATTCTTGTATTTCTTTCCAGAGCCACAAGGACAAGGATCGTTTCTGCCAATCTTCGGACCATCGTTCACAACTGGAGTCATAGGCTGGCGCTGACGAGTCTCGCTCTGTGCTGCCTGTTGCATCTGTCGCTGAGTCTCAGAAGGCTCATCGAATTTCTGATGAGACTCAGTGAGGTGTTGCTTTGGCTCATCCATTGATTGGGTTGGAGCTTGACGCACATCACTTTCCTGAGCGATGGGGATAGAACAGCGCATGAGTACAGAGATGGTGTTGTCGTTGATGTCGTTTACCATTGAATCAAAAAGACTCACAGATTCGAGTTTGAAGATGAGCAATGGATCTTTCTGCTCGTAAGAAGCGTTCTGTACAGACTGCTTCAGTTCATCGAGAGCACGGAGGTTCTCCTTCCAGGCATCATCAATGGTGTGGAGCAAGATGGCCTTCTCAAAGGCAACGAGAATAGAATGTCCTTCTGTTTCATAGGCTTCCTTGAGGGGAACTCGCACTTGGAACATGTGACGTCCATCAGTGATAGGCACGAGTATGTTCTCATACATAGCACCTTTCGTTTCATATACATCCTTGATGACAGGGTAGGCAACAGATGCCAAACGATTGGTACGCTTCTTGAATGCGTCAATCACTACATCAAATGCTTCGTCCTCCAGTTTCTCTCGGCTTGCACTCTCAAACTTGTCCATGTCAAATGGTATCTCCATGGCAAAGATGCGGAGGAAATCTTCCTTGCAACTTTCATAGTCACCATTGCTGAGGATGTGGCACACGCGATCCCAAATCATGTTGGCGATGTCCATGCCAATTCGCTCACCCATGAGGGCATGACGACGACGTTCATAAATCACCTTGCGCTGCTTGTTCATCACGTCGTCATATTCGAGCAGACGCTTACGAATGCCGAAGTTATTCTCTTCCACCTTCTTCTGTGCACGCTCGATAGAACTGTTGATCATTGAATGCTCAATCATCTCACCCTCTTCAAATCCCATTTTATCCATTACCTTTGAGATACGGTCACTGGCAAAGAGACGCATGAGCTTGTCTTCGAGAGACACGTAGAATACGGAAGAACCAGGATCGCCTTGACGTCCGGAACGACCACGCAACTGGCGGTCCACACGACGGCTCTCATGTCGTTCTGTTCCGATAATAGCCAAACCACCTGCTGCCTTCACCTCGTCAGAGAGTTTAATGTCTGTACCACGGCCTGCCATGTTGGTTGCAATGGTCACAGCACCCAAGAGACGTTCATCCTTAGTGCCGTCTTCAAGAATCGTCTCGCCCATTGTACTTCTACCTGCTTCAGCCACGATGTCAGCTTCCTTCTGGTGAAGTTTTGCGTTCAAGACCTGATGGGGAATCTTTCTCATCTTGAGCATGCGTGATAGCAACTCTGAGATTTCCACTGAGGTTGTGCCGACCAGTGTTGGACGTCCACTGTTGCGCATCCTCACAATCTCGTCAATCACGGCATTGTATTTCTCTCGGTTGGTCTTATACACACGGTCGTTCATGTCGTTGCGTGCAATAGGACGGTTGGTTGGAATCTCTACCACATCCAGTTTATAGATGTCCCAGAACTCACCTGCTTCTGTGATGGCAGTACCTGTCATGCCTGAGAGTTTGTGATACATTCTGAAATAGTTCTGTAGGGTGATTGTTGCAAAAGTCTGAGTGGCTGCTTCCACTTTCACTCTTTCCTTTGCCTCTACAGCTTGGTGCAATCCATCGCTCCAGCGACGACCATCCATGATACGACCTGTTTGTTCGTCCACAATCTTCACCTCACCATCCATGACCACATAGTCATCGTCTTTCACAAACATGGTGTAGGCTTTGAGCAACTGCTGGATTGTATGTACTCGTTCAGCCTTGAGGGCGTAATCCTGCATGAGTTCATCCTTCTTTGCCAACTTCTCATCTTCACTTTCAAAGTGCTGATTCTCAAGTTCAGCCAATTCGGTTGTGATGTCTGGAAGCACGAAGAACTTGTCATCATGTATCTGGTTTGCGATAAGCTGATTACCCTTATCTGTCATCTCCACAGACTTTAGTTTCTCGTCCACCACAAAGAAGAGTGGCTCGATGGCTTCAGGCATGCGGCGATTGTTGTTCTCCATGTAGATTTCCTCTGTCTGGAGCAAACCAGTCTTGATGCCTGGCTGAGAAAGATACTTGATGAGAGCATTGTTCTTTGGCAAGCCCTTATAAGCGCGGAAGAGAGAGAGGAAGCCTGCTGTTACATCATCTTTGTTGTCAGAGTCAATGAGTTTCTTTGCTTCAGTGAGATAGTTCTGGGTCAATCGTCGCTGAGCCTCAACGAGTGTCTCTACAAAAGGAATGAATTCTTCAAACATCTGAACGTCTCCCTTTGGAATAGGACCAGAGATAATCAATGGTGTACGAGCATCATCAATCAGCACGGAGTCCACCTCATCGACGATAGCATAGTTGTGTACACGCTGTACGAGGTCTTCAGGACGCATGGCCATGTTGTCACGCAAGTAGTCGAAACCAAACTCATTGTTAGTACCGAAAGTAATATCTGCCTGATAAGCTTTTCTTCGTTCCTCAGAGTTGGGTTGATGCTTGTCAATGCAATCGACACTTAAGCCGTGGAACATGTAGAGAGGCCCCATCCATTCAGAGTCACGACGAGCCAAGTAATCATTCACAGTCACCACGTGCACGCCGTTGCGAGAGAGTGCATTAAGGAAAACAGGCAGTGTTGCCACCAGGGTCTTACCTTCACCTGTTGCCATCTCTGCAATCTTGCCTTGATGAAGTACTGTTCCACCGAAGAGCTGCACATCATAGTGAATCATGTTCCAAGTCATCTCATTGCCACCTGCAATCCAGTGGTTATGCCAGATAGCCTTGTCGCCATCAATATCTACAAAGTCATGCTCCACGCTGAGTTGTCGGTCGAAATCAGTTGCAGTCACAATGACATCACCGTTTTCTGCTTCTGAAAAACGTCGTGCGGTATCTTTTACAATGGCAAAGACTGTAGGGAGTACTTCTGTCAGTCCTTCGTCAAAGATGTCAAGTACCTCAATCTCTTTCTTGTCAATGTCTTCAAAAAGAGGTTGGCGCTTGTCTATGTCAGTAGTCTGAATCTGTTCTCTCAATGAAGCAATCTCATCACGCTTGCTTTGCACTCTATCTTGAAGTTGCACCTTGATCTCATCAACCTTTGCACGCAGTTCATCGTTGGTGAGTTTCTGAATCTCTGGTTCTACGGCCAAAATCTGATCAACAATGGGGCGAATCTCCTTGATGTCGCGAGCAGCCTTGTTGCCAAATAGTGCGCTTAGAATCTTGTTTAATGAAAATCCCATATATATAGTTTTGTTTTATTCTTGTTAAATATGTGAGCCTTTCAGCCCTTTATTATATATAATGTGTACACAATGTGTCTAAAAAAGTGGTGGGGTGGAGCATGCGTTAGGTGCTCTGATTCTGATGTGGTGTGCCACAGTAGGTGCTATGCAATCAACAGTGACAGGAGTTGCCACCTTCCCAGCATGGATGGTATATCCAAAAAAGATGAGTGGAAATTCAAAGAAAGAGTCTCTCTGGAGTTTCTTTGTTCCTCTATCCTCATTCACCAAGTACCATCCTGGCGATACTTGCACAGTGATGTCGCCTGAACATTTAGGATTGTAACCGTTGTGAAAGATGCTGATGCCTGGAGTCCATGCGCCTTGGGTGATGCGGTGAGACGTAAAAACATCCCTCACACCACTGAACTGGAAGAGGAAGTCCTCGCAATGTCCCAAAACCTCAGCCAGTTTCAGTTGTTTCTGCTCCAGAAATTTGTGGTTAAGGTAAATCTGATTGCCGAAGCAACTCTCCACATACTGTCCATTGCCGTACATCACACAGAGGTACATGTTGAGCAGTGTGACGCATCTGTTGATATTGAACTCGCCAGTAGGTATGCGATATGATTCAGACAGTGAAGCATTATTCTCATCATATCCTGTTGAAGTGATATAGATGAGTGTTCTGTCCAATCCCACCAACTGATCTATCTTCTTCAGTAGGTTTGCTAACTCATCGTCCAGTCTTACGTATGTGTCTTGCAGTTCAGTAGTGTTTTCCGACTGGTTCTCTGCATAGTAGTCACCAGCATAGTAGCATACAGAAAGGAAGTCGGTGACCTCATCCATGCCTGCTTTCCCGTTTTCCAAACAGGCTCTGGCAGCCTTCGTCACCTCTTCATTTACCAAACCTGATTGCTTGAAGAGGCGGAATCTTCCATCTCCTGCAAACTTGTGTACAAATGCCTTCTGGCTGGTGGTGAGATAGTAGTTATAGTTACCAATGGCATCATTGATAGGTTTCCATGATGCGGTTGAGATTTTTTCTGATAAGGTATTATTGCTTAGAAACTTGAACCATGCAGGTGTATCTCCATAGTAGGTAGTGCCTGCCCATTGCCCGTTTTGGCTATCAATCCAAGTTGCCCAATCTGCAGCATGACCAGCAGCCAGTATTGCCACTTCACGATAGGGAGCTACACTATAAATGAGTGCTTTCCCCTTTGTGGCAACCTTCAGTTCATCTCCAATGGTGCTTACTAAAAGATTCTTAGGCGAAGAAGCATCATTGGTGTTCACTCCCTTCCATTTCCTGTCGTCCACACAGTAGTTGGTGTGCAGTTCCTGTCGGTTCATCCATTCTTCTGCAATGATGCCATGATTGTAAGGTACAGTGCCCGTCACAATGGAAGCAATGGCTGATGCACGATCTACGGGAGCATGCTGATACTGTACATTCGAGTACACTTGCCCCTTCTCCATTAAGAGTTTAAAACCTCCTTCGCCATACAGCGGCATGAAGGCATTAAGATAGTCGGAACGCAGTTGGTCAATGGTGATTCCTACAACCAATCGAGGCACAGAGGTTGTCTGTGCCATCGTGCCTGCCATAGCAATGGAGGCTATGAATGTTGTAAGTATCTGCTTCTTCATTTACTATGATATGCAAAGTGAGCGTGTGATAGTGCTCTAACCAACAAACTGGATACCAGCAACCACATGGCGAGATTGAAGGATTGTGGACAGAAGGCCATGGTTGCCAAAAAGCCTGCTATTACCGCCAAATTGACGTATGACAAGTAGTTCTTGCGTTTCTTCTTGTGACAATATAGCACCCAACCTGCATACAAGAGTGGGATAGGGTTGAAGATAATAACCAGCCAATTGCTATCTACTGCAGGGTGCTCTGAAAAGAAAAAGAGGAATGCCACCAATAGTCCTGCCGCGCCCTGACACATGTGGATAACCACATCCAGAGCAATGGTCAATCTCTTGCGCTTCAGTTCTTCAGCAAAAACCCAAATGGTGCAAATCAAGAGCAGGATGAATACAAATAGGGGAGAGCCTACCACATAAGCCTCCTCTGGTTCGTTCATGTCTTCAAGAATGGTGTCTCTGCCAATGACATACGAGATCTTCTCTCCTCCATCTCTCACAATGTATGCCTGGTCGGATTCATCTTTCAGAGCCGTAGGCAGAAACATCTTCACTCGTGCATCCACCTTTTTGTCAATCTCGTCGCCCAAAATCATATCAATGCCAAACGAAATCCAAGGGCTTGTCTTCAAGGTGTTACGAAGCATCTCTCTTACAGTCACATTGTCATCTATCACATTAGCATATTCTATCTCGCCATCTACGGCTTTCTCAATCACATCACGAGCTCTCTCTGTGCAGTTGTCATAAAGCCAATTGTAGCGATACTCTTGATTCTCTGGTCGCAAGTTCTCCAGTAAGAGAATCAAAAGTTTATTTGCTTCTGGTTGTGTGAGATTCAGTACTTGCTCGGTCACACCATTTCCCTGCAGGCTATAACGATACTTTAGATAGTCAAAAGGCTCTGCATCCAAAAGATAGTCCGTTTGTCCCAACAGAAACTTGAGCACAAAGTTGTTGGAGTTATAGTCAAAACATCCGTAATTGAACACGATATCCTTGTCTATGGTATAATTTCTCACTCTTAATGCAGTGTGCCCAAATTTAGCATACATATCCCTGCCAGGAGTGCATGTCACAAGCGACACCTCAATGGAATCCAACCTCTCGGTGCTTGTCTCCGTGCTGTCGGAAGACAACTTGTCCTGTGCTGACATCACTTGGCTTATCAGCATCATGAGGCATATTAGTATATGTCGTGTAATTTTTTCCATAAAAAGCGATGCAAAGATACATAAAATATTCCGAATAACACGACACTCTTTTCCCTTATTTCTCCTTTTTCTTCAAAAACAAATTACATTATTCTTTTTACTCCTATTCCCTTGCTCCCTTTCCCCTTCCTCATTCCTTATTTCTTACGATAAGTAAACGGCATTGTTTTTTAAGTGTTAATCAGACATTTATTTGTTTTTGATGACACTCTTCATGTATTATTTTACATCAAAACGTGTCTTTTTTCATGATTATATAATTTTTTGAAAATAGTCATCCATATGTTTTGTTATTATCAAAAATAAATTGCTATATTTGCGAAGAATTTCTTAACTTTTATTTACTAGCCAATGAAGTGCCTAATTAAATTTCTATTGATGGGTGTGCCACTTGCGCTATCGGCACAAAACCCAGTCATCCGTAATCAATTTTCGGCTGACCCTACAGCGCGTGTGTTTAATAATAAGGTGTATATCTATCCATCGCATGATATCATGCCACCTGCTGGTCAGCGCCAGGACTGGTTCTGTATGGAAGATTATCATGTGTTCTCTTCCGAAAACCTCACGGATTGGGAAGACCACGGCATGATTGTCACCCAAAACAAGGTGCCTTGGGTCAGACCAGACTCCTATTCCATGTGGGCACCTGATTGTGTTTATAAGGATGGAAAGTACTACTTCTATTTTCCTTCTGCTCCAGCTGCAGGCAGAGGTGGCTTTGCTGTAGGTGTAGCCGTTGCCGACTCTCCAACAGGTCCATTCATTTGTGAACCAGAGCCTATCAAGGGCATATCAGGCATTGACCCATGCGTCCTCATCGACGATGATGGTCAGGCTTATATCTATTGGTCAGGTGGTGGCATTCGTGGTTCTAAGCTCAAGAGCAACATGAAGGAACTGGATGGCGAGATGACCCCAGTGCAGATGCCTCAGCGGCAGGGAGGTCAGCAACAAGGTGGTCAGCAGGCTGGCAACCGTCCTCCAATGATGATGGCAGGTCAGAACATGGAAGGTCTTCCAGAAGGATTCAAGGAAGGTCCTTATGTGTTCAAGCGCAATGGTTGGTACTATCTTACTTTCCCATGGGTACGCTCTGATAAGGAGAAGGGTGGCTCAGGTACAGAGACTCTCGCATACTCTATGTCTAAGAACCCACTTGGTCCTTGGGAGTTCAAAGGTATCATCATGGCAGAACATGCCAACAATTGCTGGACCAACCACCACAGCATCACTGAATACAAGGGTCAGTGGTATCTCTTCTATCACCACAATGACTACTCACCTGGTGACGACAAGCGCCGTTCTGTATGTATCGACAAGATTGGTTTCAAACCAGATGGTACAATCATCGAGGTTAAGCCAACCCTTCGTGGTGTAGGTATTGTCAAAGCGACCAGCAAGATTGAAATGGATCGCTACAGTGCAGCAAGCGCAGATGCTTCAGTGGACACGCTTGATACGTCCAACCGCTTCCAGGGTTGGTGTGTCACTCTACCTAAGAAGGGTGCATGGGCAACCTTCAATGATGTGGATTTCAGTGATGCCAGCAATGCATACCTCACAGGTCGCATCAAGGCAGAAGGCAATACCCAGGTGTTTGTTCGTGAGAAGAATGCCAAAGGCAAGGTTATTGCTAAGTTCACCCTCACAGTGGTCAGCGATGGACAGTTCCGTCGTGATCAGCGTGGACAGTGGCTCACACTCACTGCTCCTGTAGAATACATGCCTAAGGGCATAACGGATCTCTGCATCACTTGCGAGGGAGAAGGCGCCAGCGTGGATTGGATTCAGTTCAAGAATCGTCAGACCTACTTCACTCCAGCAGCTGCTCAGCCATCCCATCCTGATGCTGAAGGTTTCATCCGTCGTTGGTGTCTGCTTGAGCCTATCGATAAGCCTAACCGCAGCAATACAGTCTTTACAGATTCCTATCTCCGTGAAAACTTCAACCAGCAGTACTTTGCCAATCAGTTCACCATTCTTCCAAAGGATGGCGACAAGGTTAAGGCGGGCAAGCAAACCCTCACTTGGCATCAGATGGAGAGTACTACTTTCAACTCTAAACTATTCCGTTTCTCTGAAGGTCTTCAGAAACAAGTGTATGGCGTGCTCTTCTGGGCTGTCACCACTATTGATTGTCCTGAGGAAATAAAGGATGTGCGTCTTGCCGTGGGTTCTAACTCCGCATCCATGTGGTGGCTCAATGGCGAAGAGGCGCTTCTCCTCTCAGGCGACCGTCGTATGGTGAAGGACGACTGCATGTCTCCTCGTCTCACGCTGAAGAAGGGTCGTAATGTGCTTCGTGGTGCTATTATCAATGGCCCGGGCATGAGCGACTTCTGTGTCCGTTTCCTCGATGAAAAGGGACAACCTGTTAAAAACTTTACAATCATCAATAACAAATAAAGAGAATGGAAATACTACGCAACATATTAGTTGCCAGTTCGCTTCTTCTGGCAACAACGGCTTCAGCTCAATCAGGACAACCTTATATCCACGACCCATCCACACTTGCTGAGTGTGATGGAAAGTGGTACACTTTCGGCACAGGCAGTGGTGGTATCATCACTGAAGACGGTTGGAACTGGAAAGGAGGTGGTGTGCGCCCAGGTGGTGGTGCTGCTCCTGATGTGATCAAGATAGGCGATCGCTATCTCGTCATCTATGGTGCAACAGGTGGTGGTCTTGGTGGTGGTCACAACGGACGCATCCTCACCATGTGGAACAAGACCTTAGATCCTCAGTCACCAGACTTCAAATACTCCACAGCTATAGAAGTAGCTTCTTCCGATGGTATGGAGGATAATGACGCAATCGACCCTGGTGTGCTCCTCGACCCGACTACTGGTCGCCTTTGGATGAGTTATGGTACTTATTTTGGCAATATTCGTCTTGTCGAACTTGACCCTAACACAGGAGAGCGTGTCAAGGGAAATGAAGCCATTGATATAGCTATTGACTGCGAGGCTTCTGACCTCATCTATCGCAATGGCTACTATTATCTCCTTGGAACTCATGGCACTTGCTGCGATGGTGTCAATTCCACCTACAACATTGTGGTGGGTCGCTCACGCAGTGTCACTGGTCCTTATATAGATAATGTCAATCGTGACATGTTCCATGGCGGAGGTAAAATGGTCATTGCTGCTGGAGACCGTGTGTGTGGTCCTGGTCACTTTGGTCGCACCATCATTGATGAAGGTGTGGAGATTATGTCATGTCACTACGAGGCAGACTTTGATCAAGGCGGTCGCAGCGTGTTAGGCATTCGTCCTCTCCTCTGGAAGAACGACTGGCCTGTGGCTGGTGACCGTTTCAAGGAAGGCACTTACATGATTGAGTCTGAGCGTCGTGGTTACTCACTTGAACTCTCTGTGGACTTCGTACGTATGCAAGGTGGCATGCGCATGTTTGGTCCTCGTGACAACAATCAGCAGCAGGAAGCACCTAAGCCAGTAGAGAACCAGAAACTGCAGGATGTGATTGGCACATGGCCTTCAGGCAACATCAATGTCCGCATTGGCGATTACATGTTCCGCCCTCATCAGCGTTGGACAATCACAGCAGTGCCTGAGGCAGGTGGCTATTTGAGCAATCCTTACTTCAAGATTACCATTGAGGGAACGAACCGTGCTCTTGCTGCCACAGCCGACTGCGAGGTTACTTCTGTGCCAGAATTTACTGGTGCTGCCGAGCAACTCTGGCGCATTGAACAACTCACCGATGGTACTTTCCGCATCATGCCTAAACAGATTCCAGGACAGGAAGGCATCAACAAGCGCATGGTGCTCTATTCTGCGGGCGACTGCACACCAACGCTTGCCGAGTATGATTTCAACAGTGATAACTCTAAGTGGAATTTCCGCAATCACTAATCGCTTATTTTACATAGACATTTATATGAAGATGAGGCTCTTATCAGGGTCTCATCTTTTGTGCTTCAATGAGCTCTTGATGAGAAAAAATAGAGAAATTGTTCTGAATCCTTTGTCATGTGGGAAGAAAACACTACCTTCGTGGCTTCTTATCGGAAACACTCAATAAGTATTGACTATGAAGGATTTATGGAGGAAGGCAAAGATGTGGCTGCAAGGACTCTCATTTAGGACGGGAGTGATTGTTCTTTCATTGTGTGTGCCTTGCTATCTACTTTCTTTTGCTCAGATGCTTGTGCCAAGCGAGTATCTATCTGTGGGCGCAAAGAGTGCGTTATGGGTTATCTTTTTTGGTCTTGCCAAGACGTTTCAATATGGTGGTCTCACCATATTGGGTGTGGAGGGTTTTAGGCGTGTGAAGTCTTTTCTGAAGAAGAAAAGATGAGGATGCCCCATCATCCACGGCTATAAGTGTGGAACTCTTCTCCATGTTTGTGTTTTTCACTTCCAAGGGTCATGGGAAGTCCATGATGTTTACTATGATTTGCTTTATAACTTATTCATATACAAAGATTTCTGTATATTCTATAACTCAACGCTTGTGAAGGTGAAAACGCACCATTGTTCATGGAACATCGCACCATTGTTCATCGACACTTGAAGCATTGTTCGTTTGCCATTGAACCATTGTTCATTGACGCATCCACCATTATTCGTTGGAGCATGAAGAGCTCCTCGGTCATTTGATGTGGCAAATGGCACTGCCATCCTGCTATTCCATCCTTGTGCACACATGCTTTTATTCGTTCCTTTCACTAATAATAGGGGTTGTGCCAGATGATTTTCATTTTTCAGGAACGAGCATATAAAAAGAGACCGAAGCAAGATAGCCTCGGTCTCTTTGTCTTAGTAGATAGATATAAAATTATTTTTTAGGAGTGATGATCTGATAGTTGCCACTAAGATGCATGAAAGAGAAGAGACGGAGCAGACCATCGTAGTAAGCATCGAAATAACCGTCCTCAAAAGGCTCGTGCTTTGCATTCCAGAATGCGTCCACAAATTCCTTGCTCTTGTCGTGGCTGCATAAGAGACTGGCAGCAGCAGTTGTAGCCACCAGTCCTATAGAGTGACGCAGTTTGCGGAAACCACCTGCACCAAGGATTTCACCACCTTCAGGCAGAGTGCCATCCACGCGGTACTGATCCATGAAGTCGTTCACACCTTGAGAGTAGAAGAAGTTCTGAATCTTCTCGCCATACTGGCGTTGCCATTCCTGGTCGGCACAACTCCATCCGTAGTCCAGTGCGATGTTCATAGGCACACGCCAAGAGTCGTAACGGAAGTTGTTGCCACCATTTCTGCGACCGCCAAATCCCTCCATCAGACTGCCATCATACTGGCAATTGTCAGGATTCAATCCCGTTTTCTCGTCACATGCCTTATGAAGAAACTCTCGTGAGACCTTTGCACATTCCATCCAGTAGTCGGAGCGACCATCGTCAGCCCACTTGGCCCATACCTCATAGAATGCAGGGATATGATAAGAAGGGTCTGTGAAGCGCTGGCCAAAACCATCAGGTGTGAAGGTAATCAACTTGGTCTCAGGGTCAATCAGATACATCATTTGCTTTCTTTCAGGCTGATTTCCTTGAGCCTGCTCTGGACGCTGACCAAAGCCACCTCCTGGACGGCTTGCAATCTCCTTTGGCATGATGCAGTTCAAGATTCTTTGTGCCTCAGCCTTATAGTTGATGCCGGTGTCGTTGCCCCAGCGATTGGAGGCAAAGAGCAGAGCCGTGATGAAGTAGAGTTCGCCGTCGCTGGCAGCACCTGCGGAGTTCTGTGTGCCATCTATGCGACAACTCCATGCGAAGTAGCCTTCGCGTTCGCCACTTTGATGTTGCATGTACTTGCGACTCCAACGCCACAAGCGGTCAAAGATGTCCTTCTTGTCAAACTGTACGGCAATCATCATGCCATACGACATGCCCTCTGTTCTTGCATCGTGATTCTTGATGTCAGACACGTAACCCATGGTGTCGCCCACCTCGAAATACACTTTGTTTGGACCGTAAAATACATCGTTGAAGACTTCTTGGAGTTTAGCGTCCACATCTTCTTTCTTGTAGCCCATTTCTACCAAAAGGTTGCGGTACTTGCCTGTTTCAAACGCACCTTTCTTCCAAGGTTCTGCGGCATACGTAGTTTGTCCAGCCATCAGGGCACATGCTACAAGCATGGCTTTGAATAGTTGTTTCATGTTTTGTAAAATGTTTGTCGGTTAGAAAAATATTTCGAAATATACATCATAAGACCATCTGTAGCCTCATAAGGTTTAAAGGAGGATGGTCTATATATTATACTTTCATATAGGGTTGCTCGTCTGTCTTTCATCTATACATGTAGGGAGAACACATGACAGCGTGTGACAAAGTTGCGGATTCTTATTGAAATAGAAGAATAAACGTTCTTTTTTCTAAAGGTTGAGGCTGAAAAAGGCAAGGAGAAGAATTCTATTTTCTTATTTGTAGTTCTTTTTTTACATGATATATTTGTTATTCAATCACTTATTTGCTAATTTTGCATTGTCAAGTATTAGCATGCTATTTTAATCATCATCAAAACCACACAACAATGACAAAATGGATGAATCTCTTGTGGGTGTCGGCATTTGCTACTCTCACAACTATCACTGTCAGCAGTTGCATAGGCTCTGGCGGTTCTCAGAAAAATGGTGCTAAGGATTCTACAGAGGTGTCTGAATTTCAGTTCTCTTCTCCCGACCTTGCCATGTACAATCTCTATGGTCCTGTCAAACGTGTCATAACTTCAACCGTTTATAACGAGGAAGATAGAGAAGGCAATGGTGAAGTTGAAAAAGACACTCTTCTCTTCTCTCCTGAAGGTTTTGTCCTTTCTTATCGTTTCATGGATATGTCGAAAGCGGAGAATGCAGCGTTTCTTTCCAGAAACGAAATGGGACAGATCATAAGCTATAACTGTGAATATCAACAGGCGCTCGACCATCAACTTGAATATTGGACAGCGGTTGGGTCAGACTCTATTTCCTACGACGAGTATGGTCGTATGGTGATGAATGACTGGAGTGCTTGGGAGTCTGCAGGCCTTATCAACTACACGTATGATGCGGAAGGCAACATGTCTGGAAGCAAACACCACTTCTATGTTGCAGGCTCAGAGTTTGATGAAAGCACGACCTACACTTACGATGAACAACGTGATGAAAAGGGAAACTGGCTTAAACGAAAGGTGCTCATGTTGAGTCATGAGAGTGCGGAAGGAGAAGTGGATGAGGATCCTAACTCTTTGGATACGCTCCGTTATGTGGAGACACGTGTGATAGAATACTACTAATTGCTCATGTTGCATGCACATAAAGAGAGGTGGGTCACTTCTATTTCTGACCCACCTCTCTCTTTTTTGTCTATAGACTGATGAGGTCTATTTCTCAGCCACCACCTCTATCTCCACCAGTGCATTCTTGGGGAGCGTCTTCACTGCTACAGCAGAACGAGCGGGATAGGGTTCGCTGAAAAACTCTGCATACACACTGTTCATGTCGGCAAAGTCGTTCATGTCAGCCAGAAATACAGTAGTCTTCACCACATTCTGCATGGTCAGTCCAGCCTCCTCCAAAATGGCCTTTACATTTGTGAGAGATTGATGGGTTTGTTCCTTGATTCCTCCCTCTACGAAATGACCTGTGGCGGGATTAATAGGAATCTGTCCAGAAGTGTATATGAGATTGCCTACTTGGATGGCTTGGCTGTAAGGACCGATAGCCCCAGGAGCTTTTGTTGTGCTGATGACTTTCATTTTTCTTGATTTACTTGTTTGTTTTTCTTATTGGTTGCAAAGTTAAATATTTCTTGTTGCTTGACAAAATAATCTGCTTGTAAATGGTGCGATTATTTCACCATTACTCATCATAGGAAACTTTCATCAAAGCATAAGGGAAGAAGATCTTGTATGCTGTGGATGATGTAGATAGAATCAGTGCCATACAGCAACACCTCAATGGGTTTCCCGCTTCGTTGTTCGCTCTCTAAGAGTGCTTGACGACAGGCACCGCAGGGAGAGATTGGGCGAGAGAGAAACTTCCCTTCGGTGTCTCGTGCCACGATGCACAGGCGACGAATGGAGAGGTCGGGGTAGCGTGAGTTGGCGTAGAACACAGCGGTACGCTCAGCACAGAGTCCTGATGGATAGGCTGCATTCTCTTGATTGCTACCTGTCACGATGGTGCCGTCTTCGAGTTCTGCTGCCGCACCCACGGAGAAGTGGGAGTAGGGGGCATAACTGCGATAAGTGGCACGGCGGGCTTCATCAATCAGTGTGAGTTCTTTGAGTGTGAGTTCTTTTTCCTTCTTGATGTCTATGGAGAAGAGGATGTCCATTTGTTTCATATAGTCTGAAGATTGCGATTGTATTTGCAAATGTACTCTTTTTAGATGAGATGTGAGGGTTTGGCAGTGGAAAATCTTTGTTCCCTGTATCACTTATCGTGATTATACGTGTATTTGTATGTTTCAATAGAGGTCTTTTATCACGCAACAACCCAGAATCATTTGTTATGTATGACTTGCAACTTTTTAGGATGATTCATTATAAAGAGGGTGTGTCAAAATAGGCACATCCTCTTATTTGTTTTTTTACAGGCACGGCATGGAAAGATTCTTTCTATGCCGCTTTTTTGATGTAAAATCTGTCACAAGCACCCACGAAGCCGCATTTTG
>JAAYDO010000146.1 GCA_012729225.1 Bacteroidales bacterium | reverse complement strand
TTTGTTGCGTTTTATATTGCATGTTGTAAAGATACGAAAACTTTACGACATAACGAAGCCCTGGCTTGAGAAAGTCGGGGCTTTGATATAAAAAAAGGATGTGCCTATTTTGACACACCCTCTTTTTACATCTTGCATGACTGAAGTTTTCTTCATGCTCCAACGAACAATTGTTCAATGGCGAATGAACAATGCTTCAATGGCAAACGAACAATGCTTCAAGTGCCAATGAACAATTGTTCGATGACCGATGAACCATGCGTGCGTTTTTGTTCTTATAGGTATTGAAATTGCCCAGAACTGTTTCGTCATCTCAATTAGTCGAACTTACGTTCGTTCATTCTTCTACTCCTATGGTCTTGCCTTTGATGGTCAGTTCAATGCCATTGGCTTTGATCTGAATGAGTTCTTGTTTGTAGAGGTCGCCCACAGCTTGCTTGAAGACTTTCTTGCTTACACCAAACATGGCGTAAATCTCTTCAGTAGGTGACTTGTCGTGATAAGGAGAGAAGCCTTTCTCTGAGAGTTTCAAATGTTCCAGAAGCCGTTTGGAGAAATCACCAATCAGCACACTTCTGTCTGCGGGAGTTTCATCCTCGTAAGAGTGAGGCCTCCTGCCTGTTGTCTTTTCACTGATGGCTTTCTGGAATTTCTTTATCTTGCTGGAACATACGATGCGATATGTTTTGTCGTCGATGTAGCAATACACTTGATAACGCTTTCCTCTTTCCATCCTCACTTTTTGCTCGCGGAATGGACAGAAGAGGTCTTTCATCAGCCCCCAGTTTAGGTAAGCGCCATATTCGTTGGTCCATGTGCATTCCAGATAGGCAAACTGTCCTACCTCAATGAGTGGATGCTCGGTTGTGGCGATGAGTCTTTCTTCCTGGTCAAGATAGAGGAATACGTCAAGCACATCTCCTACCTTTGCGCCTTCTGGCACGTATCGCTTTGGCAACAGGATGTCGCCTATATCTCCTCCCTCAAGGTATAGCCCGTGGTCTTTCTCGCGCACTACCTTCAGTTGGTTTCTCTTACCCAGTTGGAGTCTTACATTACTCTTCTTCTCCTGCTGTTCTGTTGTCTGATTCTGTTGTTGGTTCATTTTCTTCTTTTTTAATGGGTTCGTCATTGTTTGGTTGGTTCTCTCTATCAATCTGACCATCCTTGATGTGGATGGTTCGGTCGGTTATTTGGGACAGCGATTCATCGTGGGTCACAATCACAAAGGTCTGTCCAAACTTATCTCTCAAGTCGAAGAAGAGTTGGTGAAGCTCGGCTTTGTTCTTGGAGTCAAGCGAGCCTGAAGGCTCGTCTGCCAACACGATGGCTGGCTGATTGATGAGTGCTCTTGCCACAGCCACACGTTGCTTCTCGCCTCCTGACAGCTCGGAAGGCTTATGATTAGCTCTATCGCTGAGTCCTAGATAATCAAGCAGTTCCTTTGCTCTTGTTTCTGCTTGTTTCTTGTTTGTTCCTGCTATGAGGGCTGGGATGCATATGTTTTCCAGTGCCGTGAATTCAGGCAAGAGCTGATGGAATTGGAAGACAAAGCCAAGATGCTGATTGCGAAACTTTGCCATCTCTTTATCTTTCAGTTTGGTCACGTTCACGCCATCTATGACGACCGTTCCTGTGTTGGGGGTGTCAAGCGTGCCCATGATTTGCAGGAGTGTGGTCTTTCCTGCTCCCGATGGACCTACGATGCTGACCACCTCTCCCTTTTCTATGTGGAGATGAATGCCTTTAAGCACTTGTAGTGTGCCAAAGGACTTGGTGATGTTTTGGAGTGTAATCATTTGTTTCTTCTTTTAAGTGTTTCTATCCCATCTCGCCAATCCACTTGCTCAACCATCTTCCCACACGTGTGCTGGCTGTGGTTGCCTCATAGTGGTGAGGGTCTCTGAAGGTGTAGAGCTCATTGTTTTCCTCCTGCTGGTCGGGATAGATGAGCATGAGGCTGTTGTTGGCAAAGTCTGTTCGTAACTGCTGAGGCAGTTTGGCAAACGAGTTCTGGTAGGATATACTGCCTTTTCGGGCAGTTACCACAACGAGAAGTTGATAGCGAGTCAGTTCATGCCTGAGAGCAGGGAAATCATTCCAAGAGTAAAGAGTCTCGTAGTCGGCATTCACGGTCTTGTGTCTGTCGCTCATATAGCGGAGGATGAGATGGCCTGTCTTCTCGTTGGCGTAGAAATCCATCGGGCATCCTATGTCTTCTGCCATGCGGGCCATGCGGTTGATCCATCTGTAGAAACCCTTTTCGTATTCTGCCTTTTCTGGCACAGCCACCACAATCTTGCGGATGGTGTTGGTAGGAATGCGCATATCTACCATGATAAGTTGTCGCGACATGTTGTCAATGAGACCTTGTGCATAAGGACCAAAGATGGCTTCGTCGTTTTCGTTTCTTTTGCTGTGAAAGCCTATGAGCAACTCGCTTGCGTCATTTTCCCTTAAGGCATGGATGGTGGCTGTCACAAAGTTTACTGCCAATCGAGACTGTGCTTGTACGGGCACATCCGCTGCAGAGGCGAGGTCGCAAGCCATGTCCAGACAGGTTCTGCTGTGCTCTTGCGCCTTGTTGTCCATGTCGGCATCATTAACGATATTCAAGCATATGAGGCCACGATTCAGTCGTCGATTACGCATCATGAAGGCTGTTGTCATTAAGGTGTTGATGTTGCTGGGTTCATTCACTGGAATCATTATCTTTTCATCATCCAGTGCTGTGCTGTCTCGCCGTAGTTTTGTTCCAGAAGTCTCTCCTTCCATTTTTAACTTTTTGGCACCTTGATCGGTGGCAACAGAAGAGATGATGCAGGAGATGAGTATCATCATTACTACACCATCCAGCACAGCATTGCTCATGAGTGGCACGCCTGGCGAGACCTCCAACTTCACACCTACCATGACCATGGCCAAAGCCCCTGCTGCATGTGCTTCGGTCAAACCAAACATCATCACGCCTTCTGTACGTGTCATTCTGAACATCTTGCGGCTGACGAATGCTGCCAGATATTTAGAGAGTGTGCCTGCCACAACCATCACCATAACAACAATGGCGGCTTTCCCTTCGTGGAACAAAGGCTCTACATTCACCAACATGCCTACACCTATCAGGAAGTAAGGGATGAAGAGGGCGTTTCCTATAAACTCAATACGGTTCATCAGAGGTGAGGTGTTGGGCACAAAGCGATTGAGTACCAGTCCTGCCAGAAATGCACCAAAGATGCCTTCCAATCCGCAAAGCTCTGCAGAGGCTGCTGCAAGGAATACTATTGCCAAGGTAAAGGTGAATTGCAAAACTGGTTCACTGTTTTTGCGGAAGAATACACGAATGAGTTTGGGCAAGAGGAAGAACATTCCTAATATGTACACTACAAACTTCAGAGCAAATATAGCCCAAATCCAGAAGTCTGTTTCTCCTCTCATCATACCAGCAATGCCTGCCAGAAACAGCAATGCAAGAATCAGGGCGGTCATGGTGGCGGCAATGGAAATGACCACGGCAGGTGATTTGCTCAAGCCATATCGTCTTACGATAGGATAGGCAACCAATGTGTGGGAAGACAAGATGCAAGCCAGCAGTAGAGATGCAGGAATGCTGTAGTCGAGAAAGAAGTGTCCTGCCACAAAACCAAAGGCAAACGGAATGATAGTGGTGATGAAGCCAAAGAGGATTCCTTTTGTGCGATTCTGTTTCAGGTTTTGCAAGTCCATCTCCAAACCTGCCAGAAACATGATGAAATAGATACCCACCTTGCCGAACAGTTCAAATGAAGCGTCTCTTGCCAGAAGGTTAAATCCGTTTTCACCTATCAGCACGCCTGCCAAAATCATTCCAACAAGATGAGGAATGCGTAGTTTGCTGAAAATCATAGGAGCAAACAGAATCACACAGAGCACGAGGAAGAAAATCCAAGTAGGGTTGGTGATGGGGAGATGCAAGTATGCGGTGATTTCGTCCAAAATGATAGATGGGTTATCTAAAAAGGGTGCTTTTGAGTCTTGTTAGGCTCTTATTTTATGCAAAGATACGCTTTTTCTGACATTCTCCTTTCTTTTTTCTATTGAAAAGTTGTAATTTTGCAGTAAAATTCAAGCTTAAGACAAATAAACTCCTAAAATATATAAGGTAATAAGATGAAAGTAGCAATTGTCGGCGCCAGTGGCGCTGTAGGACAGGAATTCCTTCGTGTTCTTGATGAGAGAAATTTCCCAGTAGATGAACTCGTGCTTTTTGGCTCTGCTCGTAGTGCGGGAACTAAGTACACCTTCCGTGGAAAGGAATATGAAGTGAAGCTTCTTCAGCATGGCGATGACTTCAAGGGTGTGGACATTGCTTTCACATCAGCAGGTGCAGGCATATCAAAAGAGTATGCGGAGGACATCACAAAGTATGGTGCTGTCATGATTGACAACTCAAGTGCTTTCCGTATGGATGAAAATGTTCCCTTGGTTGTGCCAGAGTGCAATGCCGAGGATGCTTTGAATCGTCCAAAAGGTATTATTGCCAATCCTAACTGTACTACTATCATGATGGTAGTGGCACTCAAGCCTATCGAGCAGTTGAGCCACATCACTCGTATTCATGTGGCGAGTTATCAGAGTGCGTCAGGTGCTGGTGCTGCTGCAATGGCTGAACTTCAGCAGCAGTATAAAGATCTTGTGGATGGTAAAGAGCCTACTGTGGAAAAGTTTGCTTATCAGTTGGCTTACAATGTCATTCCCCAGATTGATGTGTTCCAGGACAACGGCTACACCAAAGAGGAGATGAAGATGTTTAATGAGACTCGTAAGATCATGCACTCAGATGCAAAATGCTCTGCTATGTGTGTGCGTATCTCTTCTCTCCGTTCTCACTCAGAGGCTGTGTGGGTTGAGACAGAGAAACCTATTGAGGTGGCAGATGCTCAGGCTGCTCTTGCTGCGGCTCAGGGTGTTACGCTCGTTGATGATCCTAAGAATCAGAAATACCCAATGCCACTCTTTACTGCCGGCAAGGATGATATATATGTAGGTCGTGTGCGCAAGGATCTTGCTAATGAGAACGGTCTCACTTTCTGGCTCTCAGGTGATCAGATCAAGAAGGGTGCAGCCCTCAATGCGGTTCAGATTGCTGAATACCTCATTAAGGTAGGCAATGTGAAGTAATAGAAAAGATGATACTTATTGTATCAACTATTATATAAAGGAAAGCGGGTAAGTTCTTCTGAACTTACCCGCTTTCCTTTATTAGCAATTTAATACCAGGCGGTGTTTGTATCCACCCTATATTTATAAACACGCGCTAACTTCACATCAAAGATGAGTGTTGAGTAGCCTGGAATCTTAGCAGAGGTGTATTCCGTATCGCCATAGCCCAGTTTGTAGGGAATCACCAGTTTCCAGTGGTCACCCTCTACCATGTGCATTGTGGCCGTAGCAAAGCCAGTCACGTTTTGCTTTACAGCCATGAGGGTAGGCACATCCACCTTCTCGTTGAAGGCATAGGTGCTGTAGCTTTTTCCGAAAATGTAGCCTTGAGAATAAGAGGATGAGGGAATGAGACGACCCATATAGTGCACACGAATAGAATCGTTGTACTGTGGATGGTAAGTGCCTGTGCCATTCTCCAACTTCTGAATGTAGATGTACTGATTGTTGTTGAAGTCTGTTCTTGGCTCCTTAGAGACAAGGGTGAAGGCCAACACCTTGGTCCAGCCGTCCTTGCCAGCGTCTGCCAGTTGGGCGATGGAATCTACATAATGCTGATTTTGGGCTTGCCAATTGTCAAACTCGTTTACCTCGTCATTTTCACTGCATGCGCATAAGATGAAGAGGCTGGCAAGTAGCGGAAATATGCTGAAATACTTTCTCATTGTCATAAATGAAGTTTGAGGCTTTGTTGCCACTTTTGTGAACAGGAGAACTTTACTTCAAGTTCTTGAGGAGGCTGGTGATAGTCACCTGATCCTCAATGATACTGCGGAGATCGCTGATATTCACACGCTCCTGCTTCATGGTGTCGCGATAGCGGAGTGTGACTGTGTTGTCTTCAAGAGTTTGGTTATCTACAGTCACGCAGAAAGGAGTGCCGATAGCGTCCTGACGACGATAACGCTTGCCTATCTGGTCCTTCTCCTCATACTTGCAATTGAAGTGGAACTTGAGGTCATCAATAATCTCGTGAGCTTTCTCTGGTAGACCATCCTTCTTGGTGAGAGGGAACACTGCCAACTTGATAGGAGCTAAAGCTGCAGGCAAACGGAGCACTGTGCGAGTGTCGCCACCTTCCAGTTTCTCCTCGCAGTAGCTGTGGCACATCACGGAAAGGAACATGCGGTCTACGCCAATAGAGGTCTCAATCACGTATGGAGTGTATGAAGTGTTGTCTTCTGGGTCGAAATACTCAATTTTCTTACCTGAGAACTTGGCGTGCTGGCTCAAGTCGAAGTTGGTGCGAGAGTGGATGCCTTCCACTTCCTTGAAGCCAAATGGCATCTTGAACTCAATATCTGTTGCTGCATTAGCATAGTGGGCCAGTTTGTCATGGTCGTGAAAACGGTAGTTCTCACTGCCGAAGCCCAACATCTGATGCCAAGCCATACGGCGATTCTTCCATTCTGCAAACCACTGTAGTTCAGTGCCTGGCTTCACGAAGAACTGCATTTCCATCTGTTCAAACTCACGCATGCGGAAGATGAACTGGCGTGCCACAATCTCATTGCGGAAAGCCTTTCCAATCTGTGCAATGCCGAAAGGCACTTTCATGCGACCTGTCTTCTGCACGTTGAGGTAGTTCACAAAGATGCCCTGTGCAGTCTCGGGACGCAGATAAATGGTAGATGCACCTTCGGCCGAAGCACCCATCTCTGTCTTGAACATCAGGTTGAACTGACGCACGTCTGTCCAGTTTCTTGTGCCAGAGATAGGGCATACAATGCCCTCGTCGAGGATGATCTGCTTCATGCCGTCAAGGTCAATGCCTCCCTCAGCATTCATCACCTCCTGATAACGCTGGTGGAGAGCGTCGCGCTTCTGTTGCTCCTCCAACACGCGTGGAGAAGTGGTGCGGTATTGTGCTTCGTCAAAAGAGTCGCCAAAACGCTTCTTGGCCTTAGCCACCTCTTTCTCAATCTTTTCGTCATATTTGGCAATCTGGTCCTCAATGAGCACATCCGCACGATAGCGCTTATTAGAGTCGCGGTTGTCAATCAGCGGATCGTTAAAAGCATCCACGTGGCCTGAAGCCTTCCAGATGGTTGGGTGCATGAAGATGCCAGAGTCGATACCTACGATGTTCTCGTGGAGCAACACCATATACTGCCACCAGTACTGCTTGATGTTGTTTTTCAGTTCCACACCATTTTGGCCGTAGTCATACACTGCGCCCAGTCCATCGTAAATTTCTGATGAAGGAAATACAAATCCGTATTCCTTACAGTGGCTTACCACCTTCTTGAAAATGTCTTCTTGTTGTGCCATTATATCATTGTTTATTATTAGTCTAATTCCTAATTTAGTGCAAAGTTACGATTTTATTGTCAAAGAGCATTGTCTTTGTCTTTCTTTTTCATTAACTTTGCCTTCAAATCAAGTTAAAAGTATAGAAAATGACGCAACAAGAATATATAGAAGAGGCAGTCAGACTGCTTAAACAACTGATTGCCACCCCAAGTGTGAGTTGCGAAGAACAGGCGGCTGCTGATGTGTTGGAGAATTTTCTCAACCAGTGCGGACTCTTTCCTCGCCGTCAGGGCAACAACCTCTGGTGTGTGAGCCCTCACTTCAACCCTTCGCTCCCCACCGTTCTGCTCAATGCGCATATTGACACAGTCAAGCCAGTGGCAGGATGGCAACACGACCCTTTCATTCCCACTCAAGAGGGAGACCGGCTTTATGGTCTGGGCGCAAACGACTGTGGAGGAGGCTTGGTCACTCTTTTGCAAGTGTTCCGCATCCTCACCGATATGACCCAACCCTCATCTCTGCTGGAGAAAGTCAATCTCATCTATCTTGCCTCGTGCGAAGAAGAGGTGAGCGGAAAGGCAGGCATAGAATCAGTTCTTCCCCTCCTGCCTCCCATCGCCTTTGCCATTGTGGGCGAACCTACAGGCATGCAGCCTGCCATTGCCGAGAAAGGACTGATGGTGATTGATGCTGTGGCGAAAGGCAAATCGGGTCATGCCGCACGCAATGAGGGAGATAATGCCATCTATCATGCCATCAAGGATATACAGTGGCTCTCCGAATGGCAGTTCCCTAAGCAGACAGACCTTCTCGGTCCAGTCAAAAACACAGTGACCATTGTCAATGCAGGCACTCAACACAATGTCATTCCCGACCAATGTACGTTCACCATTGATGTGCGTTCTAATGAATGTTATACCAATGAGGAGATCTTTGCCTTCTTCCAAGAGCATCTCACTTCTGAGCTGAAGGCTCGCTCCTTCCGTCTCTCCTCTTCTCGCATTCCTGAAGATCATCCATTTGTGCAGGCTTGTCTGCGTGCAGGACTCACTCCTTTCGGTTCGCCAACACTTTCCGACCAGGCCCTCATGCGCTTTCCATCGCTCAAACTCGGTCCTGGTCAGTCTTCTCGTTCGCACACAGCCGATGAGTTCATCTGCATCAGCGAACTGGAGAACTCCCTCCCCCTGTATCTTTCCATCCTTCGAGATGCCTTCGAGATGCCTTCGAGATGAGTTCGAGAAAATTATTGGGAAAACAGACCTCGCCTTCTCCAACCTTTCTTCAGCCTTCTCCCTTTGTTCTTCAGGAGGCATGATTGTTACTTTCTACTAATATTACGTGCACAACTTAGATGGATAGGATGAACTTGTCCCAGTCTTTAGCACCTCCTTGTCCGTCAAAGACTTTCTGTTGCATCCTCAATCGGCTCTGCGAAACAGCACTGTTGCCCAATGCCAGAAGTTTGGCAATGTTGGAAGGCGAAATGCCCATCTTGATGAGCATACAAATCTGGTATTCAATGTCAGAAGGGCTGTAGATAGAGTAGAGTCTGTCCTTGAAACTGGGGAAATAATCCTTCAAACGGGTTTCTATAAGTTGCCAATCCGCCTCCTTGAGCACCTTTTGCTGACGGATGCGCATGTCCAGCATCTCATTGATATCTTTGTCGTAGAAAGGCTTTCTTTCTGGCATTGCCTGAGAAGGCATGGAGAGTGATGCCTGCACTTTTTCTATTTTCTTCTTGAGCAATGCCTTCTGTTTGCGAATGCGGTAAAAACTGATGGAAGGAATGGCGGCAGAGAGGATGGCAAGGAAGATGGCTGTCCACATGTTCCTTTTCTCTCTGGCGTTCTCTTCTTCCAGTTTGTCGTTTAGGTTTTTAAGCACTTGGCTCTTGATCTGTGTGTTGATCTTCTGCAAGCGTTCCCTGATTCCTATTTTGGAAATGTCTTGATGGGTGGAGTCTTTCATCAACTCCCTGATGGTCTGCATCTGCTTGATGGCTTGACGCATGCCCTCTGCGTCATGAGCCTTTTTGCTGTAGAAGTAGGCCAGTTGCTTTTGACCAATGGCTTCTTCCAATAGGTCATTGCGAAGATAGATGTCTCCCACTTGTGTGTAGATGAGGCTTCGGAGTTGTGGAGAGAGGTGTGTGCTGTCTTCAAGGAGTGCTCTTTGAAAACAGACAAAGGCTTTCTCTCCATTGCTTAACTGGAGATTGATGCGCCCCATATAGTAGTATGTCTCGAAAAGATGCCCGTTAGGATCGCTCTTTTCAAATTGTTCTGCGACCAAACAGATGAGAGAATCAGATGTGGGTATATGCTTCGCCTTGTCTTCAGCCTTGATGGAGAGAAGAGAGAAGTAAGCCTTGTTGTCCTCATTCGCATCTTTCATCTCTTCTCTATTCTGCTGGATGAGGGCAAGCGCACTGTCTGCATCTGTCTCAATCAGGCTGTCTATTAGAGAAAGTATATGCTCATGCTGACCAGTCCTGGTGCAACAGGTGGTCAGCATGAGCATAAGAAGGAGTGTGTATGTAAGTGTCTTCATGAGCGTATCGCTTGGTTAAAACAAGACGTCTCATGACGCATTAGCGTTCTATTGTCTGCTCTCGGTCTGGACCTACACTGACAATCGTGATAGGTGTCTCCAGTTCTTTTTCGAGGAATGCGATGTAGTCTGAGAAGGCTTGAGGGAACTCCGATTCGCTTGTTACCTTGGTGAGGTCGGTCTTCCATCCTGGCATCTCTGTATAGACAGGTTCGATGAGACCGTCGCTGATGTCGTATGGGAAGTAGTCAATCACGCTTCCATCGTTCAACTTATATGCTGTGCATGCCTTGATAGTCTCGAAGTCGTCAAGCACATCGCTCTTCATCATAATGAGTTTAGTCACACCGCTGACCATGATGGCATACTTCAAAGCTACGAGGTCAATCCAGCCACAACGACGCTCACGACCTGTGACTGCTCCGTATTCATGGCCAATGTCACGAATCTTGTCGCCTGTCTCGTCGAAAAGTTCTGTAGGGAAAGGACCTGCACCTACACGTGTGCAGTATGCCTTGATGATGCCAAATACATCGCCAATCTTGTTTGGTCCAACGCCAAGGCCTATGCAAGCACCAGCGCAGATAGTGTTGGAAGAAGTGACAAAGGGATAAGAACCGAAGTCGATGTCGAGCATTGTGCCTTGAGCACCTTCGCAAAGCACAGATTTTCCCTGCTTGAGGAGGTTGTTGATCTCATGTTCTGAATCTACCAACTGGAACTGCTTGATGTACTCAATTCCTTCCATCCACTTCTTCTCTACTTCTGTGATGTCATAGTCAGTGTAGTTGAGATCCTTGAGCATCGCTTCGTGGCGTGACTTGTGGGCAGCATATTTTTCTTCAAAGTTGCAGAGGATGTCGCCCACACGCAAACCATTTCGGCTGGTCTTGTCAGTGTAGGTAGGACCGATTCCCTTACCTGTAGTGCCCACTTTGTCCTTTCCTTTGGCAGCCTCATAGGCAGCATCGAGCAAACGGTGAGTTGGCATGATGAGGTGTGCCTTCTTAGAGATGTGGAGACGGCTTTTGAGGTCGTGTCCCGACTTCTCAAGACCTTTCGCCTCTTCCATGAAGAGGTCTGGGGCTAAAACAACACCATTACCAATAATGTTTACTTTGTTACCCTGGAAAATACCCGATGGAATGGAACGAAGCACATACTTCTGTCCCTCAAACTCGAGTGTGTGTCCAGCATTAGGACCTCCTTGGAAACGAGCAACTACATCATAGCGTGGCGTGAGCACATCTACAACTTTTCCTTTACCTTCGTCTCCCCATTGAAGACCTAAGAGTACGTCAACTTTCATTTTAATATTTTGTTTTTAGAGTTAATTTACTTGAACCATTCCGCAGCCTCTGACAACTCTTCTCCTATGCGGGCAAAGCGCTTTTCCTCCCGTGTCATGTTGGCAAGTTTCTCTCTCTCCATCTTCTTCTTCAGGCGTGCCAACTTGGCTTGGCAGATATTGCAAATGCCATAAATATAAGTGCTGCAACGTAATTTCTTGAATCGTGGTGTCCTGACCTTAGAGGCAGCCTGCTCGATGGAATCGTCCTGCACATCCCAAATCTTGTTGCATCCAGTGCAGATGTAGTGGTGGTGAACTGGACGATTGTAGGCGCATTCATAGAGGGTTGCGCCATTCATGTAGTGTTCAAAGAGAAGGTTGCATTTGACAAGCAATGAGAGAGTGCTGTACATCGTGGCTCGGCTGACATGAAAAGAGGAAGGCATCATGGCGAGAATTTCGTCGGCGCTGTGATGGCCTTTCATCTGCATGACCACTTCCAGAATAGTGTATCGCTCAGGTGTCCTGCGCATTCCACCTTGAACCGTCATGTAGCGGTCGAGAATCTCGCATGGACTTTCTTTACTGGAATTACCGTTGCTCTTTGTCTCTCTCATGTTGATTCAACATCATACAAGGCACAAATTTACTGCTTTTCTTCGTACATCACAAATAATCCGCTACTTTTTTAACCTTTCGTGCACATTCAGTACTTAAAGAGGCATATATCTGGAGTGCCCTCATTGCATATTTATTGTCTAAAGACGCCCCCGCCTGGTCGAGAAACTCATTGGCGGCATCTTCGCCCAGTTCATACTGTCTCATCAGGTGGCAGAGAGTGAGGTATCCGCAATTTTGGAGCATAGGCTGGCTGCAGGCTATCCATTCAAAAGCCTTGGTGCTGGCATAGGGCAGTCGCTTGGCAAGATAAAGGCAGAACATGGTGGCTATCTCTTCAGTGCGTATGCCTTCTGCCCAGATGTCGCAGAGCTCTTCCACAAATGCTCCTGTTGGCATGAGCATGCAGGCGAGAATTTTACACTCTCTTGTGCTCTCATTCCATAGTGCTTGCGAGAGGGCTCTGAGCATCTCTTCGTTGATAGGCTCATTGCCCTCTTCCTTCAGCATGTTTTGCTTGATTTCATCGGCAATCATGGAGATTCTGGGCAGTTCTATGCCCCAATTCACGCGGTAGTCTTCCGTTTGTCGTGCATGGGCTGACGCCACTCCATTCATGTTGGCTCTCAACTCCTTTTTGATGTCTTTGATGATGTCTTCTACCATTACTCGTTGATCAAAGGAAGGGTTGAGTAGTCCTTGCTGTAGCGAAGCATCTGCTCGGCATAACCCTCTGTGTAACTGATTTTCACATTGGTGATGTTGCCCTTGGCATCTCGCTTGGCAGTATAGACAGGATTGATAAAGCCCTTATATGGCGCAATGTTGAGCTTGGCATAGCGGTCGAGAATCTCCTTGTGAAGTTCTGGGTCGATTTTCACACCATAGGTTTCCACCAGAGTCTGTGCACCCTTGAAGTCGCCTGTAGATTTAATGCGCTGAACCTCTGCCAGCAATTCACCAAAGAGGCCACGCAGTTTCTGGTAGTCATTGATTTTCACATAGGTCTTGCCGTCACGCTTCTCAAGTTCAATCACATTGTCCTTCTTCCCGTGCTCGTAAGCCCATCGTGCAATCAAGGCACGGTTGCGCATATGCGCCTCTTCAATATTGTTGCCGAGATTGATGCGTACAATCTGGGTGAGCAGACCATTCTGCATCTGACCGTAATAGTTGGCTTTGTAGGCCTCAGCATCAGGCATCAATCCTAACTCCACGAGTTTGGGGTCTGCCAGATAGTAAAGAGCAAAGAGGTCTGCACGAGCCTCCTCGATCGTGCTTCCATAGGCCTTGAGGCTATCGCCATCCACACCTTCCAGCAATTTTCCGCTTCCGTGACCCAAACATTCATGCAGGTCGGTGTGAAGATCATCGGTCAAATCGCCATATTTCTCCAGTAACTTGATTTCTTCAGGTCCGTAAGCGAACTCCTGCATCATGCCGTTCCCCTTGGCTGCCTTGTTGTAGGCATCGGTGAGATTGCCGATGGTGACAGACTTGGAGCCGTGTTCTGCACGAACCCAATCGCTGTTGGGCAGGTTGATGCCAATTGCAGTAGAAGGGTAGAGGTCTCCTGCAAGGATCGCCGCCTTGATGACCTTGGCTGTGATACCCTTCACTTTCTCTTTCTTGAATTCAGGAGCCACAGGGCTGTTATCCTCAAACCACTGCGCATTTGCGCTGAGTGTTTCTGTGCGCTTAGTTGCTTCGAGGTCCTTGAAATTGACAAGGCTTTCCCATGAGCATTTCAGTCCGAGGGGATCGCCATAGCACTCGATGAAACCGTTGATGAAGTCGATGAGAGGCTCGGTGTTTTCCACCCATGCGATGGAATATTGGTCGAAAGTGTCCAGGTTGCCAGTCTCATAGTAGGAAATGAGAAGGTCAATGACTTTCTGCTGTTGCTCGTCTTCCGCAAAGGGGCGTGCCAACTTCAGGTTCTCCACAATCTTCCGGATGGCTGTTCCATACATGCCATTGGCGGTCCACTTTTTCTCGATGATTTCGCCATTTTCATTCTTCACCAGACGTGAGTTCATGCCATACATGACAGGACGAAGTGGATTGCCCTCTGCTTTCTGTTTGGCATAGAACTTCTCCGCTTCTGCCTGAGAGACATTCTCGTAGTAGTTGCTGGCGCTGGTCTTCACAAGGTCTTCTCCATCAGCCAGATTGACACGCTTCTGCATGATGGCTGGATTGAAGATGACCTCTGCTATTTCGTCCGAACAGACCGCCACATCCTGAAACCATTTGCGGCTGAACTGTGGCACAAACTTTTCACTTCCGTAGTGATGGTGAATGCCATTGCTGAACCACATACGCTTCAGGTATTCCTCAAAAGCCTTGAAGTTTTGGCTCTTGCGGTCACCCTTGTAGTTTATGTAGAGGTCTTCCATCATCTTGCGGATGCGTAGATTATACTTTCCATTCTGGTCGAAGAGGATGTCTCGACCATAGAGAGCCGCCTCTTGCAGATAGTAGATGAAAGTCTTCTGCTTCAGGGAGAGTTGGTCAAATCCATCTACACGATAGCGAAGCATCTGCAGGTCGGCAAAACGCTCGTCGTTGTATTCGAATTTACGTGCAGACTTGTTGGACGCTCCATCTGGTGTGATGAGTTGATGGGCATTGGTACTGCCTGCCCCAGCGGTGAGAAGTGCTGAAATCATCATTGTCTTTAATGCTTTTTTCATTATATATATTGTGTTGATTATTCGTTTTCTACATGGATGCTCCATGCTTGCCCACGCCCCCTATGCTGTTTCGGGCGGAGTGTCTGGTTCTTCTCCTTGGTTTCTATACAGGCTGGGAGTTGTGCCTGCCGCCTTGTTGAAGGCATTGTAGAAGGATTGCCTGTTGCCAAACCCTACAGAAAAACCGATGTCATCCACGGTGTAGGGATCATATCGCTTGTCTCTGAGCATACGCATGGCATCTTGAATGCGGTATTCGTGCACGAGGTTTGAGTAAGACTTGTCATATGCCGATCTGACGAGTCGTGATAGTTGAAAGACCGATATGCCCAGCATCTCCGAAAGTTCCTTGGCTGAAAATTCGGGGTCTCTGTATCGCTTTTCCCTGATGAGGATTTGGTCTATCTTTTCTTTGTATTGTTCTTGGTGTTTCATTGCAAATGCAAAGGTAGTGTTTTTCCTATGTTTAACGAAAGGAAGTGAAAAGAAAAGTGTATATAAAATTGCAAAAGAGTATTCTTCTGCCCTAATTGCTCTCTTTGCTCATGTGGAAAAAATCTCTTTGAAAGCAACATGGAATTTCCTTTCTTTTCGCCCCGAGGGCGTATCGAAGGCGTATCGAAGTCATATCGAACACCTTCCAAATATGTTCGGAGGGATTGGGAGGGGTATTTCCTCGTATAATTCATGCTCAAATTACTTCAGACACATTTGAAGTGAAGAAGGGTCGGGCGGTTTTGGCAGGCTTTGTCGTTGGGCGACTCTTCCAAGGAAGTGAAAGATGTTGTCCTTGCTTCTTGAAATCCTTATATCTTGTTTATTTTCAATTATTTATGCATATGGGAGGACTCAATGTCTGTGAGGGTAAAAACGCACGCATGGTTCATGGGGCATCGCACCATTGTTCATCGGCACTTGCACCATTGTTTGTTGGCCATTGAACAATGGTTCGTTGAAGCATGCAGAATGCTTCGATCATGCAAGGTGTCAAATGGAGAGGGAGTCCTGACATTTCATTCGCCCATGCATCCGCTTTTATCCACTCTCCCTGATGATGGATGAGAGGGGTGGTAAATTCGCTGGATTTGTGTGTCTTTATTTAAGCGGACATGAGTTTGATGGAGTCATGTTTGTTTTTAGGTTTATTCGTTTGACGAAGATTGAAAAGTGCCCTTCTGAGGGCAAATGGCATGAAAAGATGGCATAATTATATAAAAACCGTAAAAATGTTTTATTTTTTCATTGTTAATTGCAAAAAAAATATAATTTCGCAAGTTGATAAATAGAAAACAGATTTGGCTTGATGAAAAACTGATGACTTGATTAGGATGAAAACATGTCCCGAAAGATGTCATGCAGATCGAGAAATCATGTAGAGGGGAATATGTGAGAGAAAATAATTGGAAGATGAAGAGGAAAGAGAGTTCCCGTATTTACAACACAAAATAAACGATAATAGATATATTAATGATAAATCAAAATTCAATTCAATTTTTTAATCGAAGCATGAAGAAAAGATTATTTTCTTTCCTTGCTTTCTGCCTGATGGCGGTGGGCATGGCGTTCGCTCAGCAAAAGGTGACAGGTTCTGTCATTGATGTAGAGACGGGCGAACCAGTAATTGGCGCTTCTGTCGTCGTGAAGGATGCCGGTGGTATCGGTGCTGCAACTGATATGAACGGTAATTTTACGATTCAGAATGTTCCAAACTCAGCAAAGCTTCTCACAGTTTCATATCTCGGTATGGCAACAAAGGAAGTGGCAATTAAACCTACATTGAAAATTTATTTGGAGTCAGCCAACAAGATGCTGAAAGAGCAGATTGTGGTGGCATTCGGTACTGCTACCAGAGAGTCCTTCACGGGTTCTGCCAAGGTGGTTGGCGCAGATTTGATTGCCGAGACACAGAAGAGCAATGTGCTCGATGCCTTGAGCAACAAGGTGGCTGGTGTGAAAATGATTAATACGACAGGTCAGCCAGGTCAGTCCACTCCAAAAATCCGCATTCGTGGTATTGGTTCTATCAATGCAGAGAACGACCCTCTGATTATTTTGGATGGCTCTCCTTATGATGGAGATCTGAACACGCTCAATCCTGCGGACATTGAGAGTATGTCTGTGCTGAAGGATGCTGCAAGCAATGCACTGTATGGTGCACGTGGTGCTAATGGTGTGATTATGATTACAACCAAGAGGGCTGTGCCCAATGAGGCTGCCAGAATTTTGGTAGATGCCAAATGGGGAAGCAACAGCAAGGCTATTGCAGACTATGAGACCATGACGGCTCCAGGTGAGTATTACGAGGCTTACTATCAGGCTTTGCGCAACTACAGTCTCCTTCGTTCGGGCAACTCTGCTATAGACTCGCACCTCTTTGCCTTGAACAACTTGACCAGTGGCAGTCGTGGTTTGGGCTATAATATATATAATGTACCCGCGGGAGAAACTCTGATTGGTACCAATGGCAAGCTCAATCCTCACGCCACTCTCGGTCGTGTGGCTGGCGACTACATGCTGTATCCTGACAACTATATGGATGCTTCTTATCGCCATGGCTTGCGCCAGGAGTACAATGTGACCGTTACTCAGGGTTCGGACAAGGGCAATATCTATGCCAGCTTTGGCTACTTGAACAATCAGGGTATTGTGCCAAACACAGACTTTGAGCGTGTGTCCACTCGCTTGAAGGCTGAGTCTCAGCTGAAGCCTTGGTTGAAGTTGGGCGTGAATGCCCACTATGCCCACTTTGGTGCTAACTCTATGGGCGAAGATGGTGAAGAAACCTCTTCTGGTAATATATTGGTTTTTGCCACACAGATTGCACCAATCTATCCTCTCTATATTCGTGATGCCAACGGCAATGTGATGTTGGATGCCAATGGCAAAACGATGTATGACTATGGCAAGCCAGGTAAGCCTGGCTCTATGGGATATAGTCGTCCTTTCCTCGCTGATGCAAATCCTTTGAGTAGTTCCATGCTGAACAAGAATGGTTACAACGGAAACGCTTTCAATGGTACTGCTTTTGTAGAGGTGAAATTCTTCAAGGACTTGAAGTTCATTGCAACAAATTCGGTGGATTTTGACGAGTCTCGTTCTACAGATTATACCAATCCCTACTACGGTCAGTATGCCAACTCTAATGGTATTGTGGCAAAGACTCACACACGTAATTACTCTACCAACTTCAACCAAGTGCTGAATTATCACCACAGGTTTGAGAGTGGTCATGATATTGAAGTGAAGTTGGGACATGAGGCTTACAAGAGAAGAAAGTCATACCTTTCAGCCGACCGTTCTAACATGTTGTCGCCTGCAAACCTTGAGTTGAATGGTGCTATCACTGAGGGAGGTTCTTACTCATATGAGCGCGACTACAATACAGAAGGTTGGTTGGGTCAGGCTCTTTATAACTATAGCCAGCGCTATTTTGGTAGCGCTTCTTATCGTCGCGATGCATCTTCTCGTTTTGCCAGAGAAAACCGTTGGGGCGACTTCTGGTCCTTGGGTGCTGCATGGCTCATTAACAAGGAGGAGTTCTTCAAGGCAGACTGGGTGGACATGCTGAAGTTCAAGATTTCTTATGGTTCACAGGGTAATGACGGAATTGGTAACTACCGCTACACAAGTACTTTCGATATTGTGAATGCAGATGGCAAGGTGGCAGCAACACCGAAGGAAACAGGTAAGCGTAACATGACTTGGGAAACTAACGGAAACTTTAATGTCGGTTTTGACTTCGGACTCTTTGGCGACCGCTTGAATGGTACGGTTGAATACTTTTACCGCAAAACGACGGACATGCTCTTCTCGGTTAGTATGCCAACATCTTCAGGATACGTTTCTTACTATGACAATATAGGTGATATGCGCAATGCAGGTATAGAAGTCTCTCTTGATGGTGACATTATCCGTAAGAAGGATTGGACTTGGAGTGCAGATTTGAACTTCTCACATTATTCTAATAAGATTATCTATCTGCCAGAAGAGCGCAAGACTTTGACGGTTGATGGTGTGAGAGGCTACAACACAGGCAACTATTTTGTGGGTGAGGGAATTTCTCTCCACACATTCTATTTGGAACAGTATGCCGGTGTGTATAGCGAGAATAATTATGCTGGTGATACTTATAATCCTTCTCTTGCTGGCAAGTCGATGTGGTGGCGCAATGTTTATGCTGATGATGATGTGGAAAAGAAGCATGCGATTGGTCGTGAGAAGACCACAGACTATTCAGAAGCAGACCGAGCTCTCTGCGGAGATGCGCTGCCAGACCTCGAAGGTGGTTTTGGCACAAGCCTTCGTTGGAAGGATATAGACTTCTCCATTAACTTTGGTTTCCAGTTGGGCGGTCAAGTGCTTGACAGTGACTACGCAAGACTGATGTCTAATCCAACGGCAGATTCTCGCGGAACAAACTTCCATAAGGACGTGTTGAACGCATGGAGTCCTGAGAATGCTGATTCCAACATTCCAGCACTTGTGTTTGGTGACCAAAACAATGCTTCATTGAGTGATCGCTTCCTTACGAACGCTTCTTATTTGAGCATCAACAATATCAATCTGGGTTGGACTTTGCCAAAAACTTGGACGAGAAAGGCTGGACTTGATAAGTTGCGTTTGTATGTAAGTGCTGACAATGTTGCACTCTTCTCTAAGCGCAAGGGTCTTGACCCACGTCAGACGCTTGCTGGCGATAAAGCAACAGCAACTTATTATTCAGCAATCCGTACCATCTCTGGTGGTATTCAGGTTGCGTTCTAATAAAAAAGAAAGGATCAATGAAAATGAAATTAGCATATAATTCACTTGTGGCAGTTGCTCTTGCCGCTACATCCTTCTTCACTGTGGGATGTATTGACGAAACTTCGCCAAATGACATTGCTACTGCTGAGCAGCTCTCCTCTAATGCCAAGGCTACCGAGGCGCTGTTGTGGGCAATGCCTGCATATTTGTCCACTTATGATATGTTGGACAGAAAGGCTCATTATGATTATGGCATGGGCACAATGATGCACATTCGTGACGTGATGGGCGAGGAGTATGTGGTGACTGCACATTCATACGACTGGTATTCTCAGTGGGAAAACAACCAGCAATTGGGACGTGATTATATAGTTAC
>JAAYDO010000005.1 GCA_012729225.1 Bacteroidales bacterium | reverse complement strand
TATAGTTCCGATAGACCTGCCAGGATCTCCTGCTCCATTGTTCGTTTTGTTTCTAGGAATGACTTATTGCTTGCTGCCGATGCTTTCACTCGCCCTGCGGCCTGCTTCTGCATCTGCGCTGCTTGTCTGAATGTATGTTCGCAGTCTGTCAAAGATCTCTGTTCAACGCCTCCCCTGCGGAAAGCGAGTGCAAAGGTAGGAACTTTTTAAATAATGACCAAACATTTCAAGGACTTTTTTCAATAAAACATCAAAAAAGAATACTTGATATATGGATATGACCAATAATTTGGCTGTTATCTCAAAAAGTTGTACCTTTGTAGCCGATTATGAAACAAGAAGAAAAATCACCCGTGTATGGTCGTGATGCAATGGAATTAGTAACTGTTGCGGTAGAATATTGTGCGTTTCTTGAGCAAGCAGAAGGAAAAGAACGCACCGATTTTGTGAGCACAAGCATGAAACTTCTACCTCTACTCTATCTCAAGGCTGTTCTTCTACCCAAATATGAGATATTGGATGGAGACTACTTTGCTGAGGACTACGTGACAGAGGAAAATTATAATATTGTACGCACGAACATTAATATATTATTAGGGGAGAAAGATGACTATCTCGATGTTTTTGTGGAGGACATGAAATATAGCGAGACTCCTATCTTAGCCACTATTAGCGAGAATCTGGCAGACATCTACCAAGAACTGAAGAACTTTGTGATGAATTACAAAAATTCCACTCATGACGAGCAAGCACTCAATGCGCTTGCAGATGTAAAAGAGCAGTTTCAGTATAGTTGGGGACAAAAGCTCGTGAATGTGCAGCGAGCACTGCATGAAGTACTCTATGCGGAAGAGGATGAATATTAATGGGGGATTATAGGGAAGAATCATGAAAATCATCAAGAACAAGTTTGACAAGAAAAAGATACAGACATTGCCGAGAGCGTTGTTTGAAGGGAGAATCATCACAGTACTCTCAGAGAAAGAGGCTGAAAAAGCCGTCCAATATCTGTTGAAGCAGCCCATCTTGGGATTTGACACAGAAACAAAACCCACATTCAAGAAAGGAAATGTGCATCAGGTAGCCCTACTTCAGGTATCCACCCACGACACATGCTTTCTTTTCAGGCTAAACAACCTTGGTATTACCGATGCTCTCGTGCATCTACTTGAGGACAAGAACACCACCAAAGTGGGACTTTCATTGCAAGACGACCTAAGGTTGTTGAGGAAAAGAAGAGAGTTTGAGCCTGGCACGTATATAGAATTGCAGAAAGAAGTAAAGGATTTAGGAATAGAGGACAACAGTTTGCAAAAGATTTACGCCAACATCTTTGGGATGAAAATAGCCAAAAACCAGCAGTTGTCCAATTGGGAAGCAGACGTGTTAAGCGAAGCGCAGCAAAGATATGCGGCAACTGACGCATGGGCATGCATTCAAATACATGAAGAAGTGGCAAGAATGCAGAAAGACCAAGACTTCATCCTCGAGGTGGTTGATGAGCCAGAAATCATCACTTCCAAAGCAGTCAATCAATAATCACCCACATAGCAACAGAAAACAATGAAGATCATATTTCTGAAAAGAGGCAAAGAAGAGTCGCTCAAACGCTACCATCCCTGGATTTTCTCAGGAGCCATTCATCACATGAGCCAAAATCCCGAAGAGGGAGAAAAGGTGATGGTGTTCACAAGCGAAAACGAATACATTGCCACAGGTCACTTCCAGACAGGCAGTATCATGGTGAGAGTCCTTTCTTTTGAAAACGAAACGATCGACCAGTCCTTCTATGAAAGGAAACTCGCCATTGCCAAAGACGTGAGACAGTGCATAGGTGTGATGAACAGCGACAACAACACCTTCCGTCTCGTACATGGAGAAGGCGACAACCTTCCAGGATTAGTGATTGACATCTATGGCAACACCGCAGTGATGCAAGCACATTCTGTAGGCATGCACTTTGACCGCGAGGTGATAGCAAAGGCCCTGAAAACAGTGATGGGCGATGAATTGAAGAACATATTCTACAAGTCTGAAACCACTCTCCCATTCAAGGCTGAATTGGGACAAGAGAATGGCTTCCTGTTAGGTGGCGACACAAACGATGTTGCCATAGAAAACGGACTGAAGTTTCATGTGGATTGGCTCAAGGGACAAAAGACAGGCTTCTTCGTGGACCAACGAGACAACCGCCGTCTTTTAGAGAAATATTCCAAAGGCAAAAAGGTGCTCAACATGTTCTGCTACACAGGAGGATTCTCATTCTACGCCATGCGTGGAGGTGCAGAGCTTGTGCATTCGGTAGATTCCTCACAGAAGGCAATAGACCTTACCAACGCCAATGTGGAACTCAACTTCCCCAACAGCAATCGCCATCAAGCATTTGCTGAAGACGCGTTCAAGTTCCTGGACAAGATGGAAACACCCTACGATCTCATCATCCTCGATCCACCTGCATTCGCCAAGCACAAAGATGCGCTCAGCAATGCGCTGAAGGGATATACACGCCTGAACAAGAAAGCCTTTGAAAAGATCCAGCCAGGCGGCATTCTCTTCACCTTCAGCTGTTCGCAAGCTGTCAATAAAGACCAGTTCCGCACAGCCATATTCACAGCTGCGGCATCAGCAAAACGCAATGTACGCATCCTTCATCAACTACATCAGCCAGCAGACCACCCTGTCAATATATACCATCCAGAGGGAGAGTATCTCAAGGGACTTGTGCTGTATGTGGAATAAAGATTCTTCAAGCAGAAAGACATAAGGAGAGCAGTTTCTACCAAAGAAGCTGCTCTTTTTCGTCAATATTCACAGGGCAAAAATGCACGCATGGTTCATGAGCCATCGAACAATCGTTCATTAGTACTTGAAGCATTGTTCGTTCGCCTTTGAAGCATTGTTCATTTGCCATTGAAGCATTGTTCGTTTGCCATTGAAGCATTGTCCGTTGGAGCATGAAGAATGCTTCAATCATGCAACACGTCAGATGAAGGGGAAATCCTCGCTTTTTCCATCCTCTCGAGCACATTTTCATCTGAAAGGCATCCTTATTATAAAGTACTTTTTGTACCTTTGCAGAAACTACACCAAAAGCACTCCACACACCACACCGCAAAAATGGCTGAACACTGGGATATATACGCCAATTGGAACCCTTGGCATGGCTGTACCAAAATCAGTCCAGGGTGCAAGTATTGCTATGTCTATCGCCAAGACGAGATGTACGGAAGTGAGATTTCGAGCAGTGACTGCCGTAAGACGGCTCAATTCAATCTGCCCATCAAACGCAAACGTGACAAGACATGGAAGATAGAAAGCGGGAAGATGGTGTTCACCTGCTTCACCTCCGACTTTCTGCTGAAAGATGCAGACACATGGAGGTCGGAATGCTGGCAGATGATGAAGGAGAGGAGCGACCTTTGGTTTTATTTCTTCACCGATTAAATTGGGTCAAAACAGACCGAAACAAACCTTAAATCAAAGAGCGTAAATCGCTGTTATCCCTTAACTTAGCTTAACTTCTTCCGTTAAGCGCCTATTGCCAGTTTTCTTCTTTTAGTGTAAATTTGTACCGCGATTGTACCTCGGCAGATTGACGGCATGAGCAAAAGAATTGCACCGACCTGCACTCCGTTGCACCGTTCTGCACTATCTTGCACCTTCCGTGTCGGCTCTCCCGAAAATCGCAGGAAATTCGATTATTTAACTGCAAATTTACGCTGGGTATGGCACAGAACTTTGAACAATTTTCACAATCCGATTCACGCCTCCTTACCATCAAGGAGGCAGCAGACTTCCTGCGCATAAGCAGGAGGTCTTTGTTTTATCTAATCAGCAACGGCAGATTACAGACCGTCAAGCTGTCACCAAGGACGACGCGTATCTCTCTTAAAGAACTTCAACGACTGACTGAGGCTACATTTGTTGCTCCGGCTTCTCCTTTCCCTCCTTTTAATAATGACAAAAGGGAAAAGAAAAAGCCAGATGCCTCTGCCAAGCCTGAGACGGGCAACGTGAATAAGAGAGCCAAGTGCCGCATGACACCTGCCAGCGACATAGCCCCTGAAGGTGTAACTCACGACTCCTATTATACGTTGGCAGAGGTGATGAGGAAGTTTGGCATCAAGTACGGTCGCTTCTACGAGGTGCGCAACCGTTTCCAACTCCCATCCGTCCATGCCTGGGGAACGACCGCTTTCAGGAAAGAGGACGTGGAGGAAGCCATTGCCAAGTACAACGAGGAACAAGGCAAGGCACAGACGGAGGCATACTACACCTGTTTCGACATCATGCAGAAGTACGGTCTGGGCAAGACGCAAGTACGACGTTTTGCCGAGACTCATGGTGTCCGCATCAAGAAAGCCAAAGGCGGCAGGGCTAACCTCTACCTGAAAGCCGATTGGGAAGCAGCCCGAAAGAAAGCCGAAAAGACAAGTGCCAGCACCAAGGCTAAAAGGTCATGATATTACTAATGTTGGTACTACTTGCAGCGATGGTTAGAACCAATCCAGTAATCCGAGGGTCAAAACGGCAGGTTTCAGTCCGTTGTACCCCGATTGTAGCTTTGCTGCCTGTAACTTTGCAGAGCCAATCAGAAAAAGATGTACCCCTCCTTTGGAAGTGTCTTGAAACTAATGGCAAGAATGAATGCAACGCAACAGGCACCCACGTTTATAGTATGATTTTCGCTGCAATTTCATACTCGAATGCAAAGTCAGGTTAAATCTGATGCATTGAGGGACAATATTTTAGGCTCGACCCAAACAATGGGCGTACCTTTGCAGACGCTTGAAGTCCAGACCGCCCATGAAGGGCAAGGCAGGACAACTGAAAATAGACAAATATAATACAATATAAAATAGCAGATATGACGAATTTATGTACCAAGGTCACAGTACGGAAGCGACCCATCAAGAACGGGCAGACATCGCTCTATCTCGATTTCTACCCACCTATCCGTAACCCGAAGACAGGCAGACTGTCTCGCCGTGAGTATCTGGGATTCTACATCTACACCAATCCCACGGAGAAGTTTCAGCAGGAGTATAACCGCAGTATGCTCCAGAAGGCGGAACTTGTCAAGTGCCGCCGTACCGAGTCCATCATCAATGAGGAGTTTGGTTTCCTCGACCGCTCCAAGGGTCAAGAGAGCTTTCTTGACTACTTCAAGATGCGCATGAACGAGTCCACCAACAAAGCCAACTGGAAGGCTGCCTACAAGCATTTCGAGAACTATGCTGGTGGAGAGTGCCGTTTCTGCGACCTCTCTGTGGCTTATTGCCAGAAGTTCCTTGACTACATGCTGTCGGACAAGTGCAAGCGCAATGACAAGCTGATGATGAGCACGACCGCCAACAATCATTTCGTCAAGCTGAAAGCCGCCCTCCGCATGGCATACGAGGACGGACACATCAAAGAGAACATAGCCAAGAAACTTGTCAAGGCAAAGGGACACGGCAACAAACGCCAGTATCTGACCAAGGAGGAATTGTTTGCGCTGTCAAAGGCAGAGTGCAAGAGCGATGTTTTACGCCGTGCCGGACTGTTCTCCTGCCTCACAGGACTACGCCTGTCCGACTGCATCTTGCTCCAATGGGAGAACATCAAGAAGTCAAGCGACGGCGGCTGGGTACTCGACATCACTACCAAGAAAACAAAGACCGATGCCATCCTGCCTATCAGCGATGAAGCACTTGCCCTGTGCGGTGAGCGTGGAGAGGGTCAGGTGTTCAAGAAACTGACACCGAATCTGGTTGCCGCCCACCTCAAAGACTGGATAGATGCAGCTGGCATCACCAAGCATATCACCTTCCACTGTTTCCGTCATACCTTCGCCACCTTGCAACTGGCAGGTGGCACGGACATCTACACCGTGAGCAAGCTGCTTACCCACAGCAACCTTGCCACAACTCAGGTATATGCGGAGGTGGTCAGTGAACTGAAACGTGACGCATCCGAGCGCATTTCATTGAAGGAAGATGCCAAGGAAAATGCCACTTCAGAAGAAGTAAAGAACGAAGAAACACTTGCTCATTGATATTATTGACGTTAACAAAAAAAGAAAAATTCACATGGATAACGCAACTAACAATCTCTCGTTCGACCAGCTGCCCAAGGCAGTCGGCGAACTGCTGACCAAGGTGGACTATGTGATTAGCCGCCTTGACGAGAAGAAGGATGCCGACGGTGCATCCCCAACCCAGGATGATGACCAGATGATGACGATGGAAGAAGCCTGTCAGTTCATTGGCAAAAAACGCTCCACGATGTACTCACTCACATCTGAGCGACGCATCCCATACCGCAAGCGTGGCAACAAGCTCTATTTCTTCAAGAAGGAACTGGTGGAATGGATTCAGAGCGGAGGGGCATACGACAAGCCCTATACGCTCTCCGAACAGGAACAGGCAGAGTTCGATGCCCATCTGGAAGAACTGCGTGAGAAGAAAAGGCACAAGCCATTGTCACTTACGGAATCATCCGATGCGCAAGCCGCAAGCCTTTAGTGTTATGACAGGACGCAAGCTTATACCCGGTTCCACAGGCGAACAGCCTTTCAGACACTTTACAGTGCTGTCAGCAAAATGCAGCCGGTACCCGAAGGGTGTTTTTAAGGTGTTTGGGGGAGCAAGTATAGGTTTTGCGTCCCACAAAACCACGGCTCAGAAAGCCGGAATTAGCCAGATGTTCCATCCAGCACTTTACAACGTATGAATCCCCAAACACCTAGGGAGAAGAACAGCAAGGGCGGTCGCCCGAAGAAGCCAGAGAACGAGCTGCGCCTCTATCCTGTGAAGGTCTATTTCGACGAAGCGAACCATCGCAAGCTGATGAACCGAAGCCGCAGGACGGGACAGCCGTTGTCAACCATCGTCTATGAACTTGCCATCAACGGCTATGTCCGTGAACCCTTCACCAAGGAAGAGGTGTCTATGCTTCGTTCCCTTTCAGGCATGGCGAACAACCTGAACCAACTGGCACGACAGGCGAACACCTACGGCTTCCAGCAGATGGCAATCGAGGTCGCCAATGTGGTGAGGAAAGTCGATGACCTGCTCATCAAAATAAGCGAGAAGTGACCACATTGCAGGACTGACAAGTGAAGCAGGAACAGAGCCAATCTTGTTGGGGAAGATGTATTGCAAGAAGGTGGGGATAATCCAGTTTACAACTTATAACAGATTAACAGATGATAGCCCAGATTTCTACAGGAGAAGGTTTCGGTGGATTGGTCAACTACGCCAATGACATCATCAAGAAAGATACGGTGATAATCGCATCCTATGGAGTGAACCTCTCATCGAATGCCACTATCACTGCCAGTTTCAAGGCGCAGGCGAAAGCCCGTCCCACCATCCAGAAGTTTGTCGGACACATTTCACTCAGCTTCTCACCTGATGACCAGGAGAAACTGGATGACGAGAAGATTGCCGAGATAGCCAAGGAGTACATGCGGCGTATGGGCATCGTGAACACACTATATGTCATATTCCGTCACTTCGACCAGCCGCACCCTCATATCCACATCGTCTATAACCGTGTCGATAATGACGGCAATGGCATCAAGGGCGATACCAGCTACACGAAGTCTGCTGCCATCACCAAGGCTCTGACCCGTGAATACGGTCTGACCTTCGGTAAGGGAAAGGACAAGGTGAGACGTGAACGCCTGAAGGGTAAGGATGCCGTAAAGTACCGTCTGTTTGACAACATAACCGCTGCCGTCAAAGAGAGCGTGACATGGGACGAGCTACGCAAGCTGCTTGCCGCAAAGGGCATATCATTAGACTTCGTGAAAGACAAGGAAGGCAACATTCGTGGAGTGACCTTCACGGACAGCAAACTTGGCGTCACCTTTGCTGGCAGCAAAATTGATCGTTCGCTGTCATTCGCTAATATCGATAAGCAGATGTACAATGTGATACACATCGATGACCATCAGGACGATGAACCGCTACAACTTCGTCAGGAACAGGAGAAACCCTTCGACATCAACGATGCCTTTGACTTCTCACTCGTTTCAGGTGGGACACACCAACCTTCCGAGGATGCTGTTGAACAGGTGACCACACCTTACGACGGGTCATCATCTGGCAGCGGTATAGGTGAAGCGATTGTTGACGTTCTGCTGCAGCCCAATGTCGCACCTGTTTCCTCTGGCGGTGGAGGTAGCGCATCTGGTGGCTGGAGAGACGATGATGACGACGATGAGAAGAACAAGAACAGTTATAAACCACGTAAACGCAGATAACTATGGCAAAGAAACAAGCCCCATTAAAGGACGAATCGATATACTCTGTCGATGACATATTCAGCAAGCTCGATGAGATACTTGATGCTGTCAAAAACAAGAATATGCAGAAGGCGCATGAACTGTTGAGCGGTCGTGCTGGCTGCAACTGGGAGTGCGTCACGGATTCGGCAAAGTTCACCACATCCGTAACCAATGCGATGGACACCTACTTGAAATCCCATCAGGTCAAGATTGCAGGGGACGGTGAGGAATCTGTTATAGAGAGACTCAAAACCCTGTTGGAGGACTACCGCACTGAATTGATACAAATCAAGGAAAGGCCAGCTACTCCAGCTGTGACAGTCATAGACAAGAATATAGTGGAAGCTGCCGTAAAGACGGTGATTGTGAAGGGCAATACCCACGCCAGAATCCTCGCCAAGCCAGTTCGCCCAGCACTCTGGAAATATATGCCCGGCTACTTGTTCCTTTGTCTGCCGTACTATTACCTGCGGACGTTCTTTGCCTCGCCATACGTCCATCGATGGTTCAAGATTGTCATGTTCTGCGTTTGGCTGACCTCCATCTTCCTCACTTGCATTATAGCCCATGATAATGCGAGGCTGAACACCATCGAGAAGAAGTATGTGTTGCTTCGCGAGTTTGCAAGGGCCAATAAGGAATGGGCTAAGGAAGCAGACTACATCGAGTTCCTGTACACCGATGAAGCGGAACATCAGGAAGAGATACAGAGGCTTTGGGAGAATAGACGCAAACGACTGGGAAAATAAAAACTGCGACGGAGTGTCGCAGTTATTGAATGTCATTTCTCTTTTCTTGGCACAAACCTTGGTTTGTCAACGGTCAAGCCTCTTGACGTGACGTGAAGCATATTCATGTACCTTATTAATTTACAAATCCAATTCTTTTATTT
>JAAYDO010000171.1 GCA_012729225.1 Bacteroidales bacterium | reverse complement strand
AAGAGCAAGAAATCTACAGATAGGGTGGTTTGCAGATGGTATCATCTTGTTTTGCTTATGTTGTCTCTCATGATATTTTACGGTATTCAGTTTATGGCAAAGAAGAATACAGAAATTGCGCCATATCAGATTGTCACCTTAATTCCATTGGCAGGTATCATATACTACTTTTACAAAATATGCAATGCGAGATGTTTTGAAAGAATATACAAAACTCGATATGGTGGAGTTATTATATTAATCGTCTCTGGAATATGTTTGGAGTCATATCTTATACAATATTATTTACTGACAGACAAGCTCAATGGCATATTCCCATTGAATATTCCTTTGCTGATGCTTTTGATACTGATAGTGTCGTATATATGCAGATGTCTGGCGAGGATATTCTCACAGACGTTCCGTACTGAGGATTATGAATGGAAAAAGATTTTTGCAATATAAATGAAAAAGCTTGAAGTAATTGATTATCTACGTGGATTTGCGATATTCACGATTGTGTTGATGCACTGCGTGCAGGGGTATCTTGATGGGGGGCTACATAAGGCGGCGAGCCTTGGCGGTGCGGGGGTGCATGTGTTTATTCTTTGTAGTGGATTTGGACTGTATCTTTCATATCTCAACAAACCGTTGGGGTATAAGGATTTCCTGAAAAGGCGATTCGGGAAGGTGTATTTTCCATACGTCATCGTGATTGCATTATATGCCTTATGGGGCATAACGGTGGCTGGAGGCATGAACTGGGAGGCAGTGGCGAGCCATGTGTTTCTCTATAAGATGTTTGACAGTGAGTTGGATATAAGCCTCTGTTATCCTTTCTGGTTTATATCGACTATTATCCAGTTTTATATAGTCTTCCCTCTGATAGTAAGACTAATACGTATTAGGGGGGGGTATTTGCTCGCACTCTTGACAAGTCTTTTGTGGGCTACGATAGTAGGATGTTTAGGATATGAGGATTTCAGGCCTTGGGGCAGTTTCTTCTTGCAATATCTGTGGGAATTTGCCTTGGGCATGTGGTTGGCTGAGAAGGTGAAGATGGAAGGTTGGACAGAAGGACGGATGATGAGTAAACTGAAAATCTGGCATATTCTCGTGGGCGTGATTGCAGGTATGGGATTGTCGGCTTTGATGGCATGGAACGGTGGATTCTTGAAGCTGTATAATGATATTCCGTCGCTTGTCGGTTATACATCAATGTTGCTGTTGGTGTATAAATTGGGTATCAAGTGGGTGAACAGGTTCTTCTGCTATACGAGCAAGACAGGGTATGAATGGTATTTGGTTCATAGCCTGACATTCATCGTGGTGCATCACTATGTGGACGGGATGATTCCGATATGGATGGTGCTGGCTGTTTGTTTGTTGACATCTTATGCTGTTGCATTTTTTTTCTCTAGATTATACAAAAAACTTTCAATAATAAAGAAATATTATCAATATGAATGATATAATAAAGATACTAAACGTCGGACTTCAAAACATCTCAGAACAAGAACTGCTTCAACAGATGAAGCAAGGCGTGCTTATTACGCCTAACGTTGACCAGATGGTGAAGCTGCAGAAGGACAGGGAGTTTTATGAGATAGTGAAAAAGGCGGAATGGGTGGTTTGCGACAGCAAAATTCTTCTGCTTTGTTCCAAGCTGTTTGGCACTCCATTGAAGGAGGCTATTCCTGGCAGCGGTTTCTTTCCGCACTTCTATATGTATCACAAGGGTGATGCGGACTGCAAGATATTCCTGCTCGGTGCAATGGAGGGTGTTGCCAAGAAGGCAATGGAGAACATCAACCAAAAGGTGGGTAGGGAGATTGTAGTCGGTGCTTATTCGCCTTCATACGGCTTTGAGAAGAAGCAGGAGGAGAATGAGGCTATTTACAGGATGATTAATGACAGCGGTGCTAATGTCGTTTTGGTGGGCGTTGGTTGTCCGAAGCAAGAGAAGTGGATTGACGCTTATAAGACTCAGATGCCGGGTGTGGATATATGGATGGCTCTTGGTGCTACCATCGACTTTGAGGCTGGCAACGTGAAGCGTGCGCCCAAGTGGGTACAGAAGATTGCGATGGAATGGTTCTACCGTTTTCTGATGGAGCCAAGAAGAATGTTCAAGAGATATTTTGTGGATGACCCGAAGTTCTTCTGGTATCTGTTGAAACAAGGAATGGGCTTTTATAAGAATCCGTTTGAATAAGCTATGAAGCATTATCTGCTTACACGTTTCAACCTCAGGTTATGGCCACACAATAAGGTGGGTGAAGAAACACGATCTGAGGCGTGGCTACGAAGGAGAGTGGAACTCTTTGAAAGATATACACTTCCTTCAGTGGTCGCTCAGACTTGTCAGGATTTTGTATGGATAATCTTGATTGACAGGGATTCTCCTCAGTGGTTTTGGGATAAGACAAGGCACTGGAAAGAGGATTGCAAGCAGATAAAGGTGACAAGCGTTAAGGGGAAACATTCAAGGGCTTTCGCAAGGATATTCAGAGACGTAATAACTAAAGATTTGGATGGATATAAAGGTCCTGTCATTTCGACTTATCTGGATAATGATGATGCGATAGCCCGTTTTTATGTTTCAGATGTACAAACGAAGCTATCTGATGCGAAGGCAAAGACAGTATTGACATATACTCATGGCATACAATATTTCACTCAACTCAAACTTGCCACGTCAATCAGATTCAGGCATAATCATTTCATCTCGATCATAGAGAATGCTGATGATATGCGGAGTGTGTTTGGCTATGGCAGTCATTACTATATATGGAAGTGCCCTGAGATTTCCATGCTATATGATGACAGCAAAAATATGTGGATGGAAGTGGTGCATGAGGGAAATGTGGATAATGACGTATGGATGACCTTTGATACAAGTTTGATAAAGGAGGTTCATGCGGTAGATGGGTTATATGGCTGCAGGTTAGATTGGTGTGATGATGTCAAGGGAGTATTCATTAAGGAATGGATTCCAAGAGCCATAAGGGTGTTTGGAGTGCATGTGAAGCATAAACTATTTGGTCATGACTGGTGGAAATAAAATAGAGAAGTATTTGTTTGAACTGATTCAGGTCGCATTAGGAAATAGAAGTGCTTTGTCTACTGTTCCTACGCAACAGGAATGGCAACGGCTGTATGGTTTGATGTCAAAACATACGCTGATAGGCATAGGGTATGTGGCTATACAAAATCTTCCTCGTGAGCAATGGCCACCAAAGATGTCGGTATTGCAATGGACTTCAGTTGCCAATGGCATCAGAAACCGAAATATGACATTGAATGAGGAATGTAGGTCGATATGCGAGGAGTTCACACATGATGGGGTGGAGTCTGTCGTCATAAAAGGTCAGTCGAATCTTGAATACTATCCAGAAGCATTAAGAGACTATCGTACGCCTGGGGATATAGACCTATGGTGTCAGGCTCGTAATGGTGTTGAGATTGGGGAGATGGTAAACGGTGAGGTGGTGAAATCGGAGTTTCATGGCATGGCTGGAGTGATAGAGTATTGCAAGCAATACGAGCGGAACCGAGGTAGGAATATACCTTGGCATCGAGTGTTGTATTATCACTGTGAGTTGAAGTCAGACAATGGAATTGCCATTGAACCGCATTATCGAATATCTTATCTTCATTCTCCAATTAGAAATCATCGACTGCAAAAGTGGTTTACTCAACAGTTTGATGTTTGTATCCATAATAAATGTCTGATTGGCTTTCCCATACTCACGTCATCGGTGAATGTCGTATATCAATTGGTGCATCTCTATCGGCATATATTTGAAAACGGAATTGGATTAAGGCAACTCGTGGATTACTACTTCGCTCTGCGTGTATGGCATAACGATGTGATGGAGTGCAAGGACTTGCTGTCGCAAGGGATGTGGAGCGAGGGGTTGGGAACGCCTGTGATGTCTGCTTCAGAAGTGATGGCTGTTCTTAGGTCGTTTGGGATGGCAAAGTTCACAGCTGCCGTAATGTTCGTACTGCATGAGGTATTCGCCATGACTACACATTATTATATATGTAAGCCAAATGAAAAGGAAGGGAAGAAATTACTTGCTGAGATTATGCAGGGCGGCAACTTTGGGCAATATGACACTCGGGATGCTGCATTGAAGAAAGGAGGGATGGTGAAACACGGGGTGTGGAAGCTAAAACGAGTGATGAGACTTGTGAGAAGTTATCCTGAAGAGGCTCTGTGGGAACCGGTGTTTAGGGTGTATCATCTCGTTTGGCGAAAGATTAATGGTTAATGATTTTTTTCTCCATCATTTAATGCAAGAGCGTTTTTATTATAGACTATAGTATGGATTCACATATACGTAAGCGTCCAAAAGTGGTTTTAGGTAATCCGTGAAAAAGATAGTACCTTTGCGCTGTCAGATTCAAAAAAAACAGTAAAAGGTATGATAAGCAACAGCGATTTAGAGAAGGCTTGGTTCCTGTATAAGACAGAGTACGAGCCGCAGAACATTTCCATTAATGACTTCTGCATGAGAAAGGGTATTCCCTATCGTGAGTTCAACAAATGGTTTTGTAATACGCACAAGCAAGTGGTTCCCTTGGAGGTCGAAGGTGCGCCCGAGGCTCCAAATTCGGATCAAGCTCAACCAGATGCAGTCAAAGTCTCTAATACATCAAGTTCAAGGAAGTCCGGCATTCATGTGTTCATCCACACGAGCGACGGTCTTCAGATACAGAAGAAAGGCCTTACCTACCAGGGGCTGCTCAGTCTGGTGGAGAAACTGGAGGGCCTATGTTGAGTATAACCGGCCTTCATAATTTCTATTATCTTCCCGGTCTGCATGACATGCGCTGCAAGGCCCCACGCATATTTGAGATAATCCGCTCCAGGTACCACCGTGACCCGTTAAATGGCGATGTATATATGTTCATGTCCAAGGACCAGAGGAAGGTTAAGATGGTACATTATGAAAACCACGCCTTTTATGTTCACGAGAAGTGCTTTGTGAAGGGATATAAGTTTATAAGGATAGAGCTGAGGGATGATGTTCCAGTGTATAAAATCGAGTGGAAGAGCTTGGTTTCAGTACTTGAAAGCCCTGTAATAAAGTCAATATCTTTACAATAGTATAAACAATGTTAAACCATTGATTAACAATAAAATAGTATGCTTATTAATTTGCATATATCAAATATTTTTAGTATCTTTGCACCATATAATAAAACATATGGCAAAGGACGAGTTAATCAAAGAAATACAGCTGAAACGGCAGCTTTCGGAGCTGGACGGAAGTCCAGTTCCGAAGTATGACCCGTCCGATGGTATGGAATCAGTAGAAGAACTAAAGAGATACGTAAGGTTCCTGTATACCTCCCTCCAGGAGAAGGACAGGGAGAACCAGCAGATGAGGAATGAGATGGCGGAGATAAAGGCTGAGCTTAAGGCGGCCAACCGCCGTGCCGACTCTGAGGCGGAAAGCCGTCAGCGCCTGTTTGACAAGCTTGAGCGTTTCATGGACAGTCAAAAGGAAGCCGACGACGAGAAGAAGAAGCTCCTTCGTAAGATAGAGACGCTTGAGAACCGCCTTGCATTGGCCTACCAGTCAATCTATGGCGGAGGAAAATCTTGTAGCGAGAAGTATTCCGGCAATAAGAGCGATGGCATTAAAGACTGCTTGGAAGGAAGATTCTTTTGATAGGGATGTGTTGGTTGAGAATTTGAAGAATGTCAATTTGTATCGTTTTGCTCAGGCTGTGATGTGGGTTCTTCATGAAGTGTTTGGATTGGAGCAGAAATTCTTTATTGTGCCTGCAGATGTGCGAAGAGGTCGCCTTCTTTTGGATGAAATCCTGAAAGGAGGCAACTTTGGTAAATATTCTGGCATCACGAATCATTCGATAGGTGTAAAGTATTTCCTGAAAGTGAAGCGCAACATGCGGTTTGTGAGAACGTATCCTGTGGAAGCCTTGTTTGAGCCACTCTTTAGGACTTGGCACTTCTTCTGGAGGCTGTCCAGGCGTTAGGGATATTATTACGTTGGTTCAGTGTCGTACAAGAGGGGCTTCACATAATTGTGAAGCCCCTCTTTTTAGGTTGCTGTGTGTCATTCTGCCGCAGATGGGCAGAGAACGAGGGCAAGGAGGACTATATCAGCGGGTTTCTTCTTCTTCAGTCATGTCTATCTCCTCGCCTTGAGGATTGATGAACTTGTACTGGAGGAAGCCGAGGTCCTGGCTTGCATAGAGTTTCACGCCAAGGCCGTAGGTCATCTGCCATTTGCGATAGATGCTGATGAGACCTTTGGTGATGTAGGCTTCTACGTATGGATTGACGTAGAGCTTGATTTTTTTCTGTCCAAGATTGTTGACAAGATAGTCAATCTTCTGTTCGAGTGTGTCGGTGAACAGGATGGAGGGCTTGACCACTCCTTTTCCGAAGCAGGTGGGGCAGACTTCTTCAACATGCATGTCCATGGCTGGACGCACGCGTTGGCGTGTGATCTGCATGAGTCCGAACTTGCTCAACGGAAGGATGTTGTGGCGAGCACGGTCGCTCCTCATGATCTGTGTCATGTGCTCGTAGAGCTTCTGGTTGTGCTCGGTGCTGTCCATGTCGATGAAATCGACCACGATGATGCCTCCCATGTCGCGCAGACGAAGTTGGCGTGCCAGTTCATCTGCCGCTTCCATATTGACGGTGAAGGCATTCTCCTCCTGGCTGTTGAGCCCGCGGTTGCGGTTGCCCGAATTGACATCGACCACATGGAGTGCCTCGGTGTGTTCGATGATGAGGTAAGCACCGTGCTTGAAGCTGACTGTTCGTCCGAGTCCCGACTTGATTTGTTTCGTCACTCCGAAATTGTCGAAGATGGGAACGTTGCCCTTGTAGAGCTTGACGATGGATTCTCTTTCTGGTGCAATCAGGTTTACATATCTCTTCACCTCGTTGAAGACTTCCTTGTCATTGACATGGATGGATTCGTAGGAGGGGTTGAAGAGGTCGCGCAGCATGGAGACGGTACGGCCAGTTTCCTCATGTGCAAGTACTGGCAGACTTGTGGCTTTTTGAATCTTACTGATGCAATCGTCCCATGACTTGGCGAGCAGGCTCATCTCGTTGTTGAGTTCGGCGGCCCGTTTGCCTTCTGCCACTGTGCGGACGATGACTCCGAAGTTTCGTGGTTTGATGCTCTGGATGAGCTGTTTCAGACGTGTACGCTCTTCTTTCGACTTGATTTTGGAACTCACATTGACTTTGTCGTCGAAAGGGATGAGGACGATATAGCGTCCTGCGAATGAGAGTTCTCCTGTGAGTCGTGGACCTTTGGTGTTGATGGGCTCTTTGGTGATCTGCACCATCACTTCCTGTCCGAGTTCGAGCACGTTCTGGATGCTTCCGACTTTCTCCAATGTTGGCTGATTGGCGGCTTTCGCCATAGGAGCCAACTTTCTGCGGTCGCTGACGACCTGTTTGGTGTATTTCTCCAGAGAGAGAAAATACTTGCCTAAATCTTGGTAGTGCAGAAATGCCTCGCGTTCATGACCCACATCGACGAAACATGCGTTGAGTGCCGGCATGATCTTTTTGACTTTCCCGGCGAAGATGTTGCCTACCAGATACTTACTGTCCTGGCTCTCTTTCTGAAACTCCACGAGTCTCTGGTCTTCGAGCAGGGCAATGGTGACTTCTTTCGGCTGAGCATCGATGATTAGTTCACTGGTCATTTTTTGCTACCGTTGGTTTGTTTTGTTTTTGCAGGCGGTCTCTCCATCAGGGTGTTGTGCCGATGCGCAACGGGGGAGGCCTGCTTGAGAACAGAAAAAAGAACAAACCTCACTCTTCACCCCTTTTGAGGATGGTTTGTCAGGGTTTGTTCTTTGTTCTGACGCTTACAAGTGTGAGAAAAGTTTACTGGACTTTACTTGCTCTTGTGGCGGTTCTTTCTCAGTCTCTTCTTACGCTTGTGAGTAGAGATCTTGTGTCTTTTCTTCTTCTTACCGTTTGGCATTGTTGTTGAAAATTTAGTTGTTTATAATTTTGTTTAATGTTGTCTTTCCATGGGGGTCAAGTGTTTTCCTCGTTCCCATTCGAAGTGCAAATTTAGTTCTTTTTATTGAATGGAGGAAATTTTTGGTGATGAAATTGCTTTGTGGCATGGATTTGTCAGTAATATTCCTTAAATTTGCATTAAAATACATGGATATGTTGGACAGGAAATATTTGTTTTTTCTCTTTGTGGGTGTGCTTTTTGTGTGGAATGATACGTTGTGGGCACAGCAGGTCAGAAGTGGTGTTGCCTACAGTCGTGAGGCGGCTGCCATCGTGAATGATTTCAGAAGAAGCATGTCGCAACTGAGGAATCGTTCTGCTGTGGAGGCGGATGATTCGGTGAATGTGGCGTTCTCTCCCGCCTTGTATAAACTGGTGGGTCCTGGCATCTATTACAGAGAGGCGTTGAAGGGTGCTTTTGGCATCAGCGGTCGAGTGTACTCGCCTTCTGCGGGATGGGTGGAGCCGTCTGCCGGAGGATGGAGTCCGAAGGTGGAAGAGGACAGGATGATTGATGGAGTGGTGGATGGTGCACTGGCAAGCGTGTATGCTGAGAAGCCTTGGCTTTTCCATTACACGGATGAGAGGATTGCTGCCGAGAAGGTGGTAGGGGTTGATTCGGAGGCAAGGGTGAAGACGGAGGATTTGGCTTCTATATATAATAAGGTGGATGAAATCAAGGATGTGACGGATGTGGTGGGCGATGTGGATATTGACTTGAGGATTAAGAAGCCTAACTTCTGGAAGACAAGTGGTCTTTTCGAACTGAAGTTCACTCAGAACTACTTTTCGGATAATTGGTATAGAGGCGGAAATAACAATGTGACCATGTTCTCTAAACTTTTGCTGGAGGCAAACTATAATGACCAGAAGAAGTTGCAGTGGGACAACAAGTTGGATTTGCGCTTGGGGTTCTTGACTGCCACCTCAGACTCTATTCACAGGTATTTGAGCAACAATGATAAGATTTATCTCTTTTCCAAATTAGGTGTCAAGGCTGTGGGTAACTGGCTCTATACGGTTTCCCTGGAGGCTAACACCCAGTTCTTGCCAGGTCATAAGAGCAATGACAGGCGCACTTACTCTAAATTCATGGCTCCGCTGGATGTGTTTGTTTCGCTCGGTATGGATTGGAAGCCTAAATTCAAGAATGGCAATACGTTGTCGTTGGCTTTGTTGCCACTGACTTATAAGATGAGATATATTTCTGATGATGAGGAAACAATCCACCTCTCTTATAATATGAGAGACAAGGATTTTCAGCAGGATTTTGGTTCGAAGGTGGAACTGAACACGAAGTTGCAGATTGTGAAAAACCTTTTTTGGAACTGTAGGTTCTATTACTTCACCAGTTACGAGTATGTTGAATCTGAAATGGAGAATGTTCTTTCATTCCAGTTTAACAAGTATATATCAAGCGATGTGAACACGCTTTGGCGATTTGATGACAATAGAGACCGCAAATACTATGACAGTACTTTGGGCTTCTTCCAATTCAAGGAGTTCTTCACGTTGGGATTGACCTATAAGTTTTAAGGCTGTTTTTCTCGGAGAGGTGCTATCTTGTTCATACACATGGATTTGTGTGGAATTGATGGTGCATGCTCATCGGGCGGGAAACTCACGCATGGTTCATGGTTTATCGAACAATTATGCATTGCCACTTGAACAATTGTGCGTTGGTCGAAGAACAATTGTTCGTTGTGGCATGAGGAAGGTTGCGGTCATGTGATATGTCAGATGGGAGGAAAGCCCCACTGTTTCAGGCATGTTTTCACCTGCTTCATCCGCCTCCCACACAGGAAGGGGAGAGTGTGATGGCATCATCATGTTTATACGAAGGGAAAGGAAAAGGGAAACTCTTGGATGAGTTTCCCTTTTGTTATTGTTTGATTTTGAGAACCTTGCCGGAGCATTTGGGTATCTCAAGTTGGATGGGTGTGTCTGGAAGTAGGGTGTGTTTCTCTTTCTTGCCTGTGAGCAGGTCTTTGCAGTCCCGTTCCTCACCAGAGTGGCTGATGTCAAGGCAATCGAAAGCGTGGGAGGGAATCGTGATGGAGATGCTGGCGGGTGCGTCGCTGAAGTTGGCTATGATGATGAGGAGGTCGTTGTCTGCTTTGCGGAGGAAGGCGTACTGACGATGCTCATCCATGCCTTGGTGGTAGTTGGCATACATGATGTCGAAGAACAGGCCTTCACGTATGGCCTTCTCGGAGTTGCAGAGGTGGAGGACTTTGGAGTAGAAACTCTGAAGGTTCTTTTCTTCTCTGGTAAGGAGTGTGCCGTCAAACTTGTTGTTGTTGCGCCAGCGGCGAATGAGGTCGATTGTCCAATAGTCGAAGATGGTGGTGCGTCCATCCATTCCGCTGAAGCCCTCGCAGTCCATTCCTCGCTCGCCCAGTTCCTGACCGAAGTAGATCATCATGGGACTGGTGCGCATGAGGGCTGAGACGAGGAGGGCTGGTTTGCCTTTCTCGGCAGAGCCTGCGAAGAAGGTGGAGGCAATGCGTTGTTCGTCATGATTTTCCAAGAAGTGGAGCATGTGGGTGTGGATGTCGTCCACTGCTTGCCATGCTCCTGTGATGGATGTGGCAGAATGTCCTCCCATGACGGAACGTAGGGTGTCGTAGAGCCCCACTTTGTCGTATAGATAGTCGAAATGACCATTATAGATGTAGTTGCGGTATTCGTTGGGATTATAGACCTCGGCAATGAAGATGATGTCGGGATATTGTGCCTTGACCTGTGGAATGACCCATCCCCAGAAGGCGCATGGCACCATTTCTGCCATATCACAACGGAATCCGTCAATGCCCTTGCCTGCCCAGAACAGGAGTATGTCGAGCATCTTGAGCCATGTGGAAGGGGTGGGAGTGGAGATGAGTTGGTGCGAGCCTTGATAGTCAATGCCATAGTTGAGCTTGACTGTTTCGTACCAGTCGTTTTTACCTGCATAGGGAGTGAAACAATCGTTGCCCGTCACCTTGGCAGGCACTTCTATATAGTCTCCCATCTCTTTGTCATGGAGTGAGAAGTGAGGGGAAAACTGTGCGTCGGGAATATAATAGAAGTTGTTTTGTGGATTGAATGCGTGTGAAGTGATGTCGTCTTCACCCAGATCGCGAATGCCTGCTGGCCTGACATCAGAATGGTATTGGCGTGCCACATGGTTGGGCACAAAGTCGATGATGATTTTGAGGTCGGCCTTGTGAGTGCGGGTGACAAGGTTCTCGAACTCTTTCATGCGCTCAGACACATGGGTGGCGAGGTCGGGGGCAATGTCGTAGTAGTCTTTAATGGCGTAGGGAGAGCCTGCATTGCCTTTGACAACCGATGGGTGATCCTTGGGGATTCCGTGACGTGTGTGGTCGGTCTTGGTGGCATGCTCTATGAGACCTGTGTACCAGATGTGGGTGATACCCAATGACTTGATTTCATGGAGGGCTGAGGTTGTGAAGTCGGAGAGGTGACCGCAGCCGTTTTGCTTCTTGGTGCCGTCAGGAGTGTTCTTGCTGGAGTTAGCACCGAAAAGACGAGTGAACACTTGGTAGATAATGGGCTTTTGCATGATGAAGGGGTTTGGTTGGAGCATCTGATACCTGAACTGCATGGGACTCCAGATGAAGGAGTCTTTGCTTGGTCTTGAAAAGGCTATAGATGGAATCTGATGGCAGCAGGGATGATGAAACAAAAAGAGAGTGGGAGCATCGAAACTTCCACTCTCTTGATTATATGGGGTTCATTAATCGATGCTGTGAGCAGTCACGTTGCGGTCGATCTTGGCAATCATGCCTTGAAGAGCCTTGCCAGGTCCACACTCTGTGAAGTCGGTAGCACCTGCTGCTATCATAGCCTGTACTTCATAAGTCCACTTGACAGGGGCTGTGAGCTGGGCAATGAGGTTTTGCTTGATTTCTTCAGGGTTGGTGTGTGCCTGAGCATCAACGTTCTGATAGACAGGACACTTAGGAGTGGAGAATGTTGTGTTCTCGATGGCTGCCTGAAGTTCGTCCTTGGCTGGCTGCATGAGTGGAGAGTGGAATGCGCCACCTACAGGGAGTGGAAGTGCGCGCTTTGCGCCTGCTGCCTTGAGTGCCTCGCATGCCTCGGCTATCGCCTCATTGTTACCAGAGATGACAAGTTGGCCTGGGTTGTTGTAGTTGGCGCAAACAACGATGTTGCCTGGCTTGGAGATGGAAGCGCAAATCTCTTCAATCTTGGCGTCGTCAAGACCGATGATGGCTGCCATTGTGGATGGAGCGGCCTCACAAGCCTTCTGCATCGCCATAGCACGTTTGGACACGAGCGTGAGACCATCCTCGAAAGAGAGCGCGCCAGCGGCTACGAGAGCGGAGAATTCACCGAGAGAGTGACCGCCTACCATGTCGGGAGCAAAGGCATCGCCCATGCAGATGGCAGAGATGACAGAGTGAAGGAACACGGCTGGCTGAGTGACTTTGGTTTGCTTCAGTTCTTCAGGAGTACCTTCGAACATGATTTTGGTGATGTCGAAGCCGAGAATCTCATTTGCCTTGTCAAAGAGTTCCTTCGCTTTTGGATTAGTTTCATAGAGGTCTTTGCCCATTCCTGGGAACTGAGCACCCTGACCAGGGAAAACAAATGCTTTCATGTCTTATGTTCTTGTAATGATTGGACTGGTCTTGTCTTTTGGAAGACAGAACCTTTATATCAATAAAAGCACCTTCCCACATGAGAAAGATGCTTTATTGTAGTAACTAATGTTGATTTACTTTACCTTCTCAACGATAGCCTTGAATGCCTCTGCGTTATTAACAGCGAGGTATGCGAGAGTCTTTCTGTTGAGATCGATGCCAGCCTTGTGGAGAGCTCCGATAAACTGTGAGTAAGACAAGCCTTCTGCACGAGCGGCAGCGTTGATACGCTGAATCCAGAGTGCACGGAACTCACGCTTCTTGCGACGACGGTCAATGAAGGCGTATGTGAGACCTTTCTCATAGGCATTTTTAGCAACGGTCCACACGTTCTTGCGAGCGCCGAACTGACCTTTTACGCGCTTGAGAATCTTCTTGCGACGAGCGCGTGATGCAACATGGTTTACTGATCTTGGCATAATTTTTTTGCTTTTTGAATGTTAGCGTAGAAAGTGCAATGCGGGGAAGAGGCGTGCGCCTATCTTCTGTTAGCAGCCTTTCTCTCTTTGTTGGCTAACCATTCGATTAAACTTTTTTTGATTTTCTTACTGTTGGTTGTTCTCTCGAACTTGTGGTAGATGTCTTTGCGAAAAAAGAGGTTACCACATGTTGGGGGAAAGATTAACGCATTGCGAGACAGTCGAGCACCTGCTTCTGGTTTGCCTTAACGACAATAGTGCTGTGGTCGAGATTTCTCTTCTGCTTCTTAGTCTTCTTTGTCAAGATGTGACTGTGGTAAGCATGCTGACGCTTGATCTTTCCTGTTCCAGTAAGCTTAAAACGCTTCTTGGCAGCGGATTTGGTTTTAATTTTTGGCATTTTTTAAAATGTTTAATTATTAATAATGTGTGGCAACGCATATACCAGGGCGTTACGCACTTCTATTCTTCTTTGGAAGCCAACTTGTCTGCTAAACCTGCAAAAGGGCTGTTGGGGTTGGGTCCTGTCTCTTCGATCTCTTCGCTTGCTTTCTTGCCAGTCAGAGCTTCAGCACTCTCGTTGTCACGCTTCTGCTGGCTCTTCTTTGGCACTCCTGCCTTCTTGGGTGAGAGTGTGAGGAACATCTTCTTTCCTTCAAGGGAAGGCATGCTTTCTACTTTAGCAAGTTCCTCAAGGTCATTGGCAAAGCGAAGGAGGAGTACTTCTCCTTGTTCTTTGAAGACGATGGAACGTCCCTTGAAGAACACATAAGCCTTTACTTTGTTGCCGTCGTTGAGGAATTCTTGAGCGTGCTTGAGTTTGAACGCATAGTCAGCCTCGCCTGTTTGAGGTCCGAAACGAATCTCTTTCACCTCGACTTTCACCTGCTTAGCCTTCAGTTCCTTTGCCTTTTTCTTCTGCTGGTAGAGGAATTTGGAGTAGTCGATGAGACGACATACCGGAGGTTGTGCATTGGGAGAGATTTCTACGAGATCCACTCCTTTGTCTTCTGCAAGACGGAGAGCGTTGCGTGTGGGCATAACTGATGATTCTACATCATCGCCTACTATTCTCACTTCGGGTACACGAATCTGTTCGTTGATTCTGTACTGTTGCTTTTTGTTGTCGCCTTTCATGCGGTTGGCTTTTACCTTCGGTACGATAGTCTTTGAGTTTTAAATTAATAGTATATGGGATCGTGTGATAGGCATTTTCATGCCAAAACACAACAAACTGACTGCAAAGTTAGAAATTTTCTGTCATTTGACGAACTTCTTCGATGATTTTCTTTGCGAAATCATCTATTTTCATCGTTTCTTGTTGCTGAGTGCCTTGTTTTCTGACATTTACAGTGCCATCAGTGGCTTCTTTTTCACCCACCACGAGCATGTATGGGATGTGTTTGATTTCGTTGTCGCGAATCTTACGACCAATCTTTTCGTTGCGGTCGTCAATGACGGTACGAACATCCTGGGCATTGAGTGTCTCCGCCACCTTGTGTGCATAGTCATTGTACTTCTCAGAGATGGGAAGCACCACCACCTGGTCGGGGGTGAGCCAGAGAGGGAAGCGTCCTGCAGTGTGCTCGATGAGCACGGCAATGAAACGTTCCATAGATCCAAATGGTGCTCGGTGAATCATCACGGGACGATGCTTCTGGTTGTCCGCACCAGTATATTCGAGTTGGAAACGCTCTGGGAGATTGTAATCAACTTGAATTGTGCCTAACTGCCAACGACGTCCGAGTGCATCCTTGATCATGAAGTCAAGCTTAGGACCGTAGAAGGCTGCTTCGCCCAACTCTGTGCGGGTCTTCATGCCTTTCTCTGCACAAGCCTCGATGATAGCGCTTTCTGCCTCATCCCATACTTCGTCAGAACCGATGTATTTTTCTTTGTCACTTGGGTCGCGAAGGGATATCTGTGCGTCAAAGTCTTTGAAGTCCAAGGCCTTGAAGATGATACCAATGATGTCCATCACACGTAGGAATTCGTTCTTCACCTGGTCTGGACGGCAAAAGATGTGTGCATCATCTTGTGTGAATGAACGAACACGGGTGAGTCCATGAAGTTCTCCAGACTGCTCATATCGGTACACAGTGCCAAACTCTGCGCAACGGAAAGGCAAATCCTTGTAGGAACGTGGCTGCCAAGAGAAAATCTCACAGTGGTGAGGGCAGTTCATTGGCTTGAGGAGGTATTCCTCGTCCTCTTCGGGAGTGTGGATAGGTTGGAAGGAGTCTTTGCCATAGTGGGCGTAGTGACCAGAAGTGACATAGAGGTTCTTGCCACCAATGTGTGGAGTGATGACTTCTTGATAACCATAGCGCTTCTGAATCTTGCGGAGGAAATCCTGCAAGCGAAGTCGAAGGGCAGTACCTTTAGGCAACCACATGGGAAGACCTTTGCCGACGCGCTCAGAGAACATGAAGAGTTCCATTTCCTTGCCAATCTTTCGGTGGTCACGCTTCTTGGCTTCTTCAAGAGCCACGAGATATTCGTCAAGCATTTTTTTCTTTGGAAAAGAAATGCCGTAGATACGGGTCATCATAGGACGCTTCTCGTCTCCACGCCAGTAGGCTGCCGCCAAGGAGAGAAGTTTGAAAGCCTTGATGGGGGCAGTGGTTGTGAGGTGAGGCCCTTTGCAGAGGTCGATGTAGTTGCCTTGGGTGTAGGTCGTGATATTACCGTCTTCAAGTTCGGCTATCAGTTCGTTCTTGTAAGTCTGACCCTTGGAAGCAAAGAGCTCCATTACGTCTGTCTTTGAAATATCTTTGCGCACAAGAGTTTCCTTTTTCTGTTGTAGCTCCTGCATCTTTTTCTCTATCTTGGGGAAATCTGCATCACTGAGTTTCACGCCCTCTGGTGGCATCACATCGTAGTAGAAGCCATTCTCAATCGCAGGTCCTATGCCGAACTGAGTACCAGGGTATAGTTCTTCGATGGCTTCAGCCATGAGGTGGGCCGAGGTGTGCCAGAAGGCATGCTTGCCTTCTGCATCATCAAACTTGTAGAGTGCAATTGTGGCATCCTCGTTGATAGGGCGGTTGAGTTCTGTCGTCTCTCCATTCACGCCACATGCAATGACGTCTTGTGCCAGGCGTTGGCTGATGCTTTCAGCAATCTCTAAGCCAGTAACGCCAGCCTCATACTCGCGTACTGAGTTGTCGGGGAATGTAATTTTAATCATATTTATGATGTATTTTTATTGAATTCTTCAAATATGTGTTGAGTACATGCAAGTGTAGTCCACACACAAAATCTTGCAAATTTAACACTAAAAATCCGTATGAAAACAATTTTTTGATGATTTTCTTGTCATGAACATGAAAAATGCCCCTTGAGAGAAGAAAAAGCATTTGTCACCCTCGTGATTCGCTAAAAAAATCGTACCTTTGCAGCTGTTTTCTCGCGTGTGCGTGAATTTTCTTTATAGAGGATAATAACTAAATCATAACGACATGAATATTTCATACAAATGGTTGAAAGAATACGTGGACTTTAACATGTCAGCCGAGGAAGTGGGCAAGGCGCTCACGAGTATGGGTCTGGAAGTTGAGGCCGTGGAGGAAGTGCAGTCTATCAAAGGAGGGCTGGAAGGACTTGTGGTAGGCAAGGTGCTGACCTGCGAACCCCATCCCAACAGTGACCACATGCATGTGACTACTGTGGACGAAGGCAATGGAGTGGTTGAGCAGATTGTGTGCGGTGCTCCTAACGTGGCTGCCGGTCAGAAAGTGATTGTGGCTCAGTTGGGCTGCAAGCTTTATGATGGTGATCAGTGCTTTACCATCAAGAAGAGCAAGTTGAGAGGAGTCGAGAGCAACGGCATGATTTGTGCTGAAGACGAGATTGGTGTGGGCAATAGTCATGATGGCATCATTGTGCTGCCCGAAGATGCAGTGGTAGGTACTCCTGCTGCTGAATACTATGGATTGGAAAGTGACTTTGTGATTGAAGTGGATATAACTCCCAATCACTCAGACGCATGTTCGCATTGGGGCGTGGCTCGTGACCTCTATGCGTATCTGAAACAGAATGGTGTGGAGACGAAACTCCATCGTCCGGATGTGGAAGGCTTTAAGGTGCAGAATACCGATCTCAAGATTGATGTGAAGGTGGAGGCTGGTGAGGCTTGTCCAAGATACTGTGCTGTGTCGGTGAAGAACTGTGAGGTGAAGGAGAGCCCCAAATGGCTGAAGGATAGACTGACAACTGTAGGTCTTCGTCCTATCAATAATATTGTGGACATCACCAATTATATTATGGTGGCTTATGGTCAGCCTCTCCACTGTTTTGATGTGGATATGATCAAAGGCGATACGATTGTGGTAAAGACAATGCCAGAGGGCACTCCGTTTGTGACTCTTGATGGAGAGGAGCACAAACTTTCGGAGCGTGACCTGACCATCTGCAATGCGGAAGAGCCCATGTGTATTGCTGGTGTGTTTGGTGGAAAGGGTAGTGGCACATATGAGACCACCAGGAACGTGCTCTTTGAGAGTGCCTACTTCCATCCAACATGGATCAGAAAGAGTGCTCGCCGTCATGGATTGCAGACTGATGCCAGTTTCCGTTTTGAGAGAGGCATAGATCCTGCAGGTCAGATTTATGCCATCAAGAGGGCTGCTATGTTGGCACAGGAGTTGGCTGGTGGCGAGATCAGCATGGAGATTGTAGATGTGAAGAACGACACGCTTCCTCAGGATGCCATCATTGATGTGGAATACCAGTATGTGGCAGACCTGATTGGCAAGGAGATTCCTGTGCAGACTCAGCATAGTATCTTGAAAGACCTCGGATTTGAAATATTGAAGAGCGATGGCGAGATGATGCAAGTGAAAGCCCCCGCATTCCGTGTGGATGTGAAGAGACCATGTGATGTGGTAGAAGAGATACTTCGTGTGTATGGCTACAACAATATTGAGATTCCATCTCAGGTGCGCTCGTCACTCACTACTAAGGGTGAACTTGACCGCAGTAACAAACTTCAGAATCATGTGGCTGAACAGCTCGTGGGTTGTGGCTTCAATGAAATTCTGAACAACTCTCTCACAAAGGTGTCTTACTATGAGGATGGCGAGACTTATCCTCTGACAAATAGCGTGAAGCTGATGAACCCACTGAGCCAAGATTTGGCAGTGTTGCGACAGACATTGCTCTTTGGCGGTCTAGAGTGTATCAGTAGAAATAGCAACCGCAAGATGTCAGACTTGAAATTCTTTGAGTATGGCAACTGCTACAGTTTTACTCCAGAGAAGAGTCAGGAGAAGGTGGATGAGGAAGGAAACGTGCTCACTGCCAGTGCTGAATCCAGCAAGAAAATCTTGGCTGCCTATAGCGAAGACTATCACTTGGGCTTGTGGCAGACAGGCAAGCGTGTGAGCGGTAGCTGGGCTCATGCTGACGAGGACTGTTCTGTGTATGAGATGAAGGCTTATGTGCTCAATGTCTTGAAGAGACTGGGTGTGCCATTTGGAGCACTCGTGTTTGGAGAAGAAAAGAATGATGTCTTCTCGTTGGCTACTACAATAGAGCAGAGAGGTGGCAAGCGTATTGCAGCCTTTGGTGTGGTGAGCAAGAAGATGACCAAGAAGTTGGGCGTTGAAGCACCTGTATATTATGCTGACATTAACTGGGCAAACGTGATGAAGCTTGTGAAGAAGGTGGCAGTCACTTATTACGATCTCTCCAAGTTCCCATCAGTGAGCCGTGACTTGGCACTCCTTGTGGACGAGAAGGTTGAGTTTGCCCAGATAGAGGCTGCGGCATATCAGGCAGAGAAGAAACTGCTCAAGGAGGTAAGGCTTTTTGATGTGTATGAAGGAAAGAACCTTGAGGACGGCAAGAAGTCTTATGCGGTGAACTTCACCCTTCAGAGTGAGGAGAAGACACTGAATGATAAGGCCATCGAGGCAATTATGACCAAGATTGAGCAGAGCATCGTGAAGGCTACAGGTGCTACTGTTCGTGGAAAATAATCTTGTTAAGGGGGGCAGGTAATGACAAAGTATCAGGTTTATCAGTATCTCTACTATGCACTGATTGTGTTGTGGCTGGTGCAGATTGTGTTGGGAGGATTCAATGTGTATTTGTTGATTCCCACCTTCTGCCTGGTGGTTTGTTATTATCTCATGAAAAAGAATCAAAAAAATCATCAATCATAAACATTAAGTTATAAAAAGAAAATATGGGACGCGCATTTGAATTTCGTAAAGCGAGAAAAATGAAGAGATGGGGTAACATGGCAAAGACCTTCACACGCCTTGGCAAGCAGATTGCTATTGCTGTGGCTGAAGGTGGTCCTGATGCTGACAACAACGCACACCTTCGTGCTGTGATTGCTACTTGTCGTCATGAAAATATGCCGAAGGACAATATTGACCGTGCTATCAAGAACGCTATAGGCAAGGATAAGTCGGCTTGGAAGAGTGTGACTTATGAAGGATATGGTCCTCATGGTGTGGCTGTGTTTGTAGATACATTGACAGACAACACGACTCGTACTGTGGCTGATGTCCGTTCCATCTTCAACAAGTTCAACGGCAACATGGGCACAACAGGCTCTCTCTCATTCCTCTTTGACCACTACAGCCAGTTCACTTTCAAGAAGAAGGAAGGCATGGATATGGATGAGTTTGTGCTGGAGGCTATCGAGTTTGGAGTGAATGATGAGTTTGACGAAGAGTATGATGAGGAAAAGGATGAGACTACCATCACAATCTATGGCGATCCTAAGTCTTTTGCTCAGATTCAGAAGTTCCTGGAGGACAATGGATATGAGATTACTGAGGCAGACTTCACATACGTGCCAAACGATTTGAAGGATGTGACAGATGAAGAGCGTGAGACGATAGACAAGATGGTGGAGAGACTGGAGGAATTTGATGATGTACAGAATGTGTACACCAACATGAAGTAATCTAAACGCATGAAGACCGTCTTTCGTACAAAGGGAACTTGTTCACAAGCTATTGAATTGGATGTGGATGAGGACAAGAAAACCATCAGGAGCGTGCATTTCATAGGAGGTTGCCCAGGCAACTCCTATGGATTGGCCCAGATGGTGGCTGGTCAGTCAGTGGACGATGTGATTCAACGCTTGGAGGGCATCACTTGTGGTATGAAGAGCACAAGTTGTCCAGACCAGTTGGCTCTGGCATTGAGACAACTTGTGAACGGAGACTAATCTCTATAATATATTATATATATGTACGCGCGTAAAAATATCCTTTTGCTTTTTTTGACCGTTCTGTTCATGTCCTGTCAGGAGAAGAGAGCAGACTTCTTTGAGCGTGATGCCAAAGAGTACACGGAAAAGAAATGTCCGCAACAGATGGATGCTTTCACCACGCTTGATAGTATCGTGTTTAAGAAAGACTTAGGTGCAGGCACACTTGTGCAATACTACACTTTAGATCTTTCACCAGAACAGCGTGAGTTGCTGATGAACAAGTTGGGAGATCTGCAAAATGAAAACCTGAGGGTGATTCGCAATTCCATCCCCTTGCATTCCCACAGAGAGGCAGGAGTGGATTTCTCCTATATCTATTTAGATAGGGACTCGGGCGAGAAGATCGCCGAGTTTACCTACACAAAGAAGGATTACGAATAATTGTGATTCTTCTGAGTGTTTATAGTATCGGCTTGTTCTGTTGGTATTCAACTCGTTGTGTGCTTGTGCAAGTTCGGTATTAGATAGAGCCTGATGCCTCTCATCATGTGTCAGATTTCTTTCTGATGGAGATGTGAAGTCATAAAATTCACATTCTCGAAAATTCACAAAATAGACATTGCTGGCATGGAATGACCGCATCTGCATCAGTTTCATACTCGCTCTCATACCTCTTCATGCCACAAAAGAAAATCTCATTCCATCTAAGGGAAAAAGGTGATGGAATTATCCCGAAGGCGTCTCGAAGGCGTCTCGAAGGCATCTCGAAGGCTTGTGGAAACATGGGGTGGTTAGGTTTGTTTTATGAAGGATTCTTTATTGTTTATGAAGAGTTCTTTATTGTTTTAGTTTCATGTCAATGAGATGTGCATATGAGAGACCCTCTTTCCAATAATTGTGTGCGCACACAGCGTTTTGTAACCTTATAAATGAATTCTATTATCATTTGTCCGTTAATTTTCGAGATTGCCTCATTTTTTGGCATAAAAGTTTGGCTGTATTCTAATAAAAATGTACCTTTGCAAAGCAAAATTAATCTGGGATAAGACTATTTTGCCTTAGAATTCTCAAATGGTTTTTTAATATTAAGTAAAGGTAAAGATTATGTTACAGGAAAAAGCAGGAAACATCGCTGGTATTATTTGGAATGCGCTTTCAGCATCAGAATCAGCATTGACTTTCAAGCAGATCAAGAAAGCCACTAAGTTGGCAGAGAAGGATTTCAATCTCGGTCTTGGTTGGTTGCTTCGTGAAGACAAAATTAACACTGTGGAAACAGGAGATGAGAAAGACCCATACGCTTACTCTTTGAAGTAATCGTATTTCTCACATCAGGATAAAAGTGTGCCACTCATCCGTTTGAGTGGCGCATTTGTTTTGTTTTGACGGGAGGAAAGAGGGTGTATGAAGTAAAAAATGAACCGTTTTTTTTTGTATTACCCTCGAATTGTAGTAACTTTGTGACGAATTTTTAACTTATTAATACTTTGCGATTATGAAGAAGGTGTTGTACAAGTCTTTGAACAAGATGTTTGGCATGCTCATCACTTTGTTGGGCTTTTCTGCTCCAATCACTTTGGCTTCATGCTATGGTCCGATGCCTGAAGAGTATGTCACTGCAGATGAATTAACAGATTCTGTTCAGGCGAATGAAAAGGATTCGTTGGCTGTTTCTTCAGATTCTGTCTTTCAGATGACAAGTCATGACCCTTCTGCTCGCAGATGATATTATTAGCGAGAAGATAGGAATGAAGAATATCAGAAACTTTTGTGTCATTGCGCATATCGACCATGGAAAATCAACCTTGGCTGATAGGATGCTGGAGAAGACACAAACCATCAAGATCACACAGGGACAGATGCTTGATGATATGGACCTCGAACAGGAAAGAGGTATTACCATCAAGAGCCATGCCATTCAGATGGAGCATCCGTATGGTGGTGAAAAAGAGGAATTCAAGGGACAGAAGTATGTGCTGAACCTGATTGATACTCCTGGACATGTGGACTTTTCTTATGAGGTGAGCCGCTCGATTGCCGCCTGTGAGGGTGCTCTCTTGGTGGTAGATGCCACTCAGGGTGTGCAGGCACAGACCATTTCCAACCTCTATATGGCCATTGACCACAATTTGGAAATTATTCCTGTAATCAACAAGATTGATATGCCAAGTGCTATGCCTGAGGAGGTGGCAGATGAGATTATTGATTTGATAGGCTGTGATTTGGAAGACATCATCTATGCCAGTGGTAAAACAGGAGAAGGAGTTGATGCAATCTTGGATGCAGTGGTGGAGAGAGTCCCACATCCTGTAGGCGAAGAAGATGCCCCATTGCAGGCACTGATTTTCGATAGTGTGTTTAACTCCTACCGAGGTGTGATAGCATACTTTAAGATTATCAATGGAGTGATGCGTCCTGGTGAGAAGGTCAGGTTCATCAACACAAAGAAGGAGTATCTGGCGGAGGAAGTTGGTACGCTGAAGATGGACATGGTGCCTAAGAAGATATTGAAGACAGGCGATGTGGGCTATATTGTGACAGGCATTAAGAATGCCACAGAGGTGAAGGTGGGTGATACCATTACCTCTTTGACCAATCCCACCACCGAGGCTATCAAGGGTTTTCAAGAAGTGAAGCCAATGGTGTTTGCCGGTATCTATCCTATAGAGACCGAAGACTATGAAAACTTGAGGACTTCGCTTGAGAAGTTGAAACTCAATGATGCCTCTCTCACATTCCAGCACGAGAGTTCGGCTGCATTAGGATTTGGTTTCCGATGTGGATTCTTGGGTTTGCTCCACATGGAGATTGTGCAGGAGCGTCTTGACCGAGAGTTTGACATGGATGTGATCACCACTGTGCCCAACGTGAGTTATCTGATCTATGACAAGCACGGAGAGATGACAGAGGTGCATAATCCAAGTGGCATGCCCGACCCAACACTGATTGATCATGTGGAAGAACCCTACATTACAGCCACCATCATCACAACAGCCAATTATATAGGTCCTATCATGACTTTGTGCCTAAGTAAGCGTGCAGAACTGGTGAAGCAGGATTTCATTGCAGGAAATCGTGTGGAGATAGAGTTTCTGATGCCACTGGGCGAGATTGTGATTGATTTCTACGATAAGCTGAAGAGCATTTCAAGAGGTTATGCTTCTTTCGACTATCATCCTGCAGGCTTTAGAGAGAGCAAACTTGTGAAGTTGGACATCCTCTTGAATGGAGAATCAGTAGATGCACTTTCCACCTTGACACATGTGGACAATTCAGTGACGCTTGGTAGAAGGATGTGTGAACGACTGAAAGATCTGCTTCCTCGTCAGCAGTTTGATATAGCAATCCAAGCAGCCATCGGCGGTAAAATAGTGGCTCGTGAAACCGTGAAACAGGTGAGAAAGGATGTGCTTGCCAAGTGCTACGGTGGTGACGTCTCCCGAAAGAGAAAGTTGCTTGAGAAGCAGAAGAAGGGAAAGAAGCGTATGAAACAGATTGGCAATGTAAGTGTGCCTCAGAAGGCATTCTTGGCAGTGCTGAAACTGGATGATGATTAGAGGCTTTACCTTGGATAGGACATCCTACAAGAAAAAAAGCAGAGGCTGATGAATAGATAAAAAAGTAGTCAGTGATGCTGTCTTGAATAGCCATAAAACAGCACTCGGAGAAGAAACAAAGCCGTTGAAAGGTGTAAGACCTTTCAACGGCTTTGTTTGTCAAAATATGTTTAACAGCATGCTTGAATGGACTGAAATATGCTAAAAAGCATAAAATCCTTGGTCATTTAAAATATTTGCCGTATCTTTGCAACGTTTTTCAGAAACCCAAGGTAAGATAGTATGAAGAAATTACTGGTATTGTTTCTGATGGCTTTCACTTTGAATGCTGTTGCGCAAACAGCTCCAAAGATTGACCTTCAGAAAAAATGGGGAGCTGTTATCCAAGCCATTGCGATGGTAGAGAGTCAGGGACAGCCCCGTCAAGTATCGAAGAATGGACTCTACGTCGGTTATCTACAGATTTCCGAGATTCTTGTGCGAGAGTGCAACCGTATCGTTGGATACAAGAAGTACACTTACGCAGACCGTTACGACAAGCAGAAGAGCATTGATATGTTTATCGACTATCAAGAGCATTACAACCAAGATGGCAACATGGAACGTGCCATTCGTCTTTGGAATTCAGGCGACCTGAAATGTATGACTCGCAAAGCTCGAACTGAAGGCTATTATCAGCGCGTGATGTCGAAGTACACCGCCATGGCCTCTCTGCAATAATGTTGAAAAGATCGGGTAAGGCTTGTATGAAGCCAACAACCCTTCATATCCTTTCATATCAAAACGTCCAAGATTGAACTGATGGTTCTTTCGTGGACGTTTTTTCTGTTTGTATGCAGGAGAGGAGAAGGTTGGAGAAAATGGAGGATGACGCAATAAAAAAGTGGAGGGAAATGATGTCTATATGAAAAGAATGTCGTATCTTTGCCAAGCAAAACAATGACAGGGGCGTAGCCCAGCTGGTTTAGAGCGCTGCAGTCACATTGCAGAGGTCATCGGTTCGAACCCGATCGTCCCTACCATCAGAAGGGTGGGCTGTACATTGCTTAGGGATGTTGGCTGTTTGCCGCCATCCTTTTTTTGCCCAAAACAACAAAGAACTCAAACACTTCTTGTGGAATAACAATAATAACCAATCAATCCATAAATCAGATGAATAGATTTTTATTTACATGTGTGACGCTGTTTCTGAGTGTGACAACATTGTTTGCTAAAGGCGATAATAAACAGGTCGTTGCCACTTGGACCACTGCCATCCAGAAAGTAGAGCCTCATAACTTGGCTCCAGAACCTTATCTGGAGGGAAACTCTCTTCGACAAATAGTCGAGGTATCATTTGGCGGGAAAGAAGTTTCGCTTAAGCTTTCAAATGAGTTCAACAAAGAAGAAACCGAGATTGTTGGAGTGGAGATAGCAGAAGCCTTGTCTCAAGGCGAGAATGCAGAGATCAAGGAGAAGACCACCATAGCACTGACATTCAATGGAAAGAAGAATGTGACCATGAAGCCAGGTGAGGTGATTGTGTCAGACCCTGTCAAATTCAATTTGACACCTCGCATGGACGTGGCCATCACCATTCATTTTGGCAAGGTCTCCCAAACTGATGTTACAGGTCACCCTGGCTCAAGGACAAACTCATACATTGCCAAAGGCAACACGAACGACTTTTCCAATGCAGTGAAGACAGCGCACTGGTATTACATCAACAGTCTGTTGGTCAAGGCGGGTAAGAAGTATGGTGCTATTGCTGTGATTGGCAACTCAATCACAGATGGACGTGGCACAACAACCGACAAGCAGAACCGATGGACAGATGTGCTCTCTAAGAGGTTGCTGCAGAACAAGAAGACCAAGCGATTGAGTGTGCTCAATCTTGGTTTGGGTGGCAACTGTGTGTTGAGAGGTGGCTTAGGTCCTACTGCCAATAGCCGATACGATCGAGATGTGATCAATCAGGAAGGTGTGAAATATGCGATAGTGTTTGAGGGTGTGAATGACCTTGGTGGTTCAAGAGATGGTGAGGAAACGGCTCAGGCACTGATAGAGTCTTATCAGGTGATGATCAAGAAGGCGCATGACAAGGGCATTAAGATTTATGGTGGCACTATCGCTCCATTCAAGGGCAATAATTACTACAATGCTTCCAGAGAGAAGGGAAGGCAGATGGTGAATGAGTGGATTCGCACATCAGGAGCGTTCGATGGCGTGATTGACTTTGATGCTGCCGTAAGAGACGCTGAGCAGAATGATAGACTCAATCCTGCCTATCTCTTTGAGAATGATTGGCTTCATCCCAATGCTGATGGCTACGAGAAGATGGGAAATAGCATTGATCTCAGTTTGTTTGAATAAAGACATTCGCTTTCTGAAAAGATAGAACTGCAATTCAAATCGGAATGGCAGGAGTTCTAAACGAAGAAGAATCAGTCTAAAAGATATCTTTTATAGCAGAAGTCATCAGAGTAGGACACGTGTTGTAAGAAGAAAATGAAGGGGACACATATTTGTGTTCCCTCTTTTGTGCTGTGATTTTATCTTGAGCTCGACGGGTTT
>JAAYDO010000110.1 GCA_012729225.1 Bacteroidales bacterium | reverse complement strand
TCGCAGTTATTGAATGTCATTTCTCTTTTCTTGGCACAAACCTTGGTTTGTCAACGGTCAAGCCTCTTGACGTGACGTGAAGCATATTCATGTACCTTATTAATTTACAAATCCAATTCTTTTATTTTTTGAATTCCTGATATTTTCATTGTGACAATAAGATCTAACGTGTGAAATATCTTGCTGGTGTCCATAGAGGATACTGTCAACAATCTGTTTTCGTGCGATATTTTCAATTTGACCGCCACTGAAATCATAGCTCTCTGCAAGACTTCTCGCTTCTTCACAACTAAGGGATGGTAACATGGCGTTCCAAATTTGTTTTCTGGTGGCCACAGTCGGTTTATCAAAACAAATTTTATAAAGGAAACGTCGTTCGAATGCTGAATCCAAATTATTTGTGAGGTTGGTTGTGGCAATCATTATTCCAGAGAGATTTTCCATAGCCTGAAGAATGATATTTTGACAGGCATTCTCCATCTTGTCAACAGCCGCATCAGTATTATTTGAGCGTTTGTTGATAATGGCATCTGCCTCGTTGAAAAATAGGATAGGACAAATATCATACTTCTTGACCATTGCCTCGTACTTACAGAAAAGTCCCTGTATCTTTTTCTCGCTCTCACCAACCCATTTTGATTTCAAATCAGATATGTTTACTTGAAAGATTGGACGTCCTGTCTTGCGACTCAATTGTAGCACAGTTTCTGTCTTTCCTGTGCCTGGGGAACCATAGAAGAGACAAGTGAAGCCGGTACGCATATTTGCTTCTTTAAGACGCTTCTGAATATCCTTGAATCTATCTATCGATAGTAGTTTTGTCAAGCGTTCTATCTCTTCTAATTCACGTTCATTGTAATACATGCACTTTTCTACGATTACATCTGGCATGAGTAATAAGTTGCTTATTATTTCGTCCTTAGTATCTATGTATTCCTTAAGTTCTACAAGAGTAGTTTCTAATATCTTATCTGTAAGACAGAATTTGTCTGGTTCAACCATGCCGTTAACAGTGTAGTTTTCCATCCACCCTTTTTTTATCAATATACAAGTGTTGGCATTTAGAACAAATATGAAAGACTTTATGCCAGATTCTTCTGGAAGAACACGTAAAATCTCAGAAGACGAAATATAATCTGAGTTGTGTTCAATCTTATCCATCACTGTGAGAAGAACCACCATCACAGCAAGGTTGTTCATTTCGGAGGTCAGCAAGTCTTTGGAAAATGTCAGATGTCTTGTTGACTCCAAGAGTCGTCTGACGTTTTTAACTATATCTTCATATAGTCCTTCATCGCGTTTTAGCATCTCTATCCATTTTGTAATTTTTGTATATACATCGTAGGTTGTGTAGTCTTCGTATTTCTTGGGGGTATATGGTACATTGTCTATAATAGCTTCCATAAACTCATCACGAATGCGGTATTCTAATGAGCATCTTGCCATACTCCATTGCACAAAGTGCCTATAATGTAAATCGTCCAGTTCTTCTTTGTGAATACGAAATCTGATTGGTGAACATTTCGTATAACGTGCCATGTCGTTTAAAGATTCAGATTCGTCACTATTTGCGAGTATGGCAAGCATAATCGATTGAAAATGGGTAACATTTAATTCCTTGCTGACAAAAGTTATAGCGTCATTGCACGTGTTGTAGAACTCTGGTGAGAGTTTACTATCGCAAGATGCTTCATATATCATCTCAAATGCTGATGCCAAAGTAAAATTATCTGGTGTATTCTTTATTATTTTCATTTCTTCTTTTGTCATAGTTATTTGGTTCTTTTGAAATAATCTACTTATCGAATGTGTTGTGTCAATATTCCAATCTTATTGGAACGTCGAATTGTACTGAGAGCCTTTTCACGTATCTGACGGACACGTTCTCTGGATAAACCGAGTGAGACACCAATCTCTTCAAGTCCTTCCTCCTTACAACCAATGCCGAAACTACGTAATATTATTTCTCTTTCTTTGGCTGTAAGAATATGATTGAGTATAGCTGCTATATCCTGATGGAGAGATTCCTTGTCTAATGAATCGTCAGTTCTATAATGAGAAGGCACAAGGTCGCCGACGGAGGTATCTGTTTCTTCAGAGAGTGGCGCATCCATAGACAATGTCTTATAGTTTTGCTCAATAAGCATACTAGCCTTGTATTCACTGATGTCTGCAAACTCAGCAAACTCCGCTGACGTTGGTTCCCTTTGTTCCTTTTGTATCGTTTTATTCATCAGAATGAAATACTTGTTGATGAGTGCTTGCTGGTTAAGAGGTAATCTGATGGCTCTGCCATTCTCACAGATAGCAGAAGAGATGGACTGACGGATCCACCATACGGCATACGATATGAACTTGAAGCCCCGTGTGTCATCAAAAAGCTCTGCTGCCTTGATAAGGCCAATATTTCCCTCAGAAATTAGGTCTGAGAGGTCCATATTGGGCTGATGATACTGATTGGCTACAGAAATAACAAAGCGAAGATTTGCTTCTATAAGTCTTTGACGTGCCTTGTCTGCCTCCTTACCGCCTTGTCTAATCCTTTGTGCGAGTGTCACCTCTTCATCTACTGTTGCCATAGGATAACGGTTTACTTCCTTGAGATAATTGTTTACTGAAATGTTGTTGCGTTCGGTAATTTTCTTGGTGTTTTTGAATTGTCTCATTAATTGCTGGATTTTTTATGATCTAACCACTCTACGGATTACTATTCTTGCATTCTTTAGTTTAAGTAGAGGCTGACCAAGGTATGAAGAAATCTCGTATCCATTTGCCTCCATCCATTTAACAGCTTGATTTCTAATTTCGTTGTCAAACGCGATAGTCACTTGTAGAGGTTGGTGTTCCGTAAATATGCCAGGAACATAAGTGGCGCTGTCCGGTTGAGTCGTAGTGATGCCGAGGATGAAGGGCACAAGGCTACCATTCAGGGAACATTTGTCTGCCTCCTGCTCGAAGCCCAGTTCCTTCCGTACTCCCTCTACTATCTTCGCCAAGTCAAGCAAGGCATCTGTAAGGTCGTTTTGACAAATGTCATCCAGTTCAGTAGTCAAATTCTGTTCCATACCCATGATGTCGATACCTTTTTGTTTCCTTGTGAATTCCACCTGAAAGCGGAACGATCCATTCTTTGCTCGTGCAGCCAATTGTGCCTTGCGCTTCTGATCTTTGTTCTTACTCATAATTCTAATTGCTGATTGTTAAGAGGAATAGCCCTCCATATATATGTATCTTTATACGAATGAAAAGGCACAAAAAACGGTGTTTTTGCCACTTGATATGCAAAAACACCGCAGAAGAAGGTGCAAAATTGTTATTTTTTTTTGATTCTAATGTGATATTTCTTGATTCATTCAATTCTTCGTACGTTATATCTTAGTACCACATAAATCTACTCCTGAGATTGATGTTAATGAAATTGACAGACCATCATAAAGCCTAATAACAGGCCATTCATCGCAGAACAATTTTACAAACTCATCTGGGCTGTCCGTATGGATGGGGATTATGGCCTTTGGCCGAAGTTGATGGAAGAACTTGCGCAAATCTTTCATGTCAATATGGCCACTGGTATGCATATAATCATATTCGCCATCCAAAGAGTTTGCTAAGTTTTCATTGTATGCTTCGGTTCCCTCTTTGACGTAGCCATTCCACATGGACAGTACTTTCTGCTTTTCTCCTGGGATTTGTTCAAGAAGATTATCAAAACGTTCACTACTCCGAGCAATAATCACATAACCTTTCTTATCTAGAAACTCTTTGAAACTATCAGAAACAAAGAAACGATTTTTATCAGACTTATGATACAATAGTGACTCTGGCTTATATTTCCCATATTGATATAATGGGGAATTCGTCCATATGGATTTGCTATTGACAACAACATCCATTATTTGCTTCTGGTAGCCATCGACATAAAAAGGTCGTCCTGCCTTTAAAGCAGCATGATACAAAGAAAATAGTCTGTCTATATTGGTGGAAGAGAGATAGACCACAGTGGATTTCTTCTCCTTAAACAGAGATACGAAGTCACGTTGTAGTGCAGATTCCTTCTTACTGGTCGCATTAGGTCGCATAATATTGGTCGCTTCACAAACCACATAGTCAACCTTGCCAACAAATTGCTCCAACATCTTAAAGAACTTGTTGCTTCTGAATCCATGCAAGCGGAAATCACCAGTATGATAGGCTGACACACCATCGGCTTCGATTCTGAATGCGTATGCGTCAAAGGCAGAATGATCCACAGTTACAGGTCTGATTTTAAAGGGACCAAACGTAAAGTCATGTCCTGCTTTGAACGTTTGCACTTTTTGCAGGAGCTTAACCATTTCTTGATGAGCAGGCATTACTGTCTTCAGGTGGTTTGATAGCACTTTTTGTATCTCACGCGCAACTTCACCCATGTATATAGGAAGAGCCTCGGGCAGCTTTGTTATACTACCAATATGGTCACCATGATAATGGGTGATTAGCAAAGCACTCTTTGACAAATTGCCATGAGTTAATCCTTCGACTTGTAACTCTCCTGTCTTAGGGCCATTAGGCAGTTCTTCGCCATAATCGACAAATAGATGCCAACCGTTATACTCGTATTCTGTGACGCAACCGCCTATCTGGTCAGTGCCACGATGAATTGTGATGGTCATAATCGTTCTTTTATGCCAACTTATTGCTCTTTACTAGCGTTCCATCAGATTCGCATGTGTATGCTTTCATATTAGGAAGGAATAACTTTCTCACAACACGAAATCGATCGCAGATGGTAGGTGACAAGCTCTTTTCTTCTCCCACAATTACACATGTTTCTATTTTGCCAGACAATTTTTGAGGCAAGGATCTTCCTTCTGGAACATTAATGATGCCCATATCGACTTTTTGTTGTACCATCTTCATAATATTGTCCGATATGTCCTTGTTTTCTTTTAAGAGTTTATGAAATTGCTCGTCATAGAATCTTACTTGAATGGGGGATAAAGACGTTTTCTGAGGGTCTTCTTGTTTCAGTTCCATAATGATGATGTCGCCATCCCATGTCATTGCCAAGAAATCGAACTCTCCGTACTTGGAAGAAATATCTTTTGGCAGCCTTCCTTTATAATCCCTCCTTAAATTCCTAATCAATGCCTCTATGTTCGATATGATATCTTTGTTCCATACAGTCTTAGTAACCTCATCTTTGAATCCAACGACCATTTCTTTATCAATGATAATGAATTCATCTTCAGCCTTTGTGTTGAAGGTGTATCTACGTCCAATAAGATTTTGATAGAAACCTTCCTTCTTTCTTTGGTCTGATTCGTAATAGCGTTTTAAATTAGGAGCCTTTTTTATGTTGCTCAGATACTCTACAAAGCTATTCTCTGTTGGACGCTCAAAAAAAACTGTTGGGGCGATTTTCTTATAAGCATCAGCAGCATCTATTTTATAGCTGTTCCGACGAGAAGCAAAAGTTAAGACTCTGCCTGTTCCTCTATATACAGAGAACCAAGACCTTCCCTGTTTGGGGTCATGTCCTGTTTGGAAGTCGAGTTCAGGAGTATTCTTCACAAAATTAATGAGCCAGGGATAATCATTAAGAACTTTTGAAATGAATGAATCATCCATCGTCCTGTCATAATAAGTGGTGAAATCAGTTTCTTTCATATTGTTTTTATTGATAAAAGTTAAACATATTATATATTCTCTTCTTCATCTCTTCCCTCAATTCTTCTGGCTCCAGCACCTCTACCTTATCTCCCATCGCCAGCAACTGACTGACCAACTCTGGTGTTATGCACAGTCTATAGGTGAATTCTGCAAACTCACGATATTTGGAGCGACCTTCGGATTGGCTTTTATGGAGCGGGGTAGAGCGAAGGTATTCTGCCTGAGTACCGTAGGCGCGAATCATGACTTTCGTGACGGGCAGGTCGTTATTCACAAAGATGCCTACAACATTGGCAAAGTATTTCCTCGCATCGAAATCTTCAGGCAACTCAAAGCTGGTGCGCCGGATTTTCAAGTCAAGAATGCGGTCGAGGGCGATGGTACGCAAAGCACGCTTTTCTTTTATATACCCAAGCAGATACCATCGACGATTGAAAACCTTCAATGCGTATGGCTGGATATGAAACTCCTGCAGATTCTCTTCTTCCTGTTCGCTTTCATATCGCTGGTAGTCAACCTGCAGTTCAACATTCTTCTGCATTGCCTCGATAATGGGATTCAGAAATGTCGTTCCAAGAGGAATCTCTTCCAGCAAGACCCTGTCCTTCATGCTATTGAAGGTTGCAAAACCCTGAGGAATGCTATACTTGTGCAGCAACCACTTAGCTACCTTCTGTTTATCCAGTGCCTCTGGGTTCTTCACATAATAGACATTCTTTGAGCGGTCGCATTCAATGTCTATGCCAAGCATCTCCTTGATACCCTTGCGATGTTCATGGAAAGTACGTGGTGGTATTGGCCCGTCACTGGCTGGGCAGTTCTCCCATAACATATTAATCTCGTCGATTGTTAAGGGATGACTGGTCAGCAACGTGTCGAGGAGCCAGATGTATCTGTAATATGTTTTGCTAATCATTTGTATTCAGAAGTTTTATGATAACTTTCTCAAAAACAGGACAGTCATCAGGAAGAGAGAATTTCAACGGTTATAGCTTATCCCATCAGCTGTATCTCATTTAGATAAAAGAAAGCCTCTGGATGTGTCTTTTTAAGTTTGTTGAGTTTGGTAGGTATAGGGAGTTGAAGGGTCTGTGATGCTAACGTACTTATATCGTTTGGTGTATAGTGCCGTATCTCGTTTATCTCCTTCTCCAAAAGTCGGCTGAGGTAAGCCACTTTGGCTGCATTGATGATGGCTGAATCCAAGGTGTACTTCTCGCTGTGAATGAAATTACCAATACGACTAATGCCATCTTGCAGGAGTTTGTACTCATCTGGATTCGCCAAACCGCGCATACAGATGGTGATGGCAGTTTGGTAGATGTCGTCAAGCACCTGCTGGATGTCAGCTGATGGCAGGTTACGATATTGCAGTTCCACCTTGGCAAACTTTAGGAAGGTCTGGCGAGTGACGGTCAGGTCATCCGTGATGTCGAAAAGCGAGGCTACGTCAAAGAGCTGCTTGATGATCTCCATCGTACACTTCTTCTGACCTTTGAAGAATGGGATGCCCGTCGTGTGCGGAGCGAAAGCCGTCAGTTTGTCGCCCAACAAATCCCCATGGCTCGGCAGACTGACCGTGACAAGAGGCTCGTCGGTTATTAGCAATGGACTCTGTATGGGTAGAGACACTATCTGGGAATAGTGCGCTTCCTCGAAGAGCACGTCAAGCAGTATCTTGTCCTGCCCGCCCTTGCCAGGATAACTCACTTCGTAGTAGAACTTGGCGTGTTGCTTCGGGACATCTGTGCGCGATATGCGCTCTACGAGTTCTACTTTGCCAAAGCCATATTCTTCGGCATACTGGCTGAGGTAGTCCTCTATGACGGTTCCTGGAGGACAGATGATGTCAATGTCTATTGACAATCGTTTGCTGGTGTTCAGGTGAAGCATCAGCGAACTGCCGCCCTTGAAGATGAAAGGACAGCCTGAGCGAGCCAGTGCTTCAAGCAGTGAAAAGGCACGGATGGTCTTTTCAACCAATGCGATGTCGTGGACACCCATTTGTCGGGCAGATTCGGTTATCCATTCAAGGCTTCTACTCTTGGGATTGATCATGGTCTATTGTGTATATGATATGTTCAACTTTCTCTTTTCGGTTGCGACGGGAAGCGTATCTCAGCAGTTTTCTCATGTTGACATGATTCCTCTCACGCGCATACTCATATATATTGTATATCTCGGAACCGCTGGCGAACAGCAGTTCGTTGTCGCCAATGGCATCCACAAGGATTTTCTCTATACGCGGCACTTGGCAGCCATCCACGATGGTCAATGGCGACTGACCTATCAGTTGGCGTACCACGATGGCATCAGTTCCCGTCAGATAGCGGTCGCAGTCAATAGGCGACGGTGACAGGAGTATGTTTCTGCCAAGTTCCATTTCCTGCAATGCATGAAATACCGTTTCCATACCGTCTTTCTCCACATCCATGAAAACATAGCCGATGTCTGGCACATGGAGCATGAACGAGGCAAGTACCCGTGGACTCCAGATGCACATATCAAGGAGTGGGAACTTCTGCTTAAGTCTCAAAAAGATGTCCTTCTCCTTCTCTGATGGCTGATATACGAATTCTGGCAGACTATTAAGAGCCAATTCATACACGCCATGGCCAACCCTACGAAGTGAGCCAGATGCAAGCATCCGGTTTATCTGGAGGGTTAGCGCACTGCCCTTGATGCCCGTCTGCTGGCGGGCAACTTCACGCAGCAGGTCTTTCCTGTGGAAAGTTCCTCCCTGTGCCACTGCGAAATTCAATATAGCTTCTGTTGCTGTCATATCTCTGTTTGTCGCTGCAAAATTATATCTTTTTTGTCAAACAACCAAATATTTTGCCAAGAAAGAAACAATCCGGTTGTTTTTTTATCATAATGACGAGTGCATTCTGACCAATTCCAGCATTATCACTGAAAAATCATCTCTCTGTCGAACCATAGATATTGGCACGTCTGACTGTCCTATTTCTTCTTAGTTGACTTTGAATTATTAACCGCCATTGAATCCCAGACACTTAGAGCATCAGAGATACAATAGCGGTACAAGAACCCTGTTTTTTGCCGATTTTCGAGCCATCTGCAAAGCCCTAAAATGAACTTTTAATGTCAACCAGACTTAGCAAAGAGCAAAAATGCCACAAAATTAAAAGTTAAATAATCTTAACGATTTGTTAAATCTTGCTCAATCTTTTAGGCTGGTTTTGCTCTGCAAAACTCTACGATTTGCCTTTTCTGGCGCACCCGACAAACCCTGTGGGGAAGATGTACGGATGCTACCCCAAAACTGTCGACAAACGATACATGAAGAAAGGGATGTCTCTGACTCCTTTCACTTGTGCCCGGAAGCATTTGATCTTTGAGTTCAGTGATTCTGCTGAGGCATTTGTCTGACGTTCTATGAAGTAGTTCAGTATCTCGTCCTCATAGAATTTAATGGTAT
>JAAYDO010000177.1 GCA_012729225.1 Bacteroidales bacterium | reverse complement strand
ACTTCGCCACAAACTTGTTCGCCGGGCTTATTGCCTATAACCTGCTGCCTAAGAAGCCGGAAATGAACATTGAAATCATTGACAAAAGCAGACTCATTGCGTAGGGCTTACGTCGAACTCACGTTTTCATAGTGGTTCCCAGCCCTGTGTCTGGTTTATGCCAGGCATGGGGTTTTTCTTTTGACGGAAAGCCACTTTTAGGGATGCAGGTACACATTTCGGGAACAAATTAACCGACCGATCTTAGGCTTAACGCTTAAAATCAGTCGGTTAGTTTATTCCGTTGTCAATCCTATAGAGATGATTTCTGCGTAATAAGCTTTTCTATTGGACGGCAAAGGACATTCACAATCATTGATGTCAATATGCTGACAGCCATAAGAACAAGTAATATTACCAATGGATATTTGAAGCCGTAAATAAAGTCTTTGAAAAGGTAGTAACAGAACCAACTATTGATCATCCAAATATTCATAGAGTGTTGACCTAAAAAAGCAAGAGACTTATCTATGATTCTGGCTCTTTTCAAGTTCAGGAAAATAATGATGAAAGCATAAACATAGAAAGCATGGAAAGCCCCAGTTCTAAACAAGATTCTAAAGCCTATAGTCAAAAGCAACAACATCCATGCGTATTTTTTTTAAGATTTGCCCAGCTTTGCTTTCTGATATTTTAGTTATCAACTGATGCTTTGCTGTCATAGCTCCAAGATAGAAAGAAAACATCAGGTGGAAGTAAAGAAGGGGATCGTATGCCAGATAATTATGATAGAAAAAAGCATCACCATAACGGCTTATCAAGAACGAGGTACATAAATTCACAAAGAACAATACGAGCAAAACGTATCTCGTCTTGAACCTATCGGTTATAGAAAATAGCCATGAAGAGGTAATAGACAGTAGAGCATAAGGTAGCAAGAACCAAATCTCTCCATTATATGTGGCTTCAAATCCTGTTACATTAGACAGTATCGTCAAAAAAGACCCTGGTGTTCTTCCATAAACTATAAAACCGACCAGAAGAAATAGTGCCAATATAACCCAATAGTGGATATATAGTTTTAATATCCTGATATACTTATTTTTATCCCCTTTGCGATAGACCATATACATGCCATAACCACCGAGTATTAAGAAGAATGATACAGGATTGCAAGCTCTTGTCAGCAGATGCACCAACGGTATATCTCCTAAAGTGATAAAATAATCACACAGAGAAACATTTGGCATCTGATTAAAAAGGTGTAAATAGAGCATGAACACTATAGCGACACCTTTTAATATTGTTGTTTCTTCCTTAGTAATCATATATCGAAATGATGTGTTATTTGCAGGCGACCAACCTTCTCATTTTAATTCACTATGATTTTACAATGTCAGAAGATAATCATTTATTTCCTTTTGAACGGTTATGTGTTTTACACAACATTTCACAATTGCTTATATCCGTTGCACCGCCTTTGCTCCATGCTGTCACATGATCTGCATCCATTTCAGCATATTTCCAAATTTTTACTCTGTTGGTGTTACTTCCACAAGCGCACAATGGGCAGTTTGACACACCATCCTTTTGGGCTTTTTCTGTTTGTCTTGCATAGACGGCTTTCTTTGTTGGTTCTTCAAAAATTCTAATTTCAAGAAGTCTTTGATCTTGCTCGCCACCAAGAATATATTCAAAAATACCGCTACGTTTCTTTACGTATTCATCGGCATATAGAGCTTGTACTCTATTGTGAATGAGCGTTGGACTATAGCCTTGTAGATGATAAGTCTCATACAATCTATTCCATTCCAATCCTTTCATTTCAGATTCTACATCAATGAAGGTACTACTAATCCAATCGATGACTGAATCGAAGTATGTTTTCAATTCGTTAATATTGTCATCATAACGGTGAGAAGACATATATTCTTCGATAGTCATACATCAACATTACTTCAGGAGGTCCTGACCAATGTCGCGACGGAAGTATTTGCCCTCGAACTTGATTTTGCCAGCTTCGGTGAATGACTTGACAAGTGCCTCATTTTGAGTAGCCCCGTAAGAACTGACCGCAATGACACGGCCACCTGCTGTGACCACTTTGCCATCCTTGAGGGCAGTGCCGGCATGGAACACGACTGAGCCTTCCACGTTCTCGATGCCTGTGATTTCAAAGCCTTTCTCGTAGGTCTGTGGGTAGCCTCCGCTCACCATCATCACGCAGACAGCCGCGCGTGGGTCGAACTCGATGGAGCGCTGGTCGAGGTTGCCCTCTGCCACGCCCTCGAAGAGGTCCACGAGGTCGCTCTTGAGGCGAAGCATGACCGCCTCTGTCTCTGGGTCGCCCATGCGCACGTTGTATTCAATCACTACGGGGTCTCCTGCCTTGGCGTAGGCATAGTCACGGTCTACCTTGATGAGACCGAGGAAGATGAAGCCCTTGTAGTCAATGCCATCGGCGGCAAGGCCTTCTACGGTAGGTTTCACAATGCGCTCTTCCACTTTCTTCATCCACTCTGCGTCGGCAAACGGAACTGGAGACACGCTGCCCATGCCACCGGTGTTGAGCCCTGTGTCGCCCTCGCCAATGCGCTTGTAGTCTTTGGCCTCTGGAAGAATCTTGTAGTTCTTGCCGTCGGTCAGGACGAATACTGAGCACTCTATGCCTGAGAGGAACTCCTCTATCACCACAGTGGCGCTTGCCTCGCCGAACATGCCGTCGAGCATGCCACGGAACTCTTTCTTTGCCTCTTCAAGGGTGGGCAGGATGAGCACACCCTTGCCGGCACAGAGACCGTCGGCCTTGAGCACGTAAGGGGCCTGGAGTGTCTCCAGAAAAGCGATGCCTTCCTCGATGTTGGTGCCATTGAACGAACGGTAGGCTGCTGTGGGGATGTGGTGGCGCTGCATGAAATTCTTGGCGAAATCCTTGCTGCCCTCAAGCACTGCGCCCTGCTGGCTGGGGCCTATCACGGGGATGTGTTTGAGCTGTGCGTCATGCTGGAAGAAATCATACACTCCTTTCACGAGTGGGTCTTCGGGGCCTACCACCACCATGTCGATGGCGTTTTGGAGCACAAAGGTGCGGATGCCCTCGAAGTCGTCAGCCTTCAGAGGCACGTTCTCGCCAGCGTCGGCAGTGCCTGCATTGCCTGGGGCGATGTAGAGTTTGTCAATCTTAGGACTTTGGGCTATTTTCCAAGCCAGGGCGTGTTCGCGACCGCCACTACCAAGTAGGAGTAATTTCATTGTGTTTTTTGTTTTTTTATTTATTTTGTTGCAAAGTTACACAATAATGGGGAATAAATGAGGGGTAAATGGAGGATAAATGAGGATTTATTTCGTTTTTTTCTATATAACTCGTTTTTTTCTGCTACCTTTGTAGCCCAAAGTTATATCACAACGACATGAACGCAAGGACTCTTGCCAAGACATTGACACAGGTTGTGGACGAACTGACACGTCCTGAATCATACAAAGATCTCTATCATGAGCACAGCAATGGTGTGCCATTACCTTCTGGCGAAGTGCTCCAGAAGATTATAGACCTTGCCAGGGGAATCATATTCCCTGGGTACTATGGTCGTTCTTGCATCAACACCACCACTCTGGAATATCAGTTGGGTGTGGATCTCGATCAACTTTATCATTTGCTGGTGGGGCAAATCCAGGCAGGCTTGTCTTTCTCCAACTTTGAGGAGGACATGGCTGTGTTTGCCGCCTATAGCAAGCGTACGGTGTGCATGGAGATACGCCGCATGGCTGAGGAGCGTGCGGAGAGGTTTATTGCTCAGTTGCCCGAACTGCGCCGAGTGCTTGCCACTGATGTGGTGGCTGCCTTCAATGGCGATCCCGCAGCCAAGAACTATGCGGAGATCATCAGCTGCTATCCGGTCATCAAGGAACTGACCATCTATCGCATGGCGCATATCTTGTGGGGGCTGGATGTGCCTCTCATTCCTCGCATGCTCACGGAGATGGGTCACTCGGAGACGGGCATTGACATTCACCCTGGAGCCACGATTGGCGAGTATTTCACAATCGACCACGGCACAGGTGTGGTGATTGGCGAGACAAGCGTGATTGGCAACAATGTGAAGCTCTATCAGGGTGTGACATTGGGCGCAAAGAGTTTTCCGCTTGACGAAGAGGGCAACCCCATTAAGGGCATTGCCCGCCATCCTATCCTTGAGGATCATGTGATTGTGTATTCTAATGCTTCTATCTTAGGCCGCATCACCATAGGAAGGGGGGCTGTGATTGGAGGCAACATCTGGGTGACTCACGATGTGGCGGCTGGTGAGAGCATCACTCAGAAAGCATGATTTTTCTGTACTAAAAAAACAATAAAAAAGAAACGAAGAAGAAAGGAAAGGCCTATTACCGTTTTCCTCCACACTCTTTATAGAAAAGACAAACATTCAATATGACTGAATTCAGAATTATCGCAAAGACCTTCCAGGGACTGGAAGAGATCCTTGCAAAGGAACTCATCAACTTAGGTGCTAACAACGTGGAGATTGGCCGTCGTATGGTGTCATTCACTGGCGACAAGGAGATGCTCTATAAGGCAAACTTCTGCACTCGCACAGCCATCAAGGTGCTCAAGCCCATCAAGGAGTTTAAGGCAACTGATGCCGATGAGGTGTATGAGGTAGTGAAGCAGATAGACTGGTCGGAGTATATGGACGTGAAGAACACGATTCTTGTGGACTCTGTTATCTTCAGCGATAACTTCCGCCACTCTAAGTTTGTGGCATACCGTGTGAAAGACGCTATAGCGGACTATTGGCGCGAAAAGACGGGTGACCGCCCCAATGTGGGTATCAGCAACCCTGACCTCCGCATCAATGTGCACATAGCAGAGGATGTGGTGACGATTTCTCTCGACTCTTCGGGCGAAAGCCTCCACCAGCGCGGCTACAAGACTGCCACTGTGGCGGCTCCTATCAATGAGGTGCTGGCGGCTGGCTTGATTCTCCTGACGGGCTGGGATGGCGAATGCGACCTGATTGATCCTTTCTGTGGTTCGGGCACTATCCTTATCGAGGCTGCCTTGATTGCCCAAAATGTCTATCCGGGTGTGTTCCGCAAGGAATATGCGTTTGAGAAGTGGAAGGACTTTGATGCAGATCTCTTCGACCGTATCTACAATGATGATAGTCAGGAGCGTGAGTTTGAGCACAAGATTTATGGCTATGACATCAACCGGCAGGTGGTGCAGATTGCGACGGAAAATGTGCAGCATGCAGGTGTGAAGGATGTGGTGAATGTGGAGCAGCGTGACTTCTATGAGTTTGAGCAACCACTCGACAAGGCTATCATGATCACGAATCCTCCTTATGGAGATCGTATTACGACGGATGATATTTTTGACCTCTATGAGACGATTGGCAGCAACTTGAAGAAGAAATTCGTGGGCAATGATGCTTGGATTATCACTCATCATGAGCAACTTTTTGACAAGATAGGTTTCCGTCCATCAACTAAATATGCGCTCTTCAATGGGTCGCTTGAGTGTGAGTTCCGTCACTATCAGATTTTTGACGGTAAACTCAGAGACCGCCGTGAGGAGGGACTTGACATCAAGACAGAGGAGGACCGACGTCATAACCTGAAGTTCAAGCCTCACAAGAAGAATGAGGATGGCGAATGGGGTGACAGCAAGCACACGGAGGATGAGAGTCACTATTTCAAGTCTAAGCCTTTCAAGGACAGAGACCGCAGGGGCAGAGGTGAGGAAGAGGATGGCGCAGAGAAAGACCGTGAATGGGGTAAGGACAGCCGCTGGAAGATGTTGGAGGCAGAAGACGAGGAAGAGGCTGAAATCATCAATCGACATTTGGGTAGATGGGGCGACCGACGTGTGTTTGCTCCAAGAGAAGATGCGCGTGGTGGCAGAGGTGACCGCAAGGGCGGATTCTTTGACAGGAGTGAAGGCAGGGGTGGCCGTGACAGAGGTGACCGACGTTCGGACGACCGTAGGGGTGGTTTCTCAAGAGACGACCGTAGAGACGACTCTTCAAGAGAGGAGCGTCAGGATGCCAGAAAAAACTTCTTTGGCGGAAAGAGAGAGGGTGACCGCTCGGAGAGGTCAGACAGAAGAGATGGAGGACGAGGTGATCGTCGTGAAGGCTTCAGAGGAGACCGCCGTCCTTCGCGTGATGGCGAAAGATCGTTTGGAGGGGATCGCAGAGATCGTAGAGATGACTATCGTCCACGCCGAGATGGTGACAGACCTGCTCGTAAATTTGACGGACAGAGCAAGGGAGATCGTCCGTTTCGAGGAAGAAGGAACAATGAAGACTAAAAATCTCTCTTAAGGTGTCTATCGGGCACTGAGGGCTTAGGGACAAGAGTATCCCTGCGCTGATCAGTTGCTTGGCTAAGATAGGGTTGCCACGAAAGCCATGTATGACCCATGGTTGGGTGGCGGCCCTTTTTGTTTGCTCTTTCCTTAAGTTCAGGAGCACGTCAAAGGCTTTCACACAATGAATCACTACGGGCTTCTGAAGTTCTTCTGCCAATACTGTTTGAGCCTTGAATGCCTCTATTTGCAACGGAAGAGCCCTGCCACGCACTTTGTCCAGTCCGCATTCGCCAATGGCCCACACGTGGCTGTTGGAGGCTACAGGGCGCAGTTGTGCCATCTTTTCCTCCCATGAATCATCCACGTTCCACGGATGAATGCCTACAGAGAGAGGAGTGTGGTGGGGGAGCGTGGTCTGGAAGTCGGCATTGAGCATGCAGGCAACTTCGGGGTCTATGTGATGTGTGTGGAAGTTGAAAAACATACTGTCTTTATAAGTGATAAGTGAAAGGTGGAAAAATCTATGATACCAATAAGAGCATAGAGAGCAATCGCATTTCATTCTTTGACAAATGGAAACTTGGATTTTTCTCCATTCATTTAAAAATGAAATTTCTCTGGCACTGGGTCATATCCATGTCCTCCCCAAGGGTGGCATTTCAGGATGCGTTTGATGGCAAGATAGAGTCCTTTGAGTGGACCGTGCTTCTGAATAGCCTCTATGGCGTAGTGTGAGCAGGTGGGGGTGTAGCGACAAGAAGGAGGAAAGAGAGGAGAAATGGCTTTCTGGTAGAAAAAGACGGGAAGGGTGAGTAGGAATACCAATATAGTGCGGATTCCCTTTAATATAGATGTGAGGACCTTTCCCATGGCAAAATCTATCAATTATTTCATTTATTTCACAGACTTAGGAGGAACGGATGCCCTTAAAGGTGTTCAGCCACTCGATGAAGGGCTTTCTTCATGCTTTTATTGACCGTGTGGAAATTGGGGAGCGTGTCAGCCACACATACAAAGGCAACAATCAGGTGAAAATTGGACTCTGCAAGTGCAGTCTCTAAGATGTGCTTGTTGAGTCGATATGCCTCGCGTGTGAGACGCTTCATGCGATTGCGATCAACGGCATGGTGGAAACGTTTCTTAGGCACGGAAATCAGGACTTTTGGCAAGGAGTTCTCTTCTTTTTTCTCCTCTTTCATATAAACAATTCGCAGGGGATATGCTGAGAAAGAAGCATTTCCACCTGCGAAAAGTTTGTCTATGGTCAATTGGCTTGTGAGCCTTTCTGATTTCTTGAATGTGAGGACCATTATGTTACTAAAGTGTTTTAGCAAAAGCCTCGATGATGGCTGGCACAGAGCGGAGCTCGGGTGTTGGCTGATAATCAACGTGCAACCCTGCCGCTTCTGCTGCTTTGACGGTCTTAGTGCCTAAGCATGCCACCTTCACGCCTTTCTGCTCGAAGTTGGGGAAGTTCTTGAAGAGAGAGTTGATTCCCTCGGGAGAGAAGAATACCAGCATGCTGTAGTCAAATGCCTCCTCGGGGGAAAAGTCGTTGGCAACAGTATAGTACATCACAGCCTCGTCGTGCTTGAGTCCTGCGCCGTCCAACATGTTCTTCATGTCGTCATTGTGGGCAGAGGACTGTGGCGCGAAGTAGTATTCGTTGCTGTGCTTGACCATGATGGGCAGAAGGTCGGCAAGACGGCCTGTTTCTGGAAAGAAGTTCTTGCGCTTGCGATACTGCACATACTTCTGAATGTAGAGTGATACTTGTTCTGACACACAGAAATACTTCATGTCGTCAGGAATGGTGACACGCAACTCCTTGCAAAGGTTGAAGAAGTGGTCGATAGCGTGACGAGATGTGAAGATGATTGCTGTATGGCCAGGGATGGACACTTTCTGCTGACGGAAGTCTTTGGCAGACATGGGTTCTATCCTGAAGAATGGATGGAAAACCAAATCAAGATTGTATTTTTGTGCCACCTCAAAGTATGGTGACTTTTCGGTCTGTGGTTTTGGTTGAGATACGAGGATCTTTGTTGCCATCAGTATAATATATTATTGATAAGAAAATGATAGTTTAAGCACATCACCAAATGTCGCAATACAAGTGCAGGCATGAGTTCTACGCTGCAAAAGTACAAAAAAAATAGGATATATCCGTAATTCCTGATTCTAAAGTTGATAATTAGCTTGTAAAATAGCAGGATTTCATACAAAAAAAGTATCAACATGATACCTCCAATGACAAATTTGGATAAATGAGGGAAGAAGATGTCAATCAGGGCTATAGGGTAGAAAATGAATGCGGTGAGAGCAGTGAGCAGGAGGTAATCCTTCAACCATCTTTTGTTCGATTCTGTATTGAAGAAGGTCCAATTGACTAATGAATAAAGTCCTGCCTTGAGATACACAAAACCCACACAGATGAGGACTCCTGCTCCGAGCAACCAATAGGGCATGCCCATTGCATTTATCAGGCAACTTTGCTTCACATCTTGGTGAAGGAGAATGATGGTAAGGCTCAAGGCGCTGATAGTGGTGAGAAGCAATGAGTAGATGGATTCTCCCATGTTGTCGCTTGAGTGGTTTTCACCATAGGTTCGTTGTCCGATGAAGAGGTCTTTCAGCCTATTGACGATGTTTTCTCTGCTTCTGTAAAGTATTGCTGCAAGAAGGAAGAAAAGGAATGCCATCACGCCTATCATCACGTCGTCTCCTGCCAAACAGTAGGGCTGTGTCCTCATCGGGTAGGTGTGGTCGGGCACTTCAGTTCCTGCCCGATAGGCATCTGTGCGCATCAGGTTGCTGGAGTCTTTGGCAAGCAGGATGCTATCCAGACGACTATGGGGGCTTGTGACCTGAGAGGATTGCACACTGTCAATGCCGACGAAATGGCGGACTGATGGTGTGCTGTCCAGATTGCAGGAGTCTGTAGTGATGATGCTGTTGAGGCTATCTGTCATTTCTCTTAATGAAAGGAAATGCAAGTCTCATGACATGCATGACAGGCTTGCCATCCTTTCCGTGCTGTTTTTTACAAGTTGAATACTTTCTTGATGTCGGTCTGATATGCCTCGGTCTCCTCCCAAGGGAAGAGGGTTACTTCCATCTGCTTGTCGCCCTGATAGCGGTTGTGGAATGTCTTGACCACACGCTCTGTCTTGCGACCAAAGTGTCCGTAAGAGGCTGTTTCGAGATAGATAGGCTTGCGGAGGTCGAAACGCTGTTCAATAGTCTTTGGACGAAGGTCGAAGAGGACATCTATCTTCTGTGCAATCTCGCCATCTGTGAGGTTTACCTTGGCTGTGCCGTAGGTGTTCACGTAGATGCTGACTGGTTTTGCCACACCAATTGCGTAGCTGAGTTGCACGAGCATCTCGTCAGCAACTCCTGCCACGACAAGGTTTTTGGCAATGTGGCGTGCGGCATAAGCTGCTGAACGGTCCACCTTGCTTGGGTCTTTGCCTGAGAAAGCGCCACCTCCGTGTGCACCTCTGCCTCCATAGGTATCAACAATAATCTTACGACCTGTGAGTCCTGTGTCTCCGTGAGGGCCTCCAATCACGAACTTGCCTGTTGGATTGACATGGTAGGTGATGCCGTTCTTGAAGAGTGACTTCACATGCTCGTCGTCAATCTCTGCAATGACGCGTGGGATGAGAATGTTGATGACATCCTCGCGAATGCGTGCAAGCATCTGCTTGTCTGCCTCTTCCTGTGTGATTCCCTTGTCTGCATCTGGCACGATGAACTCGTCGTGCTGTGTGCTTACCACAATTGTGTGTATATACTCTGGCTTGTTGTCTTCTCCATAGGCAATGGTCACCTGGCTCTTGGCATCTGGACGTAGGTAAGTTACCTCTTTTCCGTTTGAACGCAGGTAGGTCATCACCTTGCCCTCTCTGCGAATGTCTGCCAGCACCTGAAGAATGCGGTGAGAGAGGTCGAGGGAGAGCGGGAGGTAGTTGGCTGTCTCGTTGGTGGCATAGCCAAACATCATGCCTTGGTCGCCTGCACCCTGCTCCTGAGGGTCTTGTCGCTCCACTCCTCGGTTGATGTCACTGCTCTGCTCATGAATGGCATTCAACACGCCACAGCTCTCGCCGTCAAACTTATAGGAAGACTTGGTGTAGCCAATACGGTTAATGGTTTCACGTGCTATTTCCTGCAAGTCCACATAGGCATTGCTTTTCACCTCGCCAGCCACAACAACCTGTCCTGTAGTGACAAGTGTCTCGCATGCCACCTTTGAGTCTGGGTCGTAGGCCAACAGGTTGTCCAGCACGGCATCGCTGATTTGGTCAGCAACTTTGTCTGGATGTCCTTCTGAAACTGATTCTGATGTAAATAAATAACCCATAACGTTGATTATTAAATGAATAAATAATGTGTATGGGATAGATTGGGAAAAGATGCACCGACAGAGACTGCCTCTCATTGAGGCTCCGTTTTGTCGTTTTAGCATTTTTTACTGTGGTTGCAAGCAGTCCAAATCTGTCCACATTTTATTTCGGGTGCAAAGTTACGAATAAGTGATAGAATAACCAAATATATTTGATTTTTTAAGAGCGTGGTTGATGGGAATATCATCTGGACACATCAAATTCAGAAGATGAGGCTGTTGGTTCGATTGTCAGCATCTATGATCCAACGTAAGTTTCTTGTGTCGGACTCACGTGATTCGTGCGTGCAAACTCCATCCAACTTTCAAGAGGCACTCATACATTTACGCCCAATGACATGAAACAATGATGATAAAGAACCTTTCACGGAGAAACTTCCCCTCCTCTTGCTTCTGCGAGCCTTCGATATGCCTTCGAGATGCCTTCGAGATGAGTTTTGGATAATTCCATCACCTTTTTCTTTGCAGACATGAAGGGCTGTGAGGGCGAGAAGGGGATGAGATAGGGCAGATGTGAGGGCATTCTGTGTCGCAATGTGAATTTTGTGAATAGAGCATCATGGCATTGTTTCCCTCTCTTCTGTGAGGTGTTTTCCTAACCTCTTTAGGGTTTTTACATTTCCTATTAGGAGAAAATCTATTGCATCAGGTCTGTAAACCCTGTATCTTTGCATCAACAAAAATAACAGAATTGTTTAACTCGTAAATACATCGCCTTATGAAAAAGTTTATTCTTTTGCTTACAGTGATTGCAGGTTCACTTCTCTGCCAGTCTTGTTTCTGCGCTTACGACCTCATGGATCTTGCAGATGGTTATGAGTACAGACATGGTTATCCTCCTCCACCACCTCCTCCTCCACGCAGAGTGGTTCATCACCGAGTGGTTGTGTGGTAGATTGCTTACGTGTCCCCCTGCTAAAGAATATGAGTTAGTTTCCTCCTACTGAGGGATTAGAGTTAGATTTTGATCTTTCATATATAGATTAGGTACAAGATAGATTATTGTAAGATTTTTTTTCGACGTAATATTGGTTAGTTTTTTTAGAAAGAACCCCGAAGCCGTGAGGCCTTGGGGTTCTTGTTTTATTGATTCTTATTCAATGGTGAGTTCATTGATGAGTCGTTTGGCATGGCTATAGTCGTCCATCACTGAGAGCACATAGCGAATATCTACGCCGATGCATCGCTGGAGGGCATTGTCAAACTTGATGTCGCCTGACATGGCTTCCCAGTTGCCGTCGAAAGCAAGTCCGATGAGGCGACCCTTACCGTCAAACATGCCTGAACCTGAGTTGCCGCCTGTGATGTCGTTGGTGGTGAGGAAGCAGAGTGGCAACTTGCCGGACTGTGGCTCCAGATACTGCTTGGAGAACTTTCCCTTCTTCATCCACTTATATACAGGGTCGATGAGGCGGTAGTCGTAGTTGTCAGGATTCTGCTCATGCTTGTTGATAAATGACTGTGGGGTTGTGACCATGCTTGTAGCCTCTTCCTTCAGATCTGTAGTGCCTGGGGCGAAATCGATGGGCTTGCAGAGACCATAGCTGAGTCGCATGGTGAAGTTTGCGTCTGGATAGAACTCCTTGTCCTTGTTCATCTCACGAAGACCTTCGCCCAAGATGCGCTCGTAGTTCTCCTCATCGGTGGGTTCTTTCATCAGTGCATAGTAGATACGGAGAAATTCTATGGCAACACCCACCATGGGGTCTTTACTTACTTCTCCGAAGGTATGCGTGTTCTTCAGTTCTTCAGGCTTGGCAAACACGGAGTTGGCATAAAGGTTATCTACAAACTTGTCGTAGTTGCCTTCCCAAATGGAATCTACCTCTTGCTGGATGGAGGTCAGCTGAAACTCAGGGCGTTTAGGCACATGGTTCACATAGTTCTTGATCAATGCGGTAAAGATTTTCTTGTCTGTTGCTACATCAATATCGCGATACTGCTTTGCCACTCTCTCTTGGAAGTCGTCATCGTTAGAGCGCATGGTATTTCTCAACACAAAGTTCATGATGTCACTTCCGCTATAGAAAGACTCTATCCAGAGACTGCGGGTGTAGAAGTTGTCGTAGTTGTTTTTGTAGATGTCTCTAAGTGTTTCCATCAAGTCAAGGTAACGACCACGGTTTGCGGTGTCAGCTTTAGCCCACTCAAGGAGGTCGTTCTCCAACTGACGCTTCTCTTCTATCACCTTGAGGTTGTCAAGTGCGGTGTTCTGACCAAGAGAGAACTTCCAGTAGTTGGAACTGCTGGCATGTTTGGAGGCATACATGATGCGCAGGGCATCACTGGATCTCATTGCCTCATTGAGGATTGCCAATTTGACATCACGTACCTGATAACGCACATCATTTGTTGTGCGCATCACATTCTCAATGCCATAAGAAGAAAGATAGCGGTCGGTACTGCCTGGGAAACCTAAGGTCATTACGTATGAGCCATCGTGATAGCCCTGAGTGCTCACATGTGCGAACTTGCGAGGGTGGTAGGGCTTGTTGTCCTTGCTATATTCTGCTGGTGCATTGTTCTTGCCGGCATAAATGCGGAACACGCTAAAGTCGCAAGTCTGGCGAGGCCACATCCAGTTGTCGGTGTCACCACCATATTTGCCTAAACACTGTGGTGGAGCATATACCAATCTCACATCGTCAAAACGCTGATAGACAGAGAGGAAGTAGCGGCTGCCTTTGTAGAAGGCATTGACTTCGCTCTGGATGCCTTTGCCACTATAATCTACCATCTCCATCAGTTGGCGAGATGTGGCATCAAGGATAGAGTCTGCCTCCATAGGGTTGGTGGCCTGAGAGATAGCCTTCTGAAGGAAATCTGTCACATCTACTGTCTTGATGTGGAAAAGGACAAAAAGACCTTCGTTTGGCAACTCTTCTTCAAATGACTTGGCAAAAAAGCCATTCTTCAGGTAGTCGTGTTTTGGTGTGGAGTGATCCTGAATAGAACCAAAACCACAATGATGGTTGGTGAAGACCAGACCGTCATTAGACACTACTACACCAGAACAGAAACCGCCCAACTGGATGATGGCATCATTCAAAGAAGGCTTTTCTGTGCTGTAAAGTTCTTCGGGAGAGAGTTCCAATCCCAAAGCACGCAGGATTGAATCAGTTTTTTGAGAGATATTTCCCAATACCCACATGCCTTCGTCGGCATTGGCTGTGAGAGAAATCAGCATCAAAAAGATTAGTGTAAGTCTTTTCATTGTTGGAAAGGGGTTTAATTGATAAATATTTAGAGGTTATGACTTATTATATAAGAAAGGGGCAATACTTGTGCATCTGTCTTCTGTAAAGCCTGAGACTGTGCAGCTTGAAGTATGAACCAATGCGTCTATAAGGCGCATGTCAATGCTTCTATGGACAGTGGCTATCGTTTCTTGAATTTCTTTCCAATGACAGGCAGATGATGCAGTGGCAAGTCCTTGTGCAGAATCTCCATGACAAAAAGGATGATCAGCGCAGTATTGACCACAAGGCGTACCCACACAGGCCAAGACTCGGGCAGATACTGCATAACCACGAAGAGCACAGTGGCTAATAGGATGTAGCGAAAGATGCCCTTCAAGTCATATTGGATAGGATTGTATTTCTGTCCCACAAAGTAACTGAGGATCATAGAGGTGGCATAACCTGCAAAGCCTCCCCACGCACAGGCCATATAGCCAAACTTTGGGATGAAGATGAGATTAATAGCCACTAATACAGCACATCCAGCCAAGGAGAATCGAGCACCCCAGATGGTTTTGTCTATCAACTTATACCAGAAGGATAGGTTGAAGTAGATGCCCATCATGATTTCTGCTGCCATCACAATTGGTACGGTAATAAGCCCCTCACGGTACTCTTCTTCAATGATATGCTTGAGCACATCCATATAGCCCATCACGCAGAGGAAGGCAAAGAGGGTGAAGATGATGAAATACTTCATCGCTCCTGCATAATATTCCTTGCTGTCCTTTCCTTTCGATTTTGCAAAGACGATAGGCTCGTAGGCATAGCGGAAGGCATTGGTGATCATGGCCATGATCATGGCTATCTTCACGCATGCACCATACACGCCCAGTTGTGCTTTGGCATCAGACTCGTCACACACCAGCGGGAAGATAATCTTGTCTATCGTTTGGTTAAGAACTCCTGCAATACCCAGTACAAGGATAGGCCAGGAGTAGGCAAACATGCGTCTGAGCAGACCGAAATCGAAGTGCCACTTGATTTTGAACAGGTCTGGCACAAAGAAGAAAGTGATGAGACCTGTACACCAAAGATTAATGAGGAACACATAATACACCTCAGTCTTTCCCAACACTACAAAATAGAGGATGTTGAGCAAGATATTGAAGGTGATGAACAAGAGTTTGAGAGAGGCAAACTTGATGGGTCTTTTCTGAAAACGCAGATAACTGAACGGAAGAGCCTGAATGGCGTCAAGCACCACAACAGAAGACATCATGAGCAGGTATTCAGGGTGATCTTGGTAGTCCAGGCTTTCGCTGATAGGCGTGATAAAGCCAAAGACGCATGCCAAGAAGATGGCGGAGAGGGTTGCTACTACCGCAAAGGAGGTGGAAAAGACTGTGTCGGGTTTCTCGTTTTCCTTGTTGGCAAAGCGGAAGAGGGTAGTCTCCATGCCAAAGGTGAGAATGACCAGTACAAGGGCAGTATAGGCATAGATGTTTACGCTCACTCCATAGTCGCCCGACTCTTTGGGCATGTAGTGGGTGTAGAGCGGCACAAGTAAGTAGTTCAAGAAACGACCTACAATGCTGCTCATGCCATAGATTGCCGTGTCTTTTGCCAATCCTTTAAGATTTGCCATAATAAGTTTTCTGTTCTTTTTGTATGTAATTAAGTTCTTTGGAATCAATGGCATACAAGCCAAAGAGTCCAAAGAGACTGAATCTTTTTGCTGTTGGTTGCGCTTTCTACTGTTACGGATTTGCTGAGCCTATGAAGAATAGGCTTTGTGTTCTCTTTTCTTTGTAGGGACGCTTTCCGCTCGTCATGAATTATTCCAGATAAGTGTACCCATACAGTCCGCTTCTGTAGGTATCAAGGAATTCCTTACCCTCTTCAAGCGTAATCTTACCATCTTTAATGGCTTGCTTAGCCCAGATTTCAAGGCTTCTTACAAGTTTCTTAGGCTCGTACTGCACATAACTGAGCACGTCTGCCACGGTTTCTCCATCAATTATGTTCTTGATTTGGTAACCATTCTTGTCAGTTGTGACGTGTATAGCATTTGTGTCGCCAAAGAGGTTGTGCATGTCGCCCAAAATCTCCTGATAAGCACCAACGAGGAAGACACCTATATAATAAGAGCCCTTTTTCTTGTCGAGCGAGTGGAGCGGGATGAAATGGCTCACTCCTGTCTCTGTGACAAACTGTGCAATCTTGCCGTCTGAGTCGCAAGTAATATCTTGCAAAGTGGCATTGCGGTCAGGAATTTCATTCAGCCTCTGAATAGGCATGATAGGGAAAATCTGGTCAATAGCCCATGCGTCAGGGATAGAGTGGAAGAGCGAGAAGTTGCAGAAGTATTTGTCTGCCAGGAGTTTGTCCAACGAGTGGAACTCTTCTGGCACATGTTTCATAGAGTGTACCAATGTGTTGATTTCACGTGCCACCGCCCAATACATGCGCTCTATCTCCGCACGTGTGCGAAGGTCAAGAATGCCATGAGAGAAGAGGTCAAGAGCTTCTTCACGAATCTGCTGTGCATCATGCCAGTTCTCCATCATGTTTCTCACATTAATGTTGCACCAGATATTGTAGAGGTCTTTTGCCAATTCATGGTCGTTTTCTCCCACTACAAACTCATCAGGCATGGCTGGAACTTCTGTAGTTTCAAGCACTTCCATGATAAGCACAGAGTGATGGGCAGCCAAAGAACGCCCACCTTCTGTGATGATATTGGGATGAGGAATCTCGTTAGTGTTGGCTGCATCTGCAAAGGTAGATACACAGTTGTTCACGTACTCCTGAATGGAGTAATTGACAGAGCTTTCGCTGGAACTGGAACGACTGCCGTCATAGTCCACGCCAAGTCCTCCACCACAGTCTACAAACTCTACCCCAAAGCCCATCTTATAGAGTTGCACATAGAACATGCTGGCTTCTCTCAAGGCATTCTGAATACGTCTGATCTTTGTGATTTGACTACCGATGTGGAAGTGAATTAGTCTCAAGCAATCCTTCATTCCGTTCTCTTCTATATATTGAAGAGCCTGAAGCAGTTCGCCAGAGGTGAGTCCAAACTTGCTGGCATCACCACCACTCTCTTCCCATTTGCCTGAACCTGAAGCTGCCAATTTGATGCGGATGCCCATGTTGGGGCGCACTCCAATCTTCTTGGCAAGACGGGTGATAATCTCCAACTCGTTGAATTTCTCTATCACGATGAAGATGCGCTTACCCATCTTCTGTGCCAAAAGTGCCAACTCTATATAGTCCTGATCCTTATAACCATTGCAGATGATGAGGGAGTCACTGTTCATATTGACAGCCAACACCGCATGGAGTTCTGGTTTAGAGCCTGCCTCAAGTCCCAGATTGAACTTCTTTCCATGCTTGATCACTTCTTCTACCACAGGGCTGATTTGATTGACCTTAATAGGGTAGATGATGAAGTTTTCCGCATTGTAGCCATACTCTTTCCCAGCCTTTTCAAAGCAGGTGGCAGTCTTCTCAATGCGATTGTCTATGATGTCTGGAAAACGCACAAGCACGGGAGCAGAAACATCTCTCAGAGCAAGCTCGTCCATCACCTCTTTCAAATCCACCTCTACACCATCCTTATTAGGAGTCACTGCCACATGTCCCTTGTCGTTGATGTGGAAATAATTTACGCCCCAACCGCTGATTCCATATAACTCGCTGGAGTCTTCTATACGCCATTTTCTCATATCAGGTCAATGATTTGATCTACATAATTTTTAATTTGTTCCTTTGTGTGTATTGTCTCTATCTTCAGTGTGTGGCGGGCCTTCTGATAGAAAGGAAGGCGCATCTGCAACGACTGCTCGATAAAGGCAATCAACTCTTCTTCTGTCTTTCCCTGAATGAGTGGACGCACGGTCTTGCCCATCTGCAGGTGTTCCTTCAACACACGTGGAGGAGCGTCGAGAAAGACGGTCTCTCCTTGCAGGTTCATATAGTCCATGTTGTCGAAGAAACAAGGTGTGCCGCCTCCGCATGAGAGGATGATGTTTTCAAACTCTGCTACTTCGTGCAGCATCTTGCGTTCCACCTCTCTGAATCCCTCTTCGCCTTTCTCAGCAAAGACCTCGGGAATCTTCTGGTGAAAACGCCCCTCGATGTAGTTGTCGAGGTCGTAAAAATCCATGCCCATTTCTCTGGCCAGAACCTTGCCTATCGTGGTCTTGCCAGCCCCCATGTAGCCTATCAGGATAATTCTTGTCATGCTTGTATTGCTTTATGACGTATGTAATGTGCTTTTAGCTTCTTGCACTCATGTGCATGTTGCTCTCTTTGCTACTTCTGCTTCTCAGCCTCATGCCTTGGCACTCTTTCTGCCACGACGTGCAGTGGTTTTTCCTTCGGCAGGGCTTTTGTCAGCCTTCTCAATGATAGCCATACACTCCTCATAGGTGAGATCTGTAGGCTCTTTCACGCTCTTGGGGAGTTTGTAGTTCTTTCCTTTATATTTCAGGTAAGGACCAAAGCGTCCGTTCATGACCTCCAATTCGGCTTCCTCTTCAAAGGTCTTGAGGTGTGCGGCTGCTTCACTCTTTCTCTGTTCCTCTATCAGTTTGATAGCTCCGTCGAGATCAATTTCCATAGGATCTGCATCCTTTGGGATGGACACATATTTCTTGTGGTGCAGGATGTAAGGACCGAAACGTCCAGTTCCCACAGTCACTTTTTCTCCTTCGTAGTCACCCAGCGTGCGTGGAAGTTTGAAGAGGTCGAGAGCCTCTTCGAGTGTAAGAGTGGTGATGCTCTGTCCCTTGTTCAGTTGTGCAAAGCGGGGCTTCTCTGTTTCGCTCGCAATGCCAATCTGTACCATGGGTCCAAAACGCCCAATCTTCACGCTCACAGGCTTTCCTGTTGCTGGCTCATCACCCAGATAGCGTTCGCCCACCTTGTGTTCACTCTTTTCTTGCAGGGTAGCCTCCACCATAGGAGAGAGTTTGGCGTAGAAACTTCCCATCATCTCCTTCCAGTTCTCCTTTCCATCGGCGATTTCATCAAAGTCCTTCTCCACATTTGCTGTGAAGTTGTAGTCGATAATTTCAGGGAAAGAGCGCATGAGGAAGTTGTTCACCACAGTGCCAATGTCTGTTGGGAGGAGTTTCCCCTTTTCTTTACCCATCACCTCCTTCTTGGTCGATTTCTTGATTTTGCCATTAGAGAGTTTCAGCACATTGTAACTTTTCTCCTCTCCCTTCTTGTCACCTTTCTCCACATACTCTCGTTGCTGTATGGTGGAGATGGTTGGTGCATAGGTTGATGGGCGTCCAATGCCCAGTTCTTCCATCTTTTTCACGAGGCTTGCCTCTGTGTAGCGCAGAGGGTGCTGAGTGAAACGCTGGGTAGCAATCATCTCGTTCATCAGCAGTTTTTCTCCTTTCTTTACAGCAGGAAGAAGCCCTTCATTGTCTTCTTGCTGATTGTCATCATCGTATGACTCACGGTACACACGCAAGAAACCGTCGAAAGTGATGACCTCGCCTGTTGCCACAAATGCCGCCTCTGCTGCTTGCGATTTTTCGTCTGCCACTTTGATGGTGACAGTTGTCTTTTCTGCCTCTGCCTCTGCCATCTGACAGGCGATAGTACGCTTCCATATCAGGTCGTAGAGACGCTTCTCCTGAGAGTTGCCAGTAATCTCATGCTCTGAGATAAAGGTGGGTCGGATGGCCTCATGGGCTTCCTGCGCACCCTTGGAGTTGGTGTGGAACTGGCGTGGTTTGGAATATTTTTCTCCATGCAGATGGATGATTTCTTCCTTTGTTGTGTTAAGACAAAGAGAAGAAAGGTTCACAGAGTCGGTTCGCATGTAGGTGATGTGTCCTGACTCATACAGGTGCTGAGCAACCATCATGGTCTGACTCACCGTGAAACCGAGTTTTCTGGCTGCTTCCTGCTGGAGGGTAGAGGTGGTGAATGGAGGAGCGGGCGATTTCTTCACAGGCTTCTTCTCGATGTCGGTGATAATGAAATCCTTTCCTGCACATGCACTGAGGAAATCCTCTGCTTCCTCTTCTGTCTTGAAGCCATGTGAAAGAGAAGCCTTGATTGTTTGTTCTCCAGCCATGAAGATGGCACTCACGCGGAAAGAAGACTCACTCTTGAAGTTCTCTATTTCCTTCTCGCGCTCCACAATCAGTCTTACAGCCACACTCTGCACACGACCAGCCGAGAGGCTTGGCTTCAGTTTCTTCCAGAGCACAGGAGAAATCTTGAAACCTACAATACGGTCGAGCACACGACGAGCCTGCTGGGCATTCACAAGCCCCATGTCGATGGTGCGAGGAGTTTCGATTGCCTTCAGAATGGCACTCTTGGTTATTTCGTGAAAAACGATTCGTTTTGCCGCCTTGGGGTCTAGTCCCAACACCTGGCTCAAGTGCCAAGAGATGGCTTCTCCCTCGCGGTCTTCATCGGATGCGAGCCACACGGTCTGTGCTGCTTTGGCTTCCTTCTTCAACTCTTTCACTACAGCCTCCTTGTCGGAAGGAATCTCGTATTCGGGAGAGAAATCATCCAGATTCACGCTCATCTCCTTCTTCTTCAGGTCGCGTATATGCCCGTAGGAGGACATGACCTTGAAATCTTTGCCAAGAAATTTCTCCAGCGTTTTTGCCTTAGCGGGAGACTCGACAATCACTAAGTTTTTCTGCATATATAGTTATTTTATTCTTGCGGTGTATTGTTCCTTGCGGACACATTGCAATCTTCCTTTAGGGAAAATCGGGTACAAAGGTAAGTAAAAAATCTTTAGTCCTATATATATAATGTGTGATTTTTTTCTAAAAATAGTTCTTTTCTTTGTCAATCGGTGGATAATCTTTACCTTTGTAGTCTCAAAATATCGAACTGACAATGAAAACAACCTATTTTTTTATCCTCTCATTTCTTTGTTCCTTCTATTCAGATGCGGCAGACCAAGTGAAGATAATCATCTCCAATCCTCTCACGACCAGTCGTCTTGAGGTTGTGGAGATTCCTTTTCAAGAGATAGTCAAGCGTCTGGGCGGAAGAGAAAGTTTTATGATTACAGATGCAAATGGCAATGAGGTTCAGCAACAGCGCACATACGATGGCAAGTTTCTGTTTCAGGCAGGTGTGGGTGATAAAGGGAGGTCGGTCTATTATGCTAAGATAGGTGTGTGTTGTGTGAAAGAAGACAGAGTGTATGGTCGTCTTTTCACGGAGCGTCAAGATGAGATTGGCTGGGAAAACGACAGAGTGGCTTACCGCATTTATGGGCATGGGGCTGCTGTGGGCTATGATGTTTTCAACAAAAGCACATCTGATCTCATGCTTAATCACTGGTATGCTTCAGAGCAGAATCAGGAGATGAGATCCGTATGCCAGCAGTTGCGTGAGAAGGGGCTTGGTGATTTGGCTGAGCAGGTGTATCTTGCTTATTCCTATCATGTGGATCACGGAAAAGGTATGGATTGCTATACGGTAGGACCTACCTTGGGAGGAGGAGCCAATGCCTTGGTGCAGGAGGACGGTTCGCTCTTCATGCCTCAGTGTTATGAGTCGTTCGAGATTTTGGATGAAGGCCCTTTGCGTTTCACCATTCGCCTCACCTATCCCGCTCAAACATATCAGGGCGAGAGGGTGGTGGAGACACGCACCATCTCTCTTGATGCTGGCAGTCATTTCAATCGTGTCACTGTTTCTTACCAGGGGTTGGGAGCAACATCCCACATGGCAGCAGGAGTCGTTGTTCACAAGAACAATCCCGCTGCCTATGTGCTTTCGCCCGACCATGGCTACTTGGGCTATGAGGATTTGGGAGATGCGAGCGTATATCCCGAGCGGTATAGAGAGGGATTATCCCGTCAGATGGGCAAAATCTATGTGGGACTGCTCTTTCCTTCCAATGAGATAGAGATGGTGTTTCAGGAGCGCGAGAACGGCATGGCCATCGGGCATCTGCTGGCAAAAAGCTCCGTTCGCCCCTCTTCTGCTCTCACCTACTACTTTGGTTCGGGGTGGAACAAGAGTCCGCTCACATCCTTTCATTCCCTCGCCGACTGGGAAGCGTTCCTTTCTCGGTCTGTTCGTCGTGTGAGAAATCCGCTCAAGGTGCAACTCAAATAAGCAAGGAAGAAAAAGAATCTCCCCAGTTTTTGCGAGCCTTCGATATGCCTTCGGTAATCCTTCGATACGCTTTTTGGAAAATAGGGGTGTTTTAGAAACAGGCCACCTCTTTTCTTCTTTGTTACGAAAAGTAGGTGAATGTAAGTTTTTCGATGAAATGGGCTGTTTTTGCTTTCCGAGGTTACAAATGTTGCAATTATTTATATAAAAAGAAACAATACTGAAAGTGTTTGTTACAAATCAGTAACAATATATAATGTAAAAGTGTTATCTTTGCAACCGAAAAAGACCGCAATCTTTTCATGTGCTAATTCAAACTTAAAACCTAATAAATCAAAATGGCAACAGAAAATTTAGCTCAGGAAGCCAAAGGCTTCTACAAACTCAGCTGGCTTCAGCGAATTGGTTTCGGTTCTGGCGACTTGGCTCAGAACCTGATTTATCAGACAATCAGCATTTGGCTGCTTTTCTTCTACACCAATGTGTTCGGTCTGGATGCAGGTGCGGCAAGTATCATGTTCCTTGTGGTTCGTATCATTGATGTGATTTGGGACCCCATTGTTGGAGCATTTGTCGATAAGCACAATCCGAAACTTGGCAAGTACCGCTCTTATCTGATATTTGCAGGTGTGCCTCTCGTGGGTCTTGCAATCCTTTGTTTCTGGAACGGGCTTGCAGGAGAAAGCAATACAGTGAAACTCATCTACGCTTACGTGACTTATGTGGGCATGAGCATGCTCTACACGCTCATCAATGTTCCTTATGGTGCTTTGAACTCTTCGCTCACTCGTGACACAGATGAAATAACCATCCTCACCTCTGTCCGTATGTTCATGGCTAATGTGGGCGGTTTGCTCGTCAGCGCAGGTATCCCACTCCTTGTTTGCTACATGACCAGCGCAAGCGAGGAAGATTGGAAATCATCACTTTCTACAGCCATCTTCATGGGTCTTGGCTCTCTTCCTTCATTTATCTTCATGCCTTTAGTCCCTGCCATCAAGAAGAAGGTGGGAAAGAAGAACATGTTCTATATCTTCTTGACTGTCGCTATCGTAGGTATGGGCATGCTCTATGCAGTTGGTATGACAGAACTTAGAAACAACGACACTGTCATCAACATCTGCCAGTTTATCAAGTCCACAGGTGTGATTGTGGCAACAGGTTACATGTGGGCACTTGTTCCTGAGGTTATCTCTTTCTCAGAATACACAACAGGCAAGCGCATCTCTGGTATCGTGAACGCCCTTACGGGTATCTTCTTCAAGGCAGGTATGGCTCTTGGTGGATTCGTTCCTGGTATCGTGCTTTGGCTTACCAGCTATAAGCCAGCAGAGGGTGCAGGTCAGAGCGGTACAACAGACCCACATGCTTGGTTCATGACAATGGTTATTTTTGGCATCGTAGGTCTTGTGCTTCTCTTCTTCTGCTTCAGTCAGTGTAAGGAGCGTGTGGTGATGGATGCAAAGGAGACTGCCAATGTGAAGGTCAGCGACCTCTGGATGGAATTTGTTCACAATCGTCCACTCCGTGTCATCGCCTTCTTCTTTGTGACAGCCTTTGCCATGATGTCTGTTGGTAATGCCGCAGGTGCTTACTTCATGGCAGAACGCGCCACTCTTGAGGTTTCATCTATGCAGTGGCAGGGTATCCTCTGGCTCATGTGCGTGATTCCTGCTGTCCTCCTTGTGTTGGCCATGTTCATTATCTCTAAGTATGAACTCTCTGACGAGAAGATAGACCAGATTAATAAGGAAATTGAGGCTCGTTCAAAAGAATAATGGCGATTTCAACGAAAAAGTTTAGATTCCAACGTAAAACTTCATATTACAAGTTTAGAAAACTATTTGAATTTCAAATGAAGAAAACTCTCACTCTCTTCGCCTTTGCTGCTCTTGGCTTGGCTACTGCAAATGCTCAATCACTTCAGCAGTCCTACCGTGACTACTGGCGCACAGGCATTAGTGTCAATCAATGGGAAGTGAAGGCGGAGAAAGCACAAAAAGATGGTGTTAGTTATTCTGGTGCTCACAAACTTGACCAGACATCAGATTATGCGCTCATTGCTCAGCACTTTGGCTGGGTAGTGCCTGAAAACTGTATGAAAAGCGAGGTGATTCACCCTCAGGAAGGTGTGTATGACTTCACGCTGGCAGATCAACTCGTGGAGAAAGCACGTGCCAACGGTCAGCACATTGTGGGTCACTGCCTCATTTGGCACGAACAGTGTTCGCCCTGGTTCTTTGTGGACGAAAACGGCAAACAAGTGTCGGCAGAAGTGCTCAAGGAGCGCATGCGTGATCATATCTTCACGATTCTTGGACATTTCCGTGGCAAGATTGAGGCTTGGGATGTGGTAAACGAGGCTTTCAACGATGATGGCAGTTTGCGACGCTCCAAGTTCTACGAGATTTTGGGCGAGGACTTCATCCCATTGGCTTTCCAGTATGCCCGTGAGGCTGACCCCACCATCGAACTCTACTACAATGACTACTCCATGTATAAGCCTGAGAAGGTAAAGGCGGTGGTGAACTTCTTCCGCCCACTCATGGCAAAAGGTTTGCGTGTAGATGCGATTGGCATGCAGGGACATCTCATTTTGGATGATGCCGACTATGTGAACCTCTACGAAAAGTCTATCAAGGAGATTGCCACACTGGGTATTCCAGCCCAGTTCACAGAACTTGATCTCTCGGTTTTGCCCAATCCCTACAAGATGTCAGGTGCTAACATCACCAACAACTTCGAGTATAGCGAGGCGTCTGACCCCTACAAGAACGGGCTTCCTGCCAATGTGCAGAAGAAGGTAGATCAGTTTTGGATTGATTTCTACAAGATGCTCATGCGCAATCATGAGAATGTGCTTCGTCTCACCTTCTGGTGCTTTAACGACGCTAACTCTTGGCGTAATGACTGGCCCATCAAGGGTCGTACAGAATATGCCACACTCTTTGACCGCAACAGCAAGCCTAAACCAACCATCCAAAAGTTGATAGACTTGGTCAAAAAAGGCAAGAAATAAAAGAATTTAATCATCAAAATCGAAAATAACTATGGCTACAGAAAAACGTTATTTGTTCCCTGCCGACTACATGGCAGATCCTTCAGTTCATGTCTTTAACGGCAAGATCTATATCTACCCATCTCACGACTGGGAATGTGAAAATGTGGAAAACGACAACGGCGATCAGTATGTCATGAAGGACTATCACGTGCTCTCCATCGAGGGTGACCCTATGACAGGCGAGGTGATTGACCACGGATGTGTGCTCCGACAGGAGGATATTCCTTGGCACGGCCGTCAGCTTTGGGACTGTGATGTTGCTGAGAAAGAGGTGGAAGTGCCTACCAATGCTGAAGAGCAGGCTCAAGGTATGGGCTACAGCAAGAAGGTGAAGAAGTACTTCATGTATTTCCCCATGAAGGATCGCAACGACGTGTTCCACTGGGGTGTGGCAATTGCCGACAGACCAGAAGGTCCATTCATTCCACAGCCAGCACCAATCCCTGGTTCTTATAGCATTGACATGTGTGCTTATCATGAGCCATCTGATGGTCAGCATTATGTTTATTTTGGTGGACTCTGGGGTGGTCAGCTCCAGCGCTATCAGGATAATATCCATCTTGAGACTCCATACCTTCCAGAGGGCAAGCAGGATTCTCTTCCTGCCCGTTGCGTTCGCATGGCAGACAACATGCTCGAATTTGCTGAAGCCCCACGTCCTATCCTTGTGGTGGACGAAGAAGGCAATCCTCTCAAGGCAGATGACCCTCACCGCTTCTTCGAGGCAAGTTGGACTTTCAAAAAGGATGGCAAGTACTACTTCACATACTCAACAGGCGACAGCCACCTCCTCTGCTATGCAGTGGGTGACAACATCTATGGTCCATTCACCTACAAGGGCGACATCCTCACTCCTGTGGTAGGCTGGACCACTCACCATGCCATCATTGAATGGAAAGGCAAGTGGTATCTCTTCCACCACGACTCTGTGCCATCTGGTGGCAAGTCTTGGTTGAGAAGTCTCAAGGTGTGTGAGCTTCACTTCAATGCCGATGGCACCATCCAGACCATTGAAGGTATTGACAAATAAAAGGCATGACCCCAATTGTGAGGTCACAGAAAGAATTCAACAACAATAATAATAGTAACTATGTATTTATTAGGTTATGATGTTGGTACTTCTTCAGTGAAGGCCGCGCTTGTAGATGCGCACACAGGTCAGACTGTTGCAAGTGCCCAATACCCTGATGCGGAGGCGTCTATCATTGCTAAACAGCCTGGATGGGCAGAGCAAGACCCAGAGATGTGGTGGGATGAACTCAAGCAGGCTACCGCTCGTGTGGCGGCTAAGGCTGGCGGTTCATTGGCCAATGTGAAGGCTATCGGTCTCTCTTATCAGATGCACGGATTGGTCTGTGTGGATAAGGAAGGCAAACCTCTCCGTCCTTCTATCATCTGGTGTGACGGTCGTGCAGTGCCTTATGGTAACAAGGCTTTTGAGACGATTGGTGGTGAGAAGTGCCTGAAGCACCTGCTCAACTCTCCTGGCAACTTCACAGCAGCTAAACTTGCGTGGGTAAAGGAGAACGAGCCAGAGGTCTTTGCCAAGATAGACAAAATTATGCTTCCTGGCGACTATATTGCCATGCGCCTTTCAGGAGGTGACAAGAAGACAACGGTATCAGGTCTTTCAGAAGGCATGTTCTGGGATTTCCAGAACAATGAGGTAAGCAAGGATGTGATGAACTACTTCGGTTTCTCTGAAGATATTATCGCTGAAATCGTGCCAACCTTCTCTGTTCAGTCCACTGTGTGCGAGGCTGTGGCGAAGGAACTCGGCATTCCTGTAGGCACTCCAATCTCTTATCGTGGAGGTGACCAACCCAACAATGCCCTCTCGCTCAATGTGATGAAGCCCGGTGAGATTGCTGCTACAGCAGGAACTTCAGGTGTGGTGTATGGTGTGTTGGGCGAGGTGAACTACGACAAGCTCTCTCGTGTTAATACCTTTGCTCACGTCAATCATGGCGAGAACGATGCCACTCGTTTGGGTGTGCTTCTTTGCATCAATGGCACAGGTATCCTCAATGCTTGGATGCGCCGCACGGTGGCTCCAGAGGGCATGAGTTATCCTGAAATGAACGACTTGGCAGAGACTGTGCCAGTAGGTGCTGATGGATTGTCTGTCATCCCATTTGGAAATGGTGCAGAACGCGTGCTTCAGAATGAGAATGTGGGTGCTTCTGTTCATGGCATCAACTTCAACATCCACAAGAAAGCACACCTCATTCGTGCTGCTCATGAGGGCATCGCCTTCTCATTTGCTTATGGCATGAACATCATGAAGGAGATGGGCATGGAGATTACCACCATCAAGGCAGCCCATGCTAACATGTTCCTCAATCCTCTCTTCTGCCGCACATTGGCCGCAGTTACTGGTGCTACTATCGAACTTTATGTGACCGATGGTTCTGTGGGTGCTGCTTATGGTGCAGGTATTGGTGCAGGCATCTATAAGGACAGTGATGATGCGTTCAAGACACTTGAGCACATGGATACAATCAAGCCAGAGGAGAATTGCGACGCTTATATCAAGGCCTACGAACTCTGGAAGGAAAGACTTGGCAAGTAAACGATATTCTATTAATAGAGGAGAGGCTTCACAACTCATGTGAGGTCTCTTTTTTTCTTTTATGATAAGATACACATCAAAACAGGGAATGTCTCGTGATTGGCAGATATATGGTTGCTGAAAAAACCATATAGTATTTGTTCACAAACCCTATGCTCATAAGGCTGAAAACGCACCATTGTTCATTGGCGATTGAAGCATTGTTCGTTGGCACTTGCAACATTGTTCGTTTGCCGTTGAACAATTGTTCGTTGAAACATGAAGGGTGCTTCTGTCGTTTTATGTGTAAGAAGGAGTGGGAAACCCAACTATTTCATCCTTTCAAATGATTATTGTCCAGTAAAACTCAAAAGACAGCAATCCTTTCAAATGCTTATCTCTATTTACTCCCTCTCTAATCAAGTGATGAGGATGTGATAAAATCTTCGAGTTCACATGAAAGAGTGCCTTAGACACACTTCTTTCAATATTCCGAATTCGTCGAACTCGCATACATCAAAAAAAGGGAAAGAGAAGTTTTTTGTTGGAAAAAATCTTTAGAAGTCAGGTATGGTCATCTCTGGCTTCAGATTAATACTGGTTTTCTTGTCCGACACAAGAGTGATGCGCCCACTGTATGCAGGTTCTGTTTCTTTGTATTTCATATTGGGTTTTGCGTAATACACTTTCAGAAAATAATTGCCTGGTGTCAAATCGCTCATCTTGAAATGAACATCAAAGTTGCAATAGCAATCTGTGAGTGCTTCAATGATGTTGTGATAAACAAGCAGAGTTATCTGGTTGCCTTGATTGGTTGTGGTCACAAAAAGATTCTTCAAGCCACAGTTTGCTTCCACATCTTCCAGCATACATTGGGCTACTCCGTCCTTTCCTAACTCAATGCTGAGAGTTGGAGGCTTTGCATCATTCTCTAAATGGAAGTCGCTACGTGTTTCTGCAGAGGATAAAGATGTCTTGCAGGTGGAATTGGTGACATCATACACTCGTAACCCCTCAAGGACTGTATTCTCTGATGAGCATGCGGAAAAAACTATAAGGCATGCTAATCCTATAAAATATTTTTTCATAATAATATTGAGTTGTTTCTTATGAAACGCTATAAATGGTTGTTTATTGTTCTCTTCGGTATGTATTTCTTTTTTCTAGATTCAAGTATATGCCAATATCCCCTTATTTCGTCCTCTCTTTATCAAAATCTAAAGAACTGGTAACATTTTTGATATATAAAAGTTGTTTTTTTAACTAACTTTGCAACATCAATCAACTAACTTTTCCAAAACAAACTCATGAAAGAAATCAGAAAATCAAATGCCTCGCGTTTGGCACGTCTCTATAGGTGTGCTGCGTTGATGGCTCTTTTTGTGGGCGCAGGAAGCGCCAGTGCTCAAACAGGTAAGGAATGGGATGACCCAAAGGTGACAAGTGTGAACCGTGAGGAAGCCCACACATTGGCAATACCTATGGCTAATGAGGCGGATGTGTCGAAAAATGACATGAGAGTGTCACCTTACTATCAGTCGCTTGATGGTACTTGGAAGTTTGATTGGGTGTCTAATCCATCCAAAGTGCAGGAAGACAAATGTGCCAAGGACTATAACGATGCATCGTGGAGTGACATTGACGTGCCTTCCAGTTGGCAGGTGTATGGCTTTCGCAACAACAAGAATTGGGACAAACCTCTTTATTGTAATGTGGCTTATCCTTTCTCCTACAACGAGAGCACTTACAGTGTGATGGCAGATCGTCCAGGATGGTTTACCTATAGGGGTGACATGACCAATCCTGTAGGAACTTATCGCCGCACCTTCACTATTCCTTCCGACTGGGAAGGCAGAGAGGTGTATGTGCGCTTCAATGGTGTGGGTCATGGTTACTATCTTTGGGTCAATGGTCAAAGGGTAGGCTATAGCGAGGACTCCTACCTCCCTTCCGAATTCAATATAACCAAATTTCTCACTGCTGGTGAAAACAGCATTGCATTGCAGGTGTATCGTTTCACCAGTGGTTCTTTCTTGGAGTGTCAGGACTATTGGCGACTCACGGGCATCCAGCGTCACTGCTTCTTGTGGGCGGCTCCCAAGAGTCAGATTCGCGACTATTTCTTCACCACAGACTTGGATGCCACCTATACAGATGCCAAGGCAAACGTGAAGGTGAAACTGGCTGGCGTTGAGGCTGTGGCAGGTGGTACTGTTGAGGTGAAGATAGAGGAGAATGGCTCTTTGATTGCCAAGGCAGAAGGAACTGTGGGCACACAGAGCGATTTGAGCCTTGATATGAATGTGACCAACCCCAAGAAGTGGAGTGCAGAAGAGCCCAACCTCTATGATCTTGTGCTCACACTGAAGGACAGCAATGGAAAAACCGTGGACATCCGTGGTGGAAAGGTGGGCTTCCGTGAGGTGGGCATTCGCTCAGATGGCGCACTCACCATCAATGGCAAGCGTATGGTGTTTTATGGAGTGAACCGTCATGACTTCAGCCCTATCAATGGTCGTGCCATCACAGCAGAGGAGATCGAGGAAGACCTCAAGACAATGAAACGTTTGAATATCAATGCAATTCGTACTTCTCACTATCCTAATGATCCTGTCTTCTATCAACTTTGTGACAAGTATGGCTTCTATGTGTTGGCAGAGGCGAATGTGGAATGCCATGCCGCAATGAAACTCTCTTCTGTGGAGAAATTCCGTCATGCGATGGTGGAGCGTTCGGAGAATCATGTGAAGTGGATGCGCAATCACGCATGTATCTTTATGTGGTCTTTTGGAAATGAATCGGGCAACGGCAACAACTTCCAATATGTGGCGAATGCAATCAAGGCACTTGACAAGACTCGTCTCACTCACTATGAGGGCAACAGCGACTATGCTGATGTGAGCAGTACCATGTATGGCAGTTATGAGACCATACAGAATATAGGTGCTTCTCGTCAGGGAAAGACAGGTCAGAAGCCTCATATCCAGTGCGAGAACAGTCACTCTATGGGTAACTCTATGGGTAATGTGAGAGAGATGTTTGACCTCTATGAGAAATATCCTTGTCTTACAGGCGAGTTCATCTGGGACTTCAAGGATCAGGGCTTGCTCACCAAGAGTTCCACAGGTCAGGATTATTGGGCTTATGGAGGTGACTTTGGTGACAATCCTAATGATGGCAATTTCTGTATCAATGGCCTCGTACACCCAGACTGGAGTCTCACGGCCAAGTCCTACAACACGAAGAAAGTCTATCAGCCTCTCGAATTCAAGGCTACTGGCACTAAGAATGTCTTTACAATGAAGAACAAGATGGCGTTCCTCCCAAGCACCACCTATGATGTGAGTTACGTGATTATGGATGAGGAAGGCAATCAGTTGGCTACAGGCACGATAGACAGGGAAGTGGCTGCCAATGGTTCGGGCAACATCACCATTGATGTTTCTTCCATCAGCAACCTGCCTGCAGACCAGGAAGCATTCATCTATTTTGTGGCAAAGCAGAAAAACAATACCCTTTGGGCAGATGCAGGCTATGTGGTGGCAGAGGAGAAACTGCCGCTGAAGACTGCTGCCAAAGAGATGTATGACCTCAAGCAATTGAGCAGTTATGAGGAGATTCAGGTAGAAGACGGCACGGGAAGTTTCACCTTGTCCAATTCAGACTTCAAGGTGGTCTTCAGCAAGAACAATGGCTATCTCTACAGTTATTCTTATCATGATGTGCCACTGATCACCAAGCCTCTCCGTCTCAATGTGTTCCGTCTGCCTACCGACAATGATGGCAGTAAGAAGGAAAGTTGGGACAATATGGGTCTCCGCAGTCTCATCGCTCGTGGACTGAGCACAGACATAGAGAAGAGCAAGGATGGCAAGTCGGTGACAGTCTCCATGAAGTCTCGCTATGTCGGCAAGAATGGAACTTCTTTTGATGTGAAGATGAACTATGTGGTATGTGCCAATGGTGTGATCATGGTGAACTCTTTCATCTCTCCATCCGCTACGGGTGCGATTCTTCCAAAGATAGGCTTCCGCCTTGAAATGCCGGCTGAGATGGAACAACTCTCTTGGTTTGGTAGAGGTCCTTGGGACAGTTACCGAGATCGCAAGGAGGCATGTCTGCCCGCCATATATAATAGTACCGTCACAGACCAGTATGAGGAGTATATCCTTCCTCAAGAACATGGAACAAAGCAAGAGGTTCGCTGGATTTCTCTGAGCGACAAGGAGGGCAATGGTCTTCTCTTCACTGCTCCCGACCAGATGGCGGCTTCAGCCGTTCACTTCCGTCCGGAGGACAACTACACAGACCGCAACACCCGCAGCAAGCACACTTATCAGTTCAAATCATGTGAAAATACAGTCGTCTCTCTTGATGCTGTTACTCGTGGCTTGGGCAATAACAGTTGTGGACCAGATGTGATGGACAAGTATGAACTGCGTGCGGCAAACACCAGTTTCCGCTTCTTCATCATGCCTCTCACCAAGTCTGAGAGTGCAGCAAAGAAGGCTCGAGTGGATATGCCTGTATGTCAGGCTGTGGACTGCAAGCGTTCAACCACTGGTCGCATCAGCATGACCACTCCTACGCCTAATGCCACCATCTATTATAGCATCAATGATGGTGACTGGCAGGAATACACCTCTTCGTTCGCTCAGACAGAGGCTTGCACCATCAAGACATATTGTTCTGCTGAGGGATTGATGGATAGCGCTGAGATGGAGTTTGAGTTTGACCTCTTCATCAACAAGACTGCTTGGAAACTTGTCAGTGTGGATAGTCAGCAAGGTGGCAATGAGGCTACAAAGGCTTTTGACAATAATTCCAGCACTTTCTGGCATACAGCGTGGGGAACTAATGAGCCTTCCTGTCCTCACACCATCATCATTGACATGAACAAGACCTATGAGGTGACAGCGTTCACCTACACGGCTCGTCAGGATGGCAATGCCAATGGCATGGTGAAGGCGTATGACGTGTATCTGAGTCTTGATGGCAAGACTTGGGGCAGTCCTGTGGCAAGTGGTGAGTTCAAGAACACCACAGCCATGCAGATTGCAAAACTCTCCAAACCTACCGCAGGTCGATATATTAAGTTTGTGGCAAAGTCTGAGATTAATAATAAGGCTTGGACTTCAGCCGCCGAGATTGGCATTCAGGCGTCAGCCGATGTGACTGCCATTCGAGAAGTTCCCGCAGTGACTACCCCCAGCAACGATGTGTTCTACACGTTGCAGGGGGTGGCCACCACCACTCCCACTCGTGGTGTTTATATCTACAAGGGCAAGAAGATTGTCTTTTAGCCTTTCCTCTTGTCCCCGCCTTTGTGTGCGGAAATCCGAAATATCCAGTTGCTTTTATGGATGTTTCATGAAAAAAGTGTAACTTTGCAACCATGAAACCCGAATGGCTGTCACCAGTCAATGACCCATTCATCTTTAACAACACGATTGCCATGAATACCTTTTTCGATTTCCAATCTCTTTTAGCGCAAATCAATGATACAGAAGTGAATGCTGTGGGAGCAGCGTTCAGGCTCCTGTTGAGCACGCTGCTTGGTGCAATGGTGGGATTGGAACGCCGACACAAGGGGCAGATTGCAGGCATGCGCACCTTCTCGCTCATCTGTATGGGGGCAACTTTAGCCATGCTGGTCTCTATCTATATTCCTCAAGAATATCTGGGACTGAAGAATGGCGACCCAGGTCGTATCGCCGCTCAAGTCATTTCAGGCATAGGTTTCTTGGGCGCAGGTGCTATCATCCAAATGAAGGGTTCTGTGAGAGGACTCACCACTGCCGCGGGTGTGTGGGTGATTGCCGCCATTGGTCTTGCTGTGGGTGCAGGCATGTATTGGATAGCCATTATTGCCAGTTTGCTGATTATCATTGTGCTGACACTCCTTGAACTCAGTGAAAAGCATCTCTTTAAGGGGTATGATCAGAAAATAGTGAGACTGAAAGTTGGTTATATTGTAGAAGACATAGCACCTTTCCGAACTTTCTTTGACAACTACCGCATACACATCTCGGACGAATATTTTTTCTATGACTACGAACAGAGGACTACGACTATCAATTTTATGGTGAGAAGTCGTGAGAAAACCAATTTCATTCGTCTTTTCAGTGAGATTCAAACTGTGGGCGAGGTGCTGTCGCTTACGCTTACTAAAGAGATGGATAATTAAAGAAATATAACTTTCCTTATCGTCATGGGTACGGTATTTTGTCAGTTTTTCTTATCGTAATATTTACGAAAACTAACTGATTGAATGGAAAGTTGATGAGAAAACGAGAAATAGTTCCTTTTTTCTTTGGAATTAAAGATGGAATAGCCTATCTTTGTGTGTCATTAGACGATGTTGAGGATGTGAAGATGATGACTCATTGATACACTAAAGATACGAATAACAATCAAAAAAACTCGATCAGCGATGATGACTATGACAGTGAATCCATATGTCTCTGTCGATTGTGTGCTCCTCGGTTTTGATGGGACACAGCTCAATGCACTAATTGTGAGACAGAGTGAGACGATGGGAGATAGTGCCGGAATATACAAGTTGCCCGGTAGTTTGATCTATATGGACGAAGATCTGGATGAGGCGGCACAACGTGTGCTGAAGCAGATGACAGGTCTCGTGCAGGTGAACATGATGCAGTTTAAGGCATTTGGGGGTGCTGACCGACTGAAGAATCCTGCTGATGGGGTTTGGTTGGAACGCTTTCACCATGTAGATAACAGCCATATAGAGCGTATTGTGACCATTGGCTACACCTCGCTGCTCAGAATAGACCGCAGGATGGAGAAACTGCAGGGAGGATACGAGGCTCAGTGGATGCCCATCAACGAATTGCCAGAGTTGGCGTTTGACCACAGAGACATTGTGAGCGAGGCTGTGAAAACCATCAGACAAAGGGCCTTGCTCGATCCAACGCTCTTGTTCAACCTCTTGCCACGAAAGTTCACAGCCACCCAACTTAGAGTGTTGATGGAGACAGTGCAAGGTGTGCGTATTGACGTGAAGAATTTCCACAAGAAGATAGCCACCATGCCTTATGTCGTTCCTCTGGAAGAGAAGGAGGATGGCGTGAATCACCGAGCTGCCAGATACTATAAGTTTAAGAGACCGAGAAAAAAGTAAGTGGCAGGTCTTGGAAGGACAAGGAAAATGCTTTGTGACATGTAATCAAGTAGTTAATAATAATAGTTAAACAGGACTTTGGGTTCATGACTTACAGCAGAGATTGCTGAGTGGTCGTGAACCCTTGTCTATTTCACATCTCTATCCGTTGCCGAGAATCTCTTGAGGGTAAGGATTTGCTATAGGGAAAGGATGAAAGTGAATTCATGTGAGTTCGACGAATTCAGAAAAAGGGCATGCCTTTAGGAAAAGACAGTCAGTAAAAATCGAAAAAAGTGTCTATTGTTTTTAGGAAAAGACAAGGGCTGTCTCGATTGTCTCAGCCTCCAATTCGCTCTCGCATTCTAATGCTCCTCACCCAGGAAAAAGGTGGTGGAATTATCTGAGACTCATCTCGAAGGCATCTCGAAGGCATCTCGAAGGCTCACGGAAGTATGGGGAGGAGAATGTTAGAATGGGAAACTTGCGCTTGGTGAAAAAAGAGGCTTCTCCCGAACGAAAGTAAGCGAGTATGACTCTACACATAAAAAACTAACGTGAATTCAATGAACTCACGTTAGTTAAATCTGATTCTCGTTTGGCCTGTTTATTGACCAAAGTTGATGGTCACGCTGGCTGGCTTGTCGGCAGGCTCGCCTTTCGTGAGGCCAGGACGCCATCTTGGCATGCCTGTCACAATGTTGAAGGCGGCGGTGTCAAGTGCGTTGCCAGCAGACTTGGTCACCTCTGCACCATAGATGTTGCCTTTCTTGTCCACCTTGAAGCTGACCACCACTTCGCCCTTGCCGCTCACACCGGCATGGGTTAATTTCTTCTTCAGATAAGCCTGCAGAAACACCTCGCCACCAGGAAACTCTGGGTCTGTGTCGGTCTTGGCTTGTCCTTCTGTTTTTGCTGTGCTGTCAGATTTAGTGTTGGCCTGTGTGTTTTGAGCACCAAAGCCACGCATTTGTGCTTCTTTCATTTTGTCGGAAACACCCTGCGCGCTAACGGAGAGTGTCAAGATGCTCATGGCGAGCATCATCAATAGTCTATTCAGTTTCATCATTTTACAATTTAGTTTTGAGTGAGGAAATAGATTCCTTTTCGGTGACAAATTTAATGACTTTGTGTTGAATGAACAATCTCAAGCCTGTTTTTTTGCATTTTTTGTGATAAAACGAGGAAATTGTATTAACTTTGCATACTTGTTGTACACTTTAAATAAAGAAAACATCGTGAAACTTGACGGAAGAAGAGAAAGCTCGAATGTGAACGACCGCCGTGGCAAAGGTGGTGGTCTTAAGATGGGTGGCAAGGGTGCCTTTGGCATTGGTGCCGCAATCGTGATAGGTCTGATCACCTATTTCATGACAGGTGACTTGAATCAGGCATTCCAAGTAGCTGGCAATTCGGCTGATGTGACCAGTGTCATTACAGGCAGGACTGAGGAGAGCGGGGGTGATTATGTGCCAACTCCTGAAGAGCGAGAACTGGAGACTTTTTCCAAGAAGGTGCTTGCCAGTACAGAAGATGTGTGGACAGCCGAGTTTCAGAAAATGGGTAAGACCTATGAAGCCCCCACATTGGTGTTCTTCAGTGGCTCAGTACACTCGGGCTGTGGTGGCGCAAGTTCCAGCACTGGCCCTTTCTATTGTTCTGCCGACCAGAGCGTGTATATAGACCTCTCCTTCTTTTCCAGCATGAAGTCTTCCTTAGGTGCTGATGGCGACTTTGCTTATGCTTATGTCATTGCCCACGAGGTGGGACACCATGTGCAGTATCTTCTTGGCGATCTTGGCAAGGCTCATGAGCGCATGTCTCGTCTCTCCCAAGAAGAAGCCAACAAGGTGAGCGTGCAACTGGAGTTGCAGGCAGACTGCTATGCAGGCATTTGGGCTTATCACGAGCAGGCGATGTTTGGCTCGCTTGAGGATGGAGATATTGATGAGGCGCTCAATACCGCACAGGTGATAGGTGATGACTACCTCCAGAAGAAAGCTCAGGGCTATGTGACGCCAGAGTCCTTCAATCACGGCACAAGTCAGCAGCGCAAGAAGTGGTTCAAGCGTGGCTTTGATACAGGCGATGTGTCACAGGCCAACACCTTCGCTTTCAACTACAGTCAGTTGTAGTCTAAGAGATAAGATAACTAAATGTACTAATCGTTAAAAAACACTATTACAACAACTATGGCAAATTTTTCATTAAATGTATCAGGTGCTATTGGCACAGGATGGGAGTATGCAAAGAAGTATGGACTTTTGGTAGCAGTAATCTATCTACTCGTTTCTGTTATCTCAAGCGGTATAGGAAGTCTTTTTGAGACAAATATTGATCCGTCTGTTTACAAAGAGGTTGGTGAAAGCCTTGGACGAGGAGACTGGAATACAGTAACAGAGTCGTTGCCCTTAATGGGTAAGGGCAGTCAAACGGCAAGCAGTTTTATCCGAGCAATTATTGATCTTATTGTCAGTGTAGGTTTGTACAATCTTGCTCTTGGTCTGATGAATGGTCGCTTCAACGAAGTGACATTCGAAGCATTTAAGGTTCCTCTTGCTACTTACCTCAAAGTGATTGCTGTGGGATTTATCACAGGTTTCATCATCCTTATTTCATTTTTATTATGTCTCATTCCATTCTTCTTTATAACGCCACGCATTGTGTTGGCTCCAGTTTATCAGGTGGATCATCCAGAGGCAGGTGTGTTTGAGTCTATCAGTGCTTCGTGGAACATGACCAAAAGCAATACGATGAGTATGCTCGGTCTGGGCTTTGCTGTGTTTGGTATTACAATCCTTGGTTTCTTGTGCTGCTGCATTGGTGTGTTCTTTGCTCAGGCAATAGGACTTTTTATCCTTGTGGGAGCATACTACCAGTTGAAGGGTAATGTGGAATAATCTTCATTCCTTCTTCTGATTCTCGTTTTTAGTTCATCACAAAAACAAATATAACATTGACAGTATCAGAACTTATCAACAAAACAGATAAAACAGCATTCTCTTTCGAAGTGTTGCCGCCCCTGAAAGGTACAGGTACGGCAACACTTTTCAGCACCATTGATGCGTTGAAGGAGTTTTGCCCTGAGTATATCAACATCACGACTCACCGCAGTGAGTATGTGTATGTGGAGCAACCTGATGGCAGTTATCTCCGCCACTTTGTGCGCCGACGTCCGGGCACAGTGGCGGTGGCAAGTGCCATCATGCAAAAATATGACATTAAGGTCGTGCCTCACGTGGTGGTGAGTGGCATGACCAAAGAGGAAATCGAGTATATGTTGCTCGACCTTCAATTTCTGGGTATTCAGGATTTGCTTGTGTTGCGTGGCGACAAAGCCAAGGATGAGGCCAGATTCATGCCTGTCAAGGATGGCTATAACTACGCAACAGAATTGATAGAACAGGTTAATCTCTTCAATTCTGGCAAGTTTGTGGATGGCACTCCTATCAAAAATCCTGGCACACCTTTCTCTTATGGTGTGGCTGCTTATCCAGAGAAGCATGAGGAATCCCCTAACTTGGAGTTTGACCTTCAAGTGCTCAAGCAGAAACAGGATATGGGTGCAGATTATGCTGTCACTCAAATCTTCTATGACAATGAGAAGTTCTTCCAGTTTGTGGAGCGTGCTCGGGAGGCAGGCATCACGATTCCTATCATTCCGGGCATCAAGCCTATGGCAAAACTGAATCAGTTCAGTGTGTTGCCCAAGGTTTTCCACTTGGATTTGCCTGAGACACTCTCCAAGGAAATGGAGAAGTGTAAGGATGATGCTGAGGTGAAGCAACTCGGAATAGAGTGGGGAGTCAGCCAATGTCGTGAACTCATGCAGCATCATGTGCCCAGCATTCACTTCTATTCTTTAGGAGTGACTGACAGCATTCGTGAGATTGCACGACAGATTTATTAATCATCCTATTATATATCAATAGGGAAAAGAAGAGATAGACACATATGACCTTTGACCAAATCATAGGACAGGAAGCCGTTAAGAAGCATCTGCTGGAAGAGTATCAGCAGGGCAAAGTGCCTCATGCCCTCATGCTTTGTGGTCCAGAAGGTAATGGGGCTTTGCCACTTGCGGTGGCTTATGCACAAATGTTGTTGGGCGGTGGCTCTATGGCAGAGAAACTGCAACACCCCGATCTGCATTTTGTGTTCCCTATCTTTAAGAAGAATAGCAGTAAGGACTCCTTTTGTGATGAGTTTCTGAAAGAATGGCGTGATCAGGTGATAACCCGTCCTTATTTTGGCATGGCAGAGTGGATGGACATGGCAGGGGCTACCAATCAGCAACTCATCATCTATGCCAATGAGAGTAGTGCTATCTTGCGCAAACTCAGTCTCAAGTCGAGTCAGGGAGGTTACAAGGTCATGATCATCTGGCTTCCAGAAAAGATGCATGAGACTTGTGCCAACAAGATACTGAAACTGCTGGAGGAACCACCTGCCCAGACCGTGTTTCTGCTTGTCAGTGAACAGCCCGACAGGGTGCTCCAGACCATTCGTAGCCGCACTCAGATAATGACTGTACCCAGGTTGTCTGATCAGGAGGTGGAGCAGGCACTCATCAATCAATACAGCATTCTGCCAGCAGAGGCTAAACGTATTGCAAACTCATGCAGTGGCAATATGACGCAGGCACTTCGTGTCATCACTCATGATGCGGATGGTGAGTATTTCTTTGAACTTTTTGTGGAACTGATGCGCCTTGCTTATGTACGAAAGGTCAAGGAACTTAAGCTTTGGAGTGAGAATGTGGCAGGAATGGGTCGTGAACGTATCAAGGCTTTTCTGGAATATTGTCAGAAGATGATACGTGAAAACTTTATCTACAACTTCGGACGTCAGTCTGAACTAAACCACATGAATGAGCGAGAGGCGCAGTTTGCGGTCAAGTTCGCTCCATTCATCAATGAAAGGAATATTATTGGCATCATGAATGAGCTTTCTTTGGCACAGCGTGACATCATGCAAAACACTAATGCCAAGATGGTCTTCTTTGACTTTGCGCTCAAGATGATTGTGCTGATTAAAAATAGATAGATTGTAACTCAAGAATAGATCAATAAAATATGTCAGAATTTAAATGTGGAAACTGCTGCGGTGAGATGTGCTCAAAAGGATGTAGCCGCCATGCAGACAAACTGAATACATACGACTGGTTGGCAGACCTTCCAGATAATACGGCCGCTTGCGACATCGTTGAGGTGCAGTTCAAGCCTCCTCGCAAGGGTTATTTCATCAATGCAAACAAACTTCCGCTTGAGAAAGGTGATGTGGTGGCTGTGGAGGCAAGTCCAGGTCATGATGTTGGCACTGTCACCATGACAGGTCGCCTCGTGTCTCTTCAGGTGAAGAAGGCTAACTTCAAGCCTGGCACAGAACTGAAGAAGGTGTATCGTATAGCCCGTCCCACCGATATAGAAAAGTGGGAGGAGGCTCGAAAGCGTGAGCATGAGACAATGATTGAGAGTCGCCAGATTGCTCTTCACCTCGGGCTGAAGATGAAGATTGGAGATGTGGAGTATCAAGGTGATGGCAACAAGGCTATCTTCTATTATATAGCAGATGAGCGAGTGGATTTCCGACAGCTTATCAAAGTCTTGGCAGACCGTTTCCACGTGCGTATTGAAATGAAGCAGATAGGTGCACGACAGGAAGCAGGTCGCATTGGTGGTATAGGTCCTTGTGGTCGTGAACTCTGTTGCTCCACTTGGATGACCAACTTCGTGAGTGTCAGCACCGCTGCTGCTCGTTTTCAGGACATATCTCTCAATCCTCAGAAGTTGGCAGGACAATGTGCTAAGCTCAAATGTTGCATGAACTATGAGGTGGATCAGTATATGGAGTCGCTCAAGAAACTTCCTTCACGAGAGATAACACTTCATACTTTAGATAATGAATATTTCTTCTTCAAGGCGGATGTGCTCTCTCACATGATCACTTACTCTACCGACAAGAAGTTCCTTGTGGGTGAACAGACCATCTCAGCCCGTCGTGCATTTGAGATTATTCAGATGAACCGCCACGGCCAGAAGCCTGATGCTCTCATTGATAGTGATGCAAACGAGAAGTCTGAACCAGTGTCTTCAGATCTCTTAAGTCAAGATAGCATCAACCGTTTTGATTCCCAGAACAAGCGAAAGCCTAAGAACAAAAAGAGGAAGAATGGTAATGCTGGTGGCAATCCCAGAGGCAATGGCAGACCAAACAGCAATGCCAAAGGTCATAGACGAAGCAGTCGCAATGAAGGTGATGCACAGGCTTAGAACAGCCTCTGCATCCTCCTGACTTGCAATAGACACAGGATTGATACATGAAAAAGGTTCGTACATTATATATATATGTATGTATGCTTGGTCTTGCCACCCTGATAGGGTGTCAGGACAACCTTTATCATTCCAGTTTTCAAGATCTTCCACAGCAGAGGTGGGACAATCAAGATACCATCTCCTTCTCTATTCCTCCTTCAGAAGAAGACCTTGATGTCTTTTTTACGCTTGCTCTTCGAACTTCATCGTCATTCAAGTACAAGGATGTTGTTATGTGCATTGACCTCCTTGAAGGTGATTCCATCATCTACTCTGCTCCCTTGGATGTGTTGATCAGCGATAATACCCGACAGACACATTCTGATTTCATGTATCATGAGTGCTATTCTCCTCGCCACCCCCTTCGCATGAAGTCACAGGTATCATACACTGTTCGTCTCACACATGCCATGCGTCTCAATCCTTTGGAGAGAATCAGTAGTGTAGGTGTCTTTGTAGAGAAGTCAGACTCTGCTAAAAGATAATAGGAGGGAAAGACTATGAGAGATTCTGTCAAAACAACACCAGCTAAACGCGAACAGCGTATTTGCCGAGTTACACTGATGGGCAGTATTGTGAATGCTATTCTCCTCATTGCAAAGTTTTTGGCAGGTATTCTCGGACATTCAGCCGCCATGGTGGCAGATGCAGTCCATTCTTTGAGCGATTTTCTTACTGATGTGGTGGTCATTGTAATGGTCAAACTCAGTAGCAAGCCTGCTGACTGCGACCACGACTATGGTCATGGTAAATATGAGACCTTTGCCACTTCCATTATCGGTCTTGCTCTTATTGTGGTGGCTTTCATCTTGGGATGGAATGGAGTTGTAGAAATCATTGCCTTCTTTCAAGGCGAAGTGCTTGAGTCTCCTGATATGATTGCTTTTGTGGCGGCATTGGTAAGTATCCTCATGAAGGAATGGATGTTTCGATTGACCAAGAAGGTGTCAAAAGAAGTTGATTCTCAGGCATTAGAGGCAAATGCCTGGCATCATCGTAGTGATGCTCTTTCCTCTGTTGGCACTGCCATAGGTATTGGTGGGGCTGTATTCTTGGGTAACAAGTGGGCAGTATTAGATCCTATTGCCGCAGTGGTGGTTAGCATCCTGATTGTTATTACCGCTCTTCGATTACTTCGACAGGCCTCTGGCGAGTTGCTTGAGCAGAGCCTTCCTCAGGAAACAGAGGATAAGATTGAAGAGATTGCCTGTCGCAACTCGATTGTGAGAGATATTCATCATATCCATACTCGTCGCATAGGTAACATTATTGCTATTGAGATGCATCTTCGTATGCCTGGCAACATCACCCTTGAGGAGTCGCATCGCTATGCTACCGACATAGAGCACGCCTTGCGAGCAGAGTTTGGCAAGGACACCCACATCATGTTGCATGTAGAGCCTATCAAGCAATAGAGAATCAATAATTTTCTGTCCGATTCTTCTTTCTGTTCTTTTTTTCTTATCTTTGCAACATTATTAATAAACCTATGTGTTACACATCAAAAACAGAATGTATGAAGAAGGCTATTTTAACCGTCATTTTATTGACGGTATGTGTGCAGTTCTCTTTTGCACAAAACACCTTGCAGAACATCCGTGAGCGATATAACAAGCAGAAGGATGAAATTGTTCTTATGAACAATGATGACCAGCCCAAGGAGTATTTTCAACTTCGTGTGATGCAGAACCTGCGTGGCACTGGAGCACATGAAGAAGATGTGCGCATGTACTATAGCAAGCATTATGCTTTGGATGACGATGACATGAGCCCCCTCCACATTCTCAGTTTCATCACGGTTGCATATAACTTTTCAGCAGTGAAATTCTATGAAGAATACCTCTTTGATGATGGGGGTACACTCTGTTTCTTCTATACCCACATCCCTGCATGGACTGATGATGCGGAATATGAATGCCGTTGCTACTTCAATAAAGGCAATATCCTTCAAGTTTCCATCAAGAGTCGCAAAACAGAAGAGGAGGAATACAAGGAAGTATATACAGGAGATACCATCCCGAAGGATTTCCAAGAACGGTACAAGTCCTATATGAATCGTGTGGAAAGATACAAGAAACTCTTCTATGCGGCAGATGGAGCAACCTGCTACTAAATTCGGCAATGGATGGAGAGTGCGGAGTAGTGAGGGGGTAGAGTTGTGAGTATGCTAAGCCCACAAAGCGCAACATTTCCGATTGTTACTTCCATGTTCATGCACTCAAGACAGATAGCAACCGAGATCGTTCCGTTCGCTCTGTCTTGCCATGAATCGGCATAGTCTCGAACAAGTTCTACCTTGCCCCGATGCCCCAAGAAGTCCTTTTCAATTTTTTATTGCGTATTAGAGATGACTTTATCAACAGCAGAATCATGCACAGGTGGGCGCATAGCGTCTGCCATCACAGCAATCAGTGGAGCCAGCAAGTACTTTCAAGGAGGCTTGGTGGCTTACCAAAACGAGGTAAAGGAGCGGATGCTCGGAGTGCCTCATGAGATGATAGAGACCTATGGTGTGGTGTCTCGCCAGGTGGCAGAACAGATGGTGAAGGGGGCATGCGAACTCTTCCACACCGACTATGCAATGGCTTCCACGGGCTATGCAGAGGCATGGAAAGGTCATCAAGTGGAGATATGGGTGGCTTGGGGCAGTAGGAATGATGTGCATTCCACATGTCTTCGAGAAGACTTTGGGCGGGTGAAGAATGAGGAACTTGCTACTCGCTGTGTGATGGAAGAGTTTGAGCGGTATCTAAAACAAAAGCACGATGTGTGTCCGTATTCGGATGTGTATATTGCCTAAGAATAGACCTGAGACAGCTTTTTGATTCTGTGAATAAAAACAAACAATCAAAATATGATTCGACAAATAATGAAGGTATGGATATGTATGGCTACGCTCGCCCTTTGGAGTGGTGTGCAGGTCTCAGCAGAAGATTTTGAAACTGCCACCGAGGCAGTGAGGAATATGCGTGTGGGTTGGAATCTCGGCAACACGCTCGACAGTCATTCGGGCGACACACTCAACATGTGGATAGAAGCTGACAAGAATCGCACCGTCTCCACCTATGAGAAGGCTTGGGGACAACCTCTCACCAAACCTTCCCTCATGAAGATGCTTCAGCAGGCAGGCTTTGGTGCTGTGCGTGTGCCAGTCACTTGGTATCCCCACATGGAGGCTACTTTCAGTTCGGTGAAAGGCTATACCAATGCTGAGGGCAAGTGGGTCTATACCCCTTGGCTACCTTCGTCTGATTTCATCGGCACTAAGATTGATCCGCTCTGGATGAAGCGTGTGCGTCAGGTGGTAGACGGTGTGATGAACCAAGGCATGTATTGTATCCTCAATATTCATCACGATACAGGTGCTTCCAACGTTGCTTGGCTCATAGCCGATGAGACTGTCTATGAACAGCAGAAAGAACGCTTTGAGGCTGTGTGGCGACAGATTGCAGAAGAATTCAAGGATTATGATGAACGCCTCATCTTTGAAGGTTATAATGAAATGCTGGATGTGAAAAATTCTTGGTGCTTTGCCTCTTTCGCTGCCCCCAATCAGTATGACAGCAAGATTGCCACTTCTGCTTATAATGCCATCAACAGTTATGCCCAAAGTTTTGTCAATGCTGTTCGTTCCACAGGAGGCAACAATGCCCAGCGCAACTTGATAGTCTCCACTTATGGGGCTTGCGATGGTAGCGGTAATTGGAATCCTCACCTCAAAGATCCTCTCAAGCAGATGCGCCTGCCTCAGGATCATGTAGAGAATCATCTCATCTTCGAGGTGCATAGTTATCCTGAGGTGAAGAACCTTGCAGACGCTAAGACACATGTCGATTGTCTGATGGAAGATCTCAACACCCATTTGGTACAGAAGGGTGCTCCAGTCATCATTGGAGAGTGGGGCACAAGCACTCATGATGCCTACAACACCTATCGAGACAACCTGCTGGCTTACTCCACTTACATGGTTCAGCAAGCCAAAGCAAATGACATGGCAACATTCCACTGGATGGGACTCTCCGACGGCAATTTCCGTTCTGTGCCACATTTCAATCAACCCGACCTCAAAGATGCCATCGTCAAGGGGTATTATGGCGAGCAGGGCTATCAATCCTCTGTTGCTTCCCCGGCTGTTTTGCCAAAGTCGGCGGATGTATATGACTTGGGCGGCACGCTTCTCTTCAGAAGCGTGAGCACGCAAGACCTCTCAGCTCACCTTCCCCGTAATATATACGTGGTGAATGGCAAAAAGGTTAGTGTGCAGTAAAAGACTATTTGTTGAGAAAATCCCTGATCTCATCGAGCATCTTGAGTCCCTTCTCCCTGCCATGCTCATAGATTGCTCTGAGTTTGTTCTCATCCAGTTCCGTTCTTCCTATTTTCAGCGGGAAGTCAGGATACACGAGCAAGGTATGACCTAAGTCTCCTTGCTCTTTTATGTATTCACGCTGATGATTATACACCTTGTGCCTTCTTGCCATCGCCTCTGCCACATGAGGGTATTTGCGATACCATAGTTTGAAGAGCCACCCTATTTGGGTCGGTTTCTTCATGTATTCCACAGGGCGTGTCATGATCACAATGTTTCGTTCATAGCCTATTTCCTGAAAATATTTCAGTGGAATGCAATCCACGATACCTCCATCCAGCATCTTCTTTCCATCAATTTCCACAGGAGTAGATACAACAGGCATGGCACTGGTGGCTCTGAACCACTCCAGCATAGGGTCGTCCACATACTCTATCTGCCGATATACGGGATCTCCTGTCTCAATGTCAGTGCATACCATGTGGAACTCTGTTGGGTCGTCGGCAAAAGTCTTGGTGTCAAACACATCCAGTTCCATTGGCATGGTGTGATAAGCAAACTCTGCCCCCACGATATTACCCGTCCTCACAAAACTCTTCCATCCCATGTATCGAGGGTCATTCTTGAAACGGATGTTATACCGCAATCCTCGTCCCACTTGGTGGGATTTGTAGTTGCAGCCAAACAAGGCACTGCCCGACACGCACATCATGCCGTCCACCTTGACCCCATTCTCCAGCATCACATCTAAAAAACCTTCGGTGAAGAGGGCTCTCATGCCTCCACCTTCCAGCACCAGTCCTTTTTTCATTTGAATTAAGAGTTTGTGATTCAAAGGTACGCATTTTTGTTCACAATCCATGCGTCCTTTTCCTCTTTTATCTCAAAATCTTTCACTTAGGCAACAAAAAGAAGGCTCATTGTCTTCCGTTTTCCATAAAATACCTATCTTTGCAAAGTTGCAAAACCAAATCAGAAAAATAGCATATGAAACGCCTCATCACCTCTTTCTTGTCTCTATTCCTCTTGCTCTCTCTTCAGGCACAAGACCGTCCCAAAGTAGCCCTGGTGCTCGGAGGCGGAGGGGCGAAAGGGGCTGCTGCTGTGGGAGTATTGAAGTATGTGGAGGAGTCGGGCGTGCCTATCGACATGATTGTTGGCACAAGCATCGGTTCTATCGTAGGCGGACTATACTCTATAGGTTACACGAGTGCCCAGCTCGACTCCATGTTTCGTTCGCAAGAGTGGCTCAATCTGCTCACTGACCGTAGCAAACCCTCTGGTGGTGAACTCCTTGTGAATGAGGATACCATGACCTATGTGATGGGCTTTCCTGTGCGAGTGGATTTGGGTGCTCTGAAAGATAAACTCAATGAAAAAAACCAAAAAGACAAGGATGGAAAGAAGAAGAAACTCTTCAACTTCGGTGTTTTCAAGGGTGACAGCATCGTCTCCACTCTTGAAAGAATGATTGGATTCAACGATTCCATCGTCTTCGATTCTCTTCCCATTCCCTATCGCTGTGTGGCGGTAGATGTCAATACCTTCAGTCAAGTGGTGCTTTCCTCGGGCAATCTTGCTCAGTCCATGCGAGCCAGCATGGCGATTCCTTTCGCCTTTCGTCCCGTTCAGATGGATGGCATGACACTGGTAGATGGTGGCATGCTCAACAATCTTCCTGTTGATGTGGCCAAACAGATGGGTGCAGATATTGTGATTGCTATTGACCTCACAGTCAATAAGAGGCTCGACAAGACTGGTGAAACGGCTGATACGGATGAGTTTACAGGTGAAGATAACCTCCTTGGCACTTTCTTCCAGAAGTTTAATCTCCTCAGTGTTGCGGCATGGTCTCTTCTTCGTCCGGATGTGAAGATATACCAGCGCAACCTCCAGCAGGTGGACGTTTACATCAATCCCAACCTCAAGGGATATGGTCCTCAGGACTTCTCAGCCCAGAAGGTATCTGATATGATTTATCTCGGAGAAAAGGCTGGCAAATCCGCCTTCAAGGACCTCAAGATGTTGAAGAAGAAGCTCCATGAATACTAGAATAAAGCTTACAAAAGTAGTGTCTGCGAAGAAAAAAGTTTTTAAGAGTCTGACTTCGTCACCTTTTTGAATAGCACTCTGTGTTTCAGCATGTTATAAAGAAACACTTCGTCACCTGTAAATTGATTTGTGTCAAATCATAGGTGACGAAGTGTTTTTGATAGGGTAGTAGAATAGTGCGTTGATATTCAGTTTGTTATGTTTGGAAAGGTGACGAAGTGGTGACGAATTATTTTGTGCATCTTTTTGATTATAAGTTGCTTATGGTTAAAAAGTGACGAAGTCGCAAGAATAATTTTTGTTTTTTCAAAATCATCCCCAGACCATCCTCCGAAGGTTCTATAGAAGTCCGACCTTGATCTTCTATGATGACCGACGTCGATCATCAGTAATGACTAACCTTTGCCATCAGTGATGACTAAAAAAAGGATTAGGTGATGTCTCAAATCAGGTTAGGTTTTATGGTTCGTATAAAGATAAGTGTTGTCAAGAAGCAATAAATACCCTTCCCTTGAAAAATACCCATATCGACGATTTTTTATTTCATAGTTAGGAAAAAATATTTTCCGATGCAGAAACGTAAAATTGCCTCCCCTGGTAGTGTTGAAAATTCGGAGCCATCTCGAAGGCGTATCGAAGGCATATCGAAGGCTTGTCAATTGCAAAAAATGAGAAATTCGAGGACGAAGTCCTTTTTTATTTGAGTTTGCTCTTCCTTCGTTATGACTCTACCTCTTTTCTGCTATTTGAACAGACCCAAAACGGAGTCACAACGGAGGAACAACGGACTTGTATATGACCAGCATTGGATTTTGGGCTGATTTTTTACTCATCATGAGGTGGAAATATTCATATTTATTTACTAGCTTTGTCAGCACAATCAATTCGCATTGTTTAAATAAAGTTGTACTTTGACAACATTGCCTATTGATAGGGGTTTTGACGGTTTTTGAAGTACTTCAAAAAGTGGAGATGATGTGAAATGTGAATTATTTGTGAATTCATTTTCTTGGATGAATGGGATGGACACGCTAACTTTGTGGCAGAAAATTTAATAATGCTGAGTATGAAACGTATTCTTTTTGTATTGTTGATGGTGATGATCGCCACAACACAGTCTTTTGCTAACAAGAAAGACAAGGACATCGTGATTAAGAAAGAAAAGGGATCTATCACTTTTGTGGTGGACGAGAACCTGACGGCACCCGAGAAGCTATTGGAAGAGTATAATGGTGAGGATCTCTTTAATTCAATCACGGATTATGTGCATGGAACGAGTGGCAAGGTCGTGGCTAGCAGTTTTGAGAAGGACGAACTCGTGCTTTTCAGTGACAATGCTACCTTCTTGACGATGATGACGAAGGCTTATGCTGAACATCGTCCTGTGGTGCTCTCGCCTGATGATATCTGGTTGCTCATCACACAAGGCTTTGCCTTTCATGTGCAGAATCATGCTGAGGAACTCAGAAACCGATTGGTTGGTCATGAAGGTAAGATGACGCTCCAGGCAGTGGCTGTCAAGGCTTCGCCAGTGGAGATCGAAGGAGTGACTAAGCATGGTGAGGTGAAGAAGATGAAAGGCCTGTGGCCTGAGATTTTTGACCAGTTTGAGGCACAGATGAAGGAATATACCAAGGGACAGATCGTGGAGAACCTGCGTGCGGACTTCTCTACCACCACGTTGGAAAGTCGCATCGCCTCTCAAATCACGGTGATGAGTGCCCTGTCTCCTTATTTCAACTATGAAGTGGTGCGCTTGAGTTGTGGCATTCCTTATGTCACCTTGAAGGGAACACCCGAGGATTGGCAGAAGATATTGGATCGTGTGCGCATGCTCAGGTCTTATGACTTGGATTGGTGGATCGACAGGCTTTGTCCTGTTCTTGAGGAGTTCGTTAAGACAGCCCAAGGCAAACCCAATCAGCAGTTCTGGAGATGTATCATGACTCAGATAGCCCCTGACCGCTATCGTAGTTCCAACTGCGTTTACGACCCTCAATCCACCAAGTTGGACGGATGGCTCATCAACTTCTACCCCTACGACAAGGAGGGTGAGCGTGTGCCTGGATTCATCAGGGCAGATGATCTCAAACGAATGCCTAAGGATGTGTTGAGTGTGGATTTTAAATTCAAATATATGGAAGACTCGGGTGAGGAACGTGCCAATCTGCCCATGTGCTTCTTGACTGGTTTTGTGGGGGCAGAACAGGATCCAGACACCTATGAGCTCACACCTCGCATTGGTTGGATAGTGGAAGAGAAGGGAGAAGCCGAAAATGATAATTGGATAAGCATAGAATGAAGTGACTCTTTCTGGCGATCTCAGTCAATATGGTAAAATAGATAAGCGATATGATGATTAGGACGATAGGCCTCCTGTTGGTATGTGGCTTCTGCAATTTGTCGCTCCATGCCCAACAGCTCCGACTGGATAGCATCACACAACGATGGGGCGATCATGTGGGTGACGTCATACGTAGTAGATCTAGATCTGCTATGCCAATCTATGATCAAAGCTACTACGATGAAGAAGGACGTATCTCTCGCATCATCCACATTCGCGAACAGAGGAATCAGATACGAGAGGTAACTGTGGAACGGAAGGGTGAACAAGCTGTTTTGACTCCTAAGAAACCATTCAATCCCGAGATCAAGATCGATGGCGAGACGGTCTTTAAGTATAATCGTCAGGACCAGCTCATACTGCGTTATGATAGCATATATGCTGATGAGGCACAAACGATGATCACCTATCGTGCCACCTATGATGACATGGGACGTTTGACCACAGAATACAAGCCCGATGGCAAGTATGTTAGGGAGGCCTGTTATTTCAGCTATGACTATGACGAACAAGGCACGCTCTTGTGTCGGCGTCAGTATATCCATGTGAACAGCAAGAAATGGGTGAAGGGTAAAATAGTAGATACGTGCGTGAGTCTGAAGGAGGTGGCTGTGGACTCATGTGACAACAGGGGCAACATGATCCTGTGTACCAACTATGACAGTGGGGACACCCTTCGCTATACCTATGATGAGCACAACAGACTTACTAGTTGGTCTGAATATCGTAGGGGCGAATGTAGACGCTGGTGTGCCTTCTCCTATGATGAACAGGATAACCCAGTCTTGATGCGACATGGTAGGGAAAATATGGATGTTGTAGATATCTACACACTTTCTTATCTACCCGATGTGAAGATAGAAGATGTGGCAGATCTTGATATAGAGCTTGTCAGGGACCTTTCTGGTTTGCGTTCCATGGACGAGCGTTATGTCTATTTCAAACCTGTGATGCACAATGCTCCTCGTTTGGTTGTCAAGGAATATACGAATAAAACAGACACGGATTATCATCATAAGATGGAAGGATTTCTCTTAACTTTTCATTATTCCGATAGACTCCATTAAGTTATTCTCCTTATCTAAAAAACTATGTGAAATACTTGGTTTTTAGGGTTTTGTATTTCTCATGTAACATTATCTAAAGTACATGTAACATGAGAGCTAGTGTGTTAGGTGGAAATGCGTTATTTTTGTACCCAAAACAAAACCTAACAACATGAGAAGACTAATTATACAACTTTTCGTGCTGCTGTGTGTGGCTTTACCAACATGGGCGGCCGATCAATTCGTGACTTTTGAGCCTCAGAGTGGGGCGGTGTGTTTGACTGATCTGAAGGGCGACATCGTGTGTGATCCGAAGGACTGGAAGGGTGTTCACTTGGCGGTGGACAACCTGAAGAAGGACTTGGTGAAGGTGACAGGCAGGGAGGATTTCCCAATTGTGGTGGGCACGCTGGGAAAGAGTGCGCAGATTGACAGACTTGCAAGGAAGAAAGTGATTGACGCTGCGGAGTTGAGGGGCAAGCATGAGAAGTTTCTCATCACCATGAATAAGAATCAGTTGGTGATTGCTGGAAGTGATAAGCGTGGCACAATCTATGGTGTGTATGAACTCTGTAAGCAGATAGGTGTGAGTCCTTGGTACGACTGGGCTGATGTGCCAGTTATGAAACAGGAGAAGGTGTATGTGAAGCAGGGTGTGTTTACGGATGGTGAACCTGCTGTGAAGTATCGTGGCATCTTCTTGAATGATGAAGCGCCCTGTCTGACAGGATGGAGAGACGCGAACTATGGTCCAGTGTTCAATCATGAGTTTTATGCCCGTGTGTTTGAGTTGGTGCTCCGACTGAAGGGTAACTTCATGTGGCCTGCCATGTGGGGTTCTGCTTTCTACATGGATGATCCGCTGAACCTGCAGACAGCAGATGATATGGGTGTGTGTATGGGTACTTCGCACCACGAGCCAATGGCACGCGCCCAGCAGGAATGGACGCGTGATCGCAGTCATGGTGCATGGAACTACGACACCAACAAGGAGGTGCTGGACAAGTTCTGGAAGGGTGGTGTGGAACGCATGAAGAACACGGATGATGTGGTGACTGTGGGTATGAGAGGAAATGGCGATGAGCCAATGGGTGAGCATGCTGATGTGGAGTTGCTGGAGCGCATCGTGAACAGTCAGCGAAAACTTATAGAGGAGGCTACTGGCAAGTCTGCCAAAGAGACACCACAGGTATGGGCTCTCTATAAGGAGGTGCAGGAATATTATGAGAAGGGCATGACAGTGCCTGATGACGTGATTCTCTTGCTTTGTGATGATAACTGGGGGAATGTGCGTGTGCTTCCTGAACTGGAATGGAACAAGGGAACGGGTGCTTTCTCCAAGCGTCATCCTGGTGGCTATGGCATGTATTATCATGTGGACTATGTGGGTGGACCTCGCAACACGAAGTTTCAGAATGTGTCGCAGATACAGCGAATATGGGAGCAGATGCAATTGACCTATTCTTATGGTGTGGACAAGTTGTGGATTCTGAATGTGGGTGACCTCAAGCCGATGGAGTTTCCCATTGACTTTTGGTTTAAGATGGCATGGAATCCTGCTCAGTTCAATGCTTCCAATCTGATGGATTATACAGAAGATTTCTGCCGAGAGCAGATGGGTGAGGCATGTGCGAAGGAGGCTGCTCGTATCTTGAATCTGCAATGTAAGTATGCGCATCGCCGCACACCAGAATTGCTGGATACCCGTACATTCAATCTGCAAACAGGTGAGTGGGCAGAACGTGTGAAGGAATATGATCTGCTGGAGCGTGAGGCAACAATCTTGAGAGAGAAAGTGCCTGTGGCTTACAGAGACACCTACAATGAACTGGTCTATTTTCCTGTGAGGGTTTTTGCCAACCTATATAATATGTATTATGCGCAGGCACTGAACCGCTATTATGCGGAGAGAAAAGACTTGAGAGCCAATGAGTGTGCAGATAAGGTGGAGTTCTGTTTCCGTAGAGCTCAGGAACTGGTGGATGAATACAACCATAAGATAGCAGGTGGCAAGTGGAATCACATGATGGATGAAATCTATATTGGTTATCGTTCTTGGAACAATCCAAGGCAGAACACGATGCCAGCCGTACAGCGTGTGGAGGAGAGCGAGGCTGTTCAGAATCAGGAGATTGTGTTTGAGCCAAAGAAGATGATTGCTGTGTTGGAGGCTGATGAGTTTGCTGAGAAGAAGGATGCCAGAGACGGTGGAAAGATTGCTGAGGGTGCGAAGTGGCAGGTGATGCCAGGCTTTGGTGTGTGGAAGGCTGGCGTGGCTTTGATGCCTTATACCAACAGCACGGAGGGTGCAAGCATCACGTATGCTTTCAACACGAAAGAGGAACATGCAGAGGTGCAAGCCACGGTGATTTTAGCACCCAACTTCCCGTTTAATGATGGCAGGGGGCACCGCCTGATGATTCTCTTGGATGGCAAGGAGGTGCAGACTCTGAATGTGAACGAGGCAAGCCGATATGTAAGAGATGGCTACCGTGACCAGAACTATAACTGGGAAACGACTCGCATGAATACTCAGAGGGTGAAATTGCCTGCCATTGTTGCTGGTGAGCACCAACTTACACTCTGTCCGCTCGACCCAGGAATTGTGATTGAAAGAGTGGTGATTGAGTAACTGCGTGAACAAGGCTATTATGACAAAGAAAGGGGCGATTCGAATCAAAATCGTCCCTTTTTGAAAGCAAAATCTCCTCAACAATGACGTTTGAGAAAAAAGATGAGGCGAAAACTGATAAGAATCAAGAAAAATCATTATATTTGTACCAGATAATCCGATAATGCTTTTCAGTATGGGAAAAAAATTGATGACCGATGCAATACTGGCTTATGCTGTGGAGTTCTTTTCTGAGACCTCTATCTGGGCTATCTTGTTTGTGGTTCTTCTCTTGGCTGTGGGGGAGTATGCTTTATGCAGATACCTCATCAATCGTGAAAGAGAAAAGCGTGATCAGGACCTGATTCGTCTTGAGCGTGAACATCGTTATGAACTGGAGGAAAACGGACAGCGTGTGCTGTCGAGTGTGAGCCAAAGGTTGCTCACTCCCATCACGCTCATCATCAGTCCCCTGCAACAGATGGCTTCTGAACCACTGAACGATGATGTGAGAGTGAGGATTCAGATGGTGCTGAGAAATGCACAGATTCTGTTGCATCAAGTGAATATGTTGCCTTCGGGCATGAAGAGCGACGTGATGGGAATGATAGTTCCTCCTCTGGATACGGTGATGACGACTGTGAGTGCACCACCTGCTGAGAAGTCTGTTCCTCCTGCGGAAGGGAAAGAGGAGATGAATTCTGCTTCGATGACTGATGTGGATGAGCAGGCGAGAGGCATTGACGATAATAATGTGGCTGTTGTGGCTGCTAACATCAATAACGAAAACCATGAGGAGAAGCCTGCAGACCAGAGGTTCACGATGTTGATGGTGGATGACAGTCCTGACATGTGTCGCTTCGTGCATGATTATTTTAGAGGAGAGTATCATGTGCTCACCGCCTCAAATGGAGAACATGCAGTGAAGGTGCTGGAAGAGCACGATGATATTGACTTGGTGGTGAGTGACGTGACTATGCCTAAGATGAATGGTCTGGAATTGTGCAAGCAAATCAAAACAGACTTGAGATGGTCTCACATCCCAGTGATTTTGCTCACTGGCAGAAGAGGGGAGCAACTGGAGGTGGAAGGACTCCGATTGGGCGCAGATGACTATATCACCAAGCCTTTCAATGTGGAGATGCTCCGATTGAGAGTGAAGAAGTTTATCGAGAAGAGGGAGTCAAGGCAACGAGAGTTCCGTGAGAATTTAGAGGTGGTGGCAAAAGACATTACCATTACATCTGTGGATGAACAGTTCATCCAACGTGCCATGAAGATCTGCCAAGATCATATCTCAGACACGGAGTTCTCGGTAGAGGCTCTGGGACATGAATTATCGTTGAGCAGAACTTATCTTTATAAGAAGCTAATTAATATCACAGGTAAAGGACCTGCAGAATTTATCCGCACCATTAGAATGAAACGTGGAAAGCAGTATCTGGAACAAGGTTCTATGCCTATTTCCGACATCTCTGCGTCTTTAGGCTATAGTAGTCCAAAACGTTTTACAGAGAACTTCAAGGCTGAATACGGTATGTCTCCCACGGAATACATGAGGAGATTTCGTGAGGAACGAAATGAAAAGATTGAAATATGAGAAAGTTTAAGGACATTGAGGTTGCTGTGGCAGGAACTGGATATGTGGGACTGAGCATTGCCACATTGTTGTCGCAGCACCATCAGGTGACTGCAGTGGATGTGATTCCTGAGAAGGTGGATCTGATTAACAATCGTAAGTCACCAATTCAAGATGATTACATAGAGAAATTCTTGTCAGAAAAGGATCTACGTCTTACTGCTACTATTGACGGGCGTAAGGCTTATGCCAGTGCAGACTTTGTGGTTATCGCCGCTCCCACCAATTATGACCCTGTGAAGAATTATTTCGACACTTCTCATGTAGAAGAGGTGATAGAATTGGTGTTGGAGGTAAATCCAGAGGCTGTGATGGTTATTAAATCGACCATTCCTGTAGGTTATACCGAGAGCCTTTATCAGAAATATGGCAATGGCATGAAGTTGCTCTTCTCTCCAGAGTTTCTGCGCGAGAGCAAGGCATTATATGATAACCTCTATCCCTCACGCATCATTGTGGGTGCTCCTAAGCGTATTGAGGTGAAGTGTGTGGATGAGTTGAATGAGGCGGCAGACACTTTTGCAAAGCTTTTGCAGGAAGGTGCTATCAAGAAGGATGTGGATGTGCTCCGCATGGGTCTGACCGAGGCTGAGGCAGTGAAGCTTTTTGCCAACACCTATCTGGCACTTCGTGTAAGCTACTTCAATGAGTTGGACACCTATGCGGAAGTGAAGGGCTTGGATGCTCAGGCGATAATTCAGGGTGTGGGACTTGACCCACGTATTGGCACGCACTACAATAACCCTTCCTTTGGTTATGGTGGCTATTGCTTACCTAAGGATACTAAGCAACTTTTGGCCAACTATCAGGATGTGCCCCAGCAGATGATGACTGCCATTGTGGAAAGTAACCGAACAAGGAAGGATTTCATTGCAGACCGTGTGCTACAGATGGCGGGTTATTATGGCTATACGAACCGTAGTGGATGGAATCAGCATGCGGAGAAGGACGTGACGATAGGTGTGTTCCGCCTCACAATGAAGAGCAACTCTGATAACTTCCGTCAGTCATCCATTCAGGGCATTATGAAGCGCATCAAGGCGAAGGGTGCGACGGTGATCATCTATGAGCCAACATTGGAGGAAGGTACAACCTTCTTTGGTTCTAAGGTGGTGAATGACTTGACAAAGTTCAAGGAAATGTCCCAGGCTATTGTTGCCAACCGTTATGATGCCTGTCTCGATGATGTGAAAGACAAGGTATATACCCGCGACCTCTTCCGTCGTGACTGATAAACTTGCTCTTTTCATGGCTTTAAGGAGCAACAACGTGAAGAGGGGAACAATGGCATTAGAGAAGTGCCATGAATTGAAATAGGAATACAAACGATTTTTATATAAAAGAAAAGAGATTTATATCTAAACGAACAAAACCAAACACTTGATGAAGAAAACATTATTGTCGCTTGTGGGACTGCTGGTGGGTATCACAGTTTCTGCACAACAATTTGATTTGCGTCTGCTCAATCATTGGGACAACCCTAATGGTACAGTGGAACGCGGCTATGCTGGTCGTTCCATCTGGAAGTGGGAAGAAATCCCTTCGGGAAAAGGAAAGATGCCTACAGCATTAAAGGAAAGATACGAGGAGTATGCTAAGATCAACCAGAGTTATGGTATTAATGGCACTGTGCTCAACAATGTGAATGCGAAGCCCATGGCTCTCTCTACCGATATGTTGAGAAAGACAAAAAAGCTTGCTGACATTTTTCGCCCTTATGGAATAAAAGTATATCTGTCTGTCAATTTTGCCTCTCCCAAGGCTTTAGGCAACCTGGAAACCGCTGATCCGCTGAATAAAGAGGTACAGCAGTGGTGGCAGAAGAAGGTGAAGGAAATCTACCAGTTGATTCCAGACTTTGGTGGATTTCTTGTGAAGGCAAATAGTGAGGGTGAGCCTGGCCCGATGGATTATGGTCGCACACATGTGGATGGGGCCAACATGTTGGCAGAGGCTCTGAAGCCTTACAATGGCATTGTGATGTGGCGTGCTTTTGTCTATTCTTCGCAAGGAGGTGACCGCGCCAATCAGGCTTATGAGGAATTCATCAACTTTGATGGTCAATTTGCTGACAATGTAATTATCCAGATCAAGAATGGCCCTATCGACTTCCAACCTCGTGAGGCTGTGTCTCCATTGTTCTTTGGTTTGAAAAAGACCAAGACGATGGTAGAGTTCCAGATCACGCAGGAATATACGGGTGGAAGTATCCATACCTGTTTCTTGGCTCCTATGTGGAGAGAGTTCTTCGACACACTGGAGTTTGGTGCGGGCAAGCCAACAGCGGAGCAACAGGCGGCAAGCACTTCGGGTGTACCATTCCCTGCCATCCCTAACCTTGTAGGAGTAGCAGGTGTGGCCAATATTGGTGACAGCGTGAATTGGACTGCCAATGACTTGGCAATGTCGAACTGGTATGCCTTTGGCAGGCTGGCAAATGATGTGAAGGCTTCCTCTCGTGACATTGCAGAGACCTTCCTGAGAGAGAACTATACAGACGATGAGGGCTTTGTGGTTCCTATGGCGCAGTTGTTATTGAAGAGTCGTGAGGCTGTGGTGGACTATATGATGCCTATGGGCTTGCATCACATATTTGCAGGTGGTCATCACTATGGGCCAGAGCCTTGGTATGCTCCACGAGGAAGTCGTGAGGACTGGTTGCCTCGCTTCTATCACCGTGCTGACAGCATTGGCATAGGCTTCAACCGTTCGGACTATGAGGAGGAGTGTTTGGCAGGGAATATGGGTTCAAACAATGTGGGACAATATCCAGAGCCTTTGCGTACATTATATAATAATATAGAAACATGTCCGGAAAACCTGCTTCTATGGTTTCATCATGTTCCTTGGGGACATGTGATGAGCAATGGATTGACTATGTGGGAAAACATGTGCTATATGTATGACCGTGGTGTGAATCAAGCCAATGATTTTGTGCAAACATGGGGCGAGATGAGAAAATACTTTGGCAAGGATGAATCAAAGGGCGTGATGTCTATGGAAAGATATAGAATGCAGGAGGTGCGCTTCGTGCGTCAGGCTAAGGATGCGCAGTGGTGGAGAGATGCTTGCTTGCTCTATTTCCAGCAGTTCTCGCATAGGCCCCTGCCAGTAGATAGCCCTGCCCCTCGCTTTCAGTTGGATCAGTTGATGAAATACCATCTGAACATGGACAACTATACAGCAGCAGACCCTACGAAGTTGCCAGAGTGGTAAACCTCATGATGTTTGCCTTCATATGGTGAATAACATGAGTTTGGCAAACCTGGAAGATGAAGCAGTTTGCTTCGATGGTTGATGCATCTTCTCAATCATGCTTATGAGGTCAAAAACGCACGCATGGTGCGATGGTCATCGAACAATTGTTCATTGATCATCGCACCATTGTTCGTTGGCACTTGAAGCATTGTTCGTTTGCCATTGAACAATTGTGCGTTGAGGCATGAAAAAAACTTCGAGCATACGAGATGCGAAATGGCAGGGGAATCCTACCATTTCATCTTTACACACACCTGCTTTTGTTTACCCTTCCTGATGATTGAGGCAAGGTGTGGTCAATTCGTTGAACTCAGGTTGAATGATTGTTATGCTATCTCAGGAATCTCTGGTTCGGAGTCTGAGATTTCTGGTTCTATAGGTGTATCAGGATCGTCGGGATCAGGATCAACAATAGGTTCATTAGGGTCAATAACAGGTTCGTCGTGTTTTCCCCCATTGATGTCTAAGGTGATTGTACCATCCTCATGTTCCACAATATTAGTGATGGTCTGGTCAAGTATGCCTCCTGTATAAACAGCATAAGAGGACATCTCTGTCACATTCTTTTCTCCTGGATACAAATCTCCACGCAGGGAAAGAGCCCACACATCTCTTTCTTCGGTAGTCTTGACCGTGCTGCTTGAGATGAGTTCGCCGTCTGCAGGAACGAGTGTCAGCCGTGGGTGGTTGGCATCGCTATTCACTTGATTGGTGCTCCATGCACTCTGATTGAAATCCACATGCGAAATCATTAACCCATGATTTGCCCCATAGGTGTTGTAGAGTCCTATGCTTCTCCAGCCCAGATATTTGTCGCAACCTATATTCTGTCTGTTCTCTAAGATGAAGTATTCATTGGGATTGGCTTTATTGACTATCTTATAAGCCTTTCCTCCCTTAGCCAGTGGTTGGAGGGTGAGGGTAAGAGGTTCATCGGGTGTGAGTTCCTCAAGCTTCCTCCATCCCATGAAATCAAGTTCGTAGCCCGACATGCAACAGGGCATCATGCCCATTGCCTGATAGCATCCAGAGTCCATGATGTCCCAATAGTCCAGTCCAAATCCATTGCCCTTAGTGTCATACAGGTCGGGCAGTCCAAGTCCGTGACACAACTCATGCACAATCGTTCCTATACCATCCAGATTGCCTCTCAGCAGTTCGTTAGAGCATCCGTAAGCACCAATAGTGATGGATTTCTCCCCATTGTCTTCATAGGTGACAGTCATAGCACTGGTGCTCTCCTTGGGCCAGATGGTGTTGGGGTCTTTGGTGGAGGATACATTCTCGGGTTCTCCTGCATAGATGAAGTAGAGGAAATCCACTCTTCCATCGTGATTATTGTCGAAAGTGGTCCAATCTATATTTTGTTGAGCGGCCAGTTGGCAAGCCTCTTTGTAAAACTCACGGATGTTCACATCCTTTGCTCCGTCTTTGTTCTCTCCATAGTAGGCATAACTTCTTGAGAGCGTGACTGGGCCAATCACCGTGAATTGAGGGGTGAAGAGGCCAGAGGATTGTTCGTTGAAATACTCTCCAACAGAGATGGCCGAAGTGCCTGGCTGTATTCCAGTGCCTGCATTCATGAGGCTATCGTAGAGCAGGACGAGTGCTTCTTCGGTGTCTCTGGCTGTAAACTTCAGATCGTCAAATTGTACTAAGATAATAGGAAGATGGGGTGCTCCCAAAGTAGGAATGGGTGCTCCGATGATAGAGCCAATCTTTCGGATGGCTTGATTGCCAGAGAAGGAGTGGTAGTTGGTCACATTCTCGATGCGTCCACGTTCGGGCAACCATTCATCTTGTGCAGTGGCTATTTGTGCTACTGCCACCAGCATCCATGATATGAGGAGTTTCAGTGCGTTTCTTTTATTCATTGGTCTTCTTTCTTCCCAAATATCTTGATCTGTTGCGAAGTGCCATCATGATGACAACAACGGCAATGACAATCAGTGCAATATATCCAACAATGACAGCGGGATTCCGCCATATAGGAGGTGCTATGGTAAGAAAGATGACAGCAGCATCTCCTTCCCATCGTTCGGGATTGTAACTGGCTTGCAGGGTAATCTTATAAGTTCCGCTGGAGAGGTCTGTCAGTCGGATGGGATGTGCATTGTCAGACACAATCCAAGGTTCGTCAGGGTTGAGACGATAGCGAAACCACACCACCTCGCCATTATCATAGGATGAAACAGCATAGTGGATGGTGAAAGTGTTTTGGTCATAAGTCAGTTTCAGTTCTTCTGTCTGGGAAAGCGAATGTGCAAGAATGCCTGTCTCATCATTAGGAAGAATGAGCTTGTCCTTTACAAAGAGCCTAAGGAAATAAGGCTTCAGTCGCTGGCGAGAAAGCGTGAAAGAGGCAGGGTCAAAGCGCACCAATCCATTGTAAGTTCCTATATATACTTGCCCTTTCTGGTCCACATATCCTGAGGAATAATTGAGATAGTTGGATGGCAAATCGTGGGCAATGGTCTGATGATTCAACACTTGCTTGTCGAGATTATAGCTGTAGAGACCATCAAATGTGCTGATCCATAGGCGATGGTGATAGTCTTCAATGATGTTGGTCACAGTTTGCTGGCTCAGACGCTCGGATTTTGTGAACTTCTCGGTCTTGCCTGTCTTTTCATCATAACTCATCAATCCATGAATATCTGTGCCTATCCAATACAGTCCCTTGGAGTCTTCCATGACCACATTGGCGCACTTATAGCTGAAAGAGGTTTTCTTCGCTCTCCATCCACCATTTGTGTGTTGTTGAATCTTCCACAATCCCTTGTTGATAGATGCTACCCACACATTGCCATGTCGGTCGGCGTAGAGATGCCGTACCGAAGTATTGTTGAGTTCAGGAATGGGGTTAAAACTCTCATCTTTCTCGTTGAAGATATACACGCCCATAGAAGAGCCAACAAACAATGTTCCATTCTGATGGCAAAGTGTTGCGCCTAAAATGTTTGTGCCTACCTTTGTCTTGTTGGTTTTTTCATATTGGTTCTTCAGTGTCATGCTCTTTGTGTCAATCACATAGATGCCTCTAAGGATGGTCGATACCCAGAGATCATCCCCCTTTAAGGTCAGTGACTGCACGTTGAAAGGAGCAGGGTGAGAGCCCCAATTGATATTGGCTTTCTGTAGTATGCGCTTTTCTTCGTTGAGCAAGTACAATCCGTCGTCTTCTGTTCCCACCCAGATGTGTCCATACTTGTCTTCGCAGATTTCTCTAATCACATTCACGTCGCTGTCCTCTTCTTCAGCCTCTTTAGGCATGAAGATGTTGAAGTTGTGGCTTGAGAGGCTGATGCGATTCATTCCTCCAAAGAAAGTTCCTACCCAAACGCCATTCTCATCATCCAGGAAGAGAGAATGGACTGCATTGTCGGAAAGGCTATTGCCAGGATGGCGCGACTGGCGAATGCCACGAATACGTCCATCCCTTATTCTGTATATCACTATCCCTCGTTCCGTACCTATCCACAATTCATCACCTACAGGAGTCATGGCTGTGTGGGCAGTGATAGGGAAGCCTTCCTCATCATGTGTCAGTAGCATTCTTGAGGTGAGTTGGCTGGTGGAGAACAAGCATGCTCCATCTCCGCTTGAAACAACGGCTAAGTCACCATTCCTCATTTCCGTGATGTTGATAATGTAAGAGAATTGCTCCACTCCTTCTGGCTTCACCTCGTAAGAGCGCAGTCGGTCGTTGAGCACATCATATCTATATAGGATGCCACTTGCATCTCCTAACCAGACCGCCCCGTTTCTGGTCACAGTCAGACAGGTGGGGGAAAACATGCCTTCACCAATCTGCTTGGCTTTTTTCTGCTGTACATCAATCATGTAGGCTTTCCCACTGATGATGGCCCACAGAAACCCTTTCTTTCCAAACTGGATGCTGGCAACATCGGCCCTTTCTGGAAGTCCTTCCACTTTAATCTCTGTCAGCTTCTGCATGCTTGTGTCATACATGTAGAGACCTTGCCTTGAGCCAATCCATAGTTCATTGTCACCCCAAGTAGTCAATGCGGTCACACGGCAGTAATATCCTCCGAGGTCTTTTGTATCGGGAATCTTGTATTGATGGGTATAGTTTCCGTCAAAGATGCAGAAGCCATTGTTTGACCCTATCCAAATAAAGCCATTTAATTGTGCAATGCATGTTTTTCCACGCACTCTGAGGTCATCATTTATTCCATAGTTCTTAATGTGGTACTCCACTTGCGACCAGGCTGCTATTGTGATGAATAGTAGTATCTGACATGCTAATATTTTTTGTAAGATTCTTCTCATATAAGTCTGTTCTGTAACTCTCTTAAGGCCTTTTCAAATCCTTTTGAAGGAAAGTTCTGATTGTTATTGAAGTTTTTGGTTGGTTTTTTTCTAACGTCTGTAAATGTCTTTTAGATTGTCTCTGCAATTTAGTTTTTTTGATAAAGTCAGGCCAAGGCTAATGTCGGGATTCATTTCTCTGTCGAACTGCTTCAAATAGCAATACGGCTGCACTTACGCTCACATTCAGAGAGTCAAGCTTTCCCAGCATCGGTATGCGGATATGTGCGTCGGCTGCTTGTCGCCACATGTCTGTCAGTCCAGTAGCTTCTGTTCCCATCACAATGGCTGTACCTCCTCTCATGTCTGTGTGGTAATAAAGACTTGAGTCTTGTAGCTGAGCTGTCAGAATCTGGATTTTCCGGTCTTTGAGAAATGCTATGCATTCCTTGCTCTCGCAGATCACACAGGGTACTGTAAACACTGCTCCAATCGCACTTCTGATAAGATTTGGATTGTATAGATCTGTTAGCGCATCACATATAATCACTGCATCTGCCCCAGCAGCATCTGCACTTCGGAGGATTGCTCCCAGATTACCAGGCTTTTCCACACGCTCCACAATCATCAGCAGAGGATTGGCGTTTAGTTTCAAGTCTTCCAACTTCAGATTCCTGCCACGCACCACAGCCATCACACCCTCTGTGCCACCTCGATAGGCTATTTTCTCATACACCTCCTTGGTAACTTCCATCACATGGGGTGGCTGCGTCTGTTGCAGTAGGAATTCTGTTTCCCTTCCAGCAATATCCCAGCACACAAACACACGCTCTATCTGCATCTTGGCATCTATGCAATGTGAGAGTTCTCTCGCTCCTTCCACCACAAAAAGCCCTGTTCGTCTTCTTTCGGCAGACTTTTGCTGTAAGGCAACCATTGCCTTGACTTGTGCATTTTGTGTGCTCGTAATTGATGTTACTTCCATCCTTTCGCTGCTTATCACCCACAAAAATATACTTTTATCTTCATTTCTGCAAGTTTTCCATTGAAAAAGATGGTTTCAAGATGTAAAAATTGTTCTTAAAGGATTTTTGATGTAACTTTGTATGTGTCTATGACACACGACTCTGAGGAACATGGAGGCTTCGGGATGGTCTTTGTATAAGTATTAGAATTTCCTATATAGAAGTCTCGGCATCATTCATGATGTATCTCTAACTTATCATCTAACTTCAAACCTGTATTTACACTCAATGAAACCTATGACTGTATTTGGTAAACTGACCACGGTTCTTGCGTGGTTCTCTGTATGGGCACTTTCCGCGCAGGCTCAAGTGTCCAGCCCTGCTCCAGACTGGGAGAATCCTTCCGTGTTGGGAATCAACAAGCTTCCTTATCATTCCACACTTCAACTTCCCTCGAAAGAAAAAGAGTGCACAGAGATCATATCTCTTGATGGACAGTGGTTTTTCAAGTGGTCGAGAAATCCAGAAGAAAGACCGCAGGGCTTTGAGAGCGAGCAATATGACGTGAGTCAGTGGAGCAGAATTGCCGTGCCAGGCAACTGGCAGATGCAAGGCTATGACATCCCCATCTATGTCAATATGAATTATCCCTTCAAACGTAATCGTCCCAGAGTCACCGATGAGCCAGAAAGAGATTGGACAGCATACGAGAATCGCAACCCGATAGGTTCTTATGTGACCTTTGTAGATGTGACGGACGAGATGCTTCGTCAGCATCTCATCTTGCATTTTGGTGGAGTGAAATCTGCCATGTATGTGTGGGTAAATGGTCAGAAAGTAGGCTATAGCCAGAACTCCATGTCGCCTGCAGAGTTTGATGTGACCCGCTACATGAGAAGGGGAAGAAACCGTCTGGCTGTGGAGGTGTATCGTTGGTCGGACGGCTCTTATTTGGAGTGTCAGGACATGTGGCGGTTGAGCGGCATCTTTCGTGAGGTGCAGTTGTGGGTGAGACCTCTTGTACACATGAGCGACTACCGTATCACGGCTCTTCCTTCAGATGATTTCAGCCAGGCGACCGTTCGTGCTGACGTCTCATTGTGCAATGTGGGTTCTAAAGATGCAAAGCAACTGAAGGTGCGCTTTACGTCAGAAGGCATAGCCAAAGAGGCTGATGTGAAAAGGATTGTGAGGGGTGACACGCTTCATCTGCAGATGGAATGTGTCATGAACCATCCACGCTTGTGGTCGGCAGAAAAGCCCCATCTCTATCCTTGCCGTTTGGAACTGTTGGACAAGGCAGGTAAGGTGCTGGAGCATTTCGACTATCATTTTGGAGTGAAGAAAGTAGAGGTTGTTGGTGGGGTATTCAAGGTCAATGGAAAGAATGTGAAGTTGAGAGGAGTGAACCGACATGACCATCACCCTCGTACAGGTCGTTTTGTGGATGATGCCACTTATGAGAAGGATATACAATTGATGAAGCAGGCAAATGTCAATTTCCTGCGCACCTCTCACTATCCAGATCGTCCCTATCTGTATGAACTCTGTGACCGCTATGGCATCTATGTGATGGATGAGGCAAATCAGGAAACGCATGGATATGGTTATGCCAACAGGGAGATGGGAGAAGACCCAGAATGGAAACAGGCACATGTGGACAGAGCCGTGTCACTTGTGCAGTGCGACAAGAATCATCCTTGTGTGATTTTGTGGAGTCTGGGCAACGAGGGCGGCGTAGGTCCTAACATCCAGGCGATGTATGATGCTGTGTGTGCGCTTGACAGCACTCGTCCTCCTTTCTTTGACAGCGACCGCCGTTATTCTGACATTTATGACGATAGTTATCTCTATCCTGACGAGTTGCGAGAGAGGGCAAGAGAGGTGAAAGACAAACCTTTCATGATGCGTGAATATGCTCATGCTATGGGCAATTCCGTGGGTAATCTGAGGGAGTATTGGGATGTGATCTATGCAGATTCCAGCATATGTGGTGCTGCCGTGTGGGATTGGGTGGATCAGGGTATAGCCAAGCCTATAGATGGAGGTCCGCTTCGTCTTTCTTCCTCGCTGGAGTTACAACACGACGAGTTTTGGGCATACGGAGGAGGTTTTGGCGATAAGCCCAACGACAGGAACTTCTGCCTTAATGGTTTGATTGGCGCAGACCGCGTTCCTCATCCTCACTATTATGAGGTGCAGTATGTCTATCAGCCAATAGAGTTTAGGATGGAGCAGACAGCCATTCGGCTGGTCAATCATGATTGCTTTACTGCTTTGGATGAGTATGACTATACTTTCAAGCTGCTCAGAAATGGTGTTGTGGTGTCAGAGGGTATGCTCACCTTGCACGATGATCAGTTGGATGTGCCAGCCTATTCAGAACATCATGGTGAGACAACAATCCTTGTGAGTGCTTGTCTGAAAGAGAATCAGTTGTGGGCTTCAAAAGGCTTTGCTGTTGCTCGGGAACAGTTTGTCCTTGTTCCATACTCCTTTAAAAACACCTTGGAGGAGGGAATGGCAGGCGGAGAGGGACTGAAGATGGGGAAGGGGAGAAGCATGTCTGTTCTGACGGAGCGTGACTCTATTGTTTTTGATAGTTTGGGAAATGTGATCAGCTGGAAGATTGATGGTGTGGAGATGTTGAAAGCGCCGCTGGAGCCTTATTTTTGGAAGCCAGTCAATGACAATCAGCAGGCAGCGGGCTTTGAGCGTCGTTTGGGCATTTGGAAACAGGTTGCGGCTCAGCGAAAGTATAAGTCGTGCAAAATGGAAAGAAGTGGTAAGAATATCAAACTTTCTTTTGAAAACACATTGTCTATTGGTGCAAACTTACTGCTGAACTATACAGTCAATGGTGAAGGGAAGATGTTTGTGGAAATGAGTTATGTTCCTACATCCGAAGATATACCTCTCATTCCTAAGTTTGGCATGAGGATGCGTGTTCCTATAGATTTTAATCAGGTGAGGTATAATGGTCGTGGTCCTTGGGAAAACTATCCAGACCGCAAGCATTCAGCATTCTTGAGTGAATATGACATGCCACTGTCGGATTTGATGACAGAGTATGCGAAGCCACAAGATAATGGCAACCGCTGTGATGTGCGTTGGTTCAATCTTTCCTCCGAAAGTGCGACCTTGCAGATTGAAGGTTCTGAACCTCTTTGTATTCGTGCCTGGGACTATGGTGAGGAGAATCTTGAAGCGGGTCATCCCTATGAGTTGGAAAGAGGACGCTTCGTCAATTTGAATATAGACCAGAATGTGCATGGTGTGGGCGGAACAGACACATGGGGCAAGAGAACATTGCCCGCCTATACGATTGATGGTAATCAGCCTCATCACTACTCTTTCTTCTTGTCTTGGAAGTAGAGGATAGTGGGACATGAGAGAGGTGTGGTGGCAAACGAACAATGGTGTGGTGGCAAACGAACAATGGTGCGATGGCCAACGAACAATGCTTCAAGTGCCAACGAACAATTGTTCGATGACCGATGAACCATGCGTGCGTTTCTGACCTTATCAGCATAGGCTTCTTACTCTTCTATTATTCGTTGTAGATAAAGAATGTGAGTTCGATGAATTCAGAAGAGGAACAGTCGATTTTGATTACTTTCTCTCGGAATTCCTCATTCCTGACCTTGTTGAAAACATCTGTGTCCGCTCGTCTTCTGCTTCAGCATAAGGATACGATAGACTTGCAAATGCTCACAGATTTTAAGCAGACAGTCATAAAAAGAAATGAAAGGACACCAGATTACATGATAAAAGAAGCCCTTCCATACCTTGTTGGCAGGAAGGGCTTCTGATTGTTTGTTATGCTACTTGCTCACTTCTTTCTCTTTTTCTCAAGAAAATCCTTGAATTCGTCGAGAGAGGCAAACTCCGTGATAGGGTGCTCTGGCAATTCGTAATGGCCTTCAATATAGGTGACAGTACCCTTCTTGGTCAGGTAGAAGGCGTCAAATCCAAAGAACTTTTTGATAAAAGCAACACGTTTTCTGGGCTCTTGCCCGAGAATGACGGAATAGAACTCCTTGCGTGTGTCGCAACCTATCTGCAATAGGTTGCGCACATCGTAGTAGTCTCCCAAAGTCTTTTGGCTCATGGAGACTTTGGCATCATTGTTGGATGCGCACACCAGCACATGCTCTTTGATATTGCGTTCTTTAGATGCTTTCTTCCCTGCTCTGAACGAATCGAAACCTTCTCCCCACACACCGCTGGCTTCTGTCATGCAGACAAAGGAATAGGGGTCGATTTTGTAGATCATTCGTTGCATGGTGACCTGCTCACGACGACGCACCACACTCACCACCACCTTGCGGTCTGAATGTGTGAACCATCCTATGCCGTCAAGGATGGTTGCTCCATGTCCTGTATTGACAATGGCATCGGCTATCGCTTCGGAGTTGCGTGAGAAGATCATGAATTGCACGGACTGCTGTTGCCTTCTCAACCAGTAATCGACCGTTGTGGAGGAAATGAAGAGCATCACAAATCCGAAGATGACACGAAACCAATCATGGAAGACAAAATAGCAGGAAGAGATGATGACAACATCGCAGAGCATGAGCACAACTCCCAGAGAGATGGGCTTGTATTTGTGCACAATGGCTGCAATGATGTCTGTTCCTCCTGTGGATCCGTTGTACTGGAAACAAATAGCCACACCTAATCCTTCAAGAATAGCTCCGAGGACACATGCCATGAAGACTTCATCGCCGATGAGTTGCGGAAGCATGAACTTTCCTGGGTGGGCAGGGTCTGGTATTTCAAGCACTCGTTGGGCAAGCCAGAGCATGAAGGTCATGGTCAGAACTCCCCAGATGGTCTTGATGCAGAACCTAATGCCAAGTTCTTTGATGGCAGCAATGAGCAGAATGACATTGATGGCAATGTAGGTGATCTGCACCTCAATGCCAGTTGCATAATACACGATTGAAGCCACACCAGCCACACCGCCTGTGGTCAGGCTGTATGGAAGCATGAAAACAGTGACACCAATAGAATAGATGGTGACTCCCAGAAGGATAAGGGCATAGTCCTTTAGTTCACGTAGCATAGATGGAGAAAGATGAATTTATTTTTTCTTTTTCTTTTTCATACTTTCGTAGAAGGGTTGTGACTCCACTTGTCCCTCGAAGAACTTAGCCCATTCAGATGCGCCCTTAGGACCTCGTTCCTCGTGTGAAGGATTGGATGCGCCTCGCACCACACCGCTTCCTTTCTTGTTTCTTCTGCTGTCTCTGCTGTCTCGACGCTCATCGCCGTAGCCACCTCGTCCTCCTCGACTGCCGCCTCGTCCTCTTTCTCCTCCACGACTTCTGTCGCTTCTGTCTGAATGGAAGCGCTCGCCTTCTCCTCTGCTTCTGCCACCTCGCTTTGAAGAACGTTGTCCCTCGCCCTGATCTGTTACTTCCACATTGACTTGTCTGCCATCAAAATCAGATCCGCTCAATGCTTTGATGACGGAAGAGGCTTGTTTCTCTGGAACTTCAAAGAATGAGAAACTTTGCATCAAGTCTATGCGACCGAGGTCAATATGCTGACCTTGTGCCACACGGTTGATGAATCCCATGAAGACCTTAGGGTTGATGCCATCCTTCTTGCCAAGATTGATGAAGAGACGGGTGTAGCCTGCTTCTGCTGTGCGACTGCGATTGCCTCTTGAGCGACCTTCTCCTCCTCTTTCCTCACCACTTCTGCGTGAACGTTCTGACTTCTCTGAAGGCTGGATGATTTCAGGGGCATTCTTGTAGTAATTGAGGAATCTGTTGAACTCCATCGATACCATGCGCTTGATGAGATCTTCTTTCTCCATCATGTCAAACTTGCGATAGACCTCAGGGAGGAATGGTGCGATTTCATCTTCGTCCACTTCTACCTTCTCAATATCATCAATCACTTTGTAGAGTTGCTTGGCGCAGATTTCCTGTCCTGTAGGCAGAGTGCCTGGGATGAAATTCTTGCTGATCTGATGCTCGATGGCTCTCACCTTGCCCTTTTCTTTCACGTGGATGATGGAGATAGATGTGCCTGAGCGTCCTGCTCTACCTGTACGGCCTGAACGGTGAGTATAACTCTCAATGTCATCGGGCAAGCCATAGTTGATCACGTGTGTGAGTTCATCCACATCAAGTCCTCTGGCTGCCACATCTGTTGCAACAAGCAACTGGATGCGGTGCTGACGGAACTTCTGCATGGTGAGGTCGCGCTGAGCCTGTGAGAGTTCACCATGAAGAGATTCTGCATTATATCCATCCTTAATAAGTTTGTCTGCAATCTCCTGAGTCTCCATACGAGTGCGACAGAAGATGATGGCATAGATCTCTGGATAGTAGTCTGCCACACGCTTGAGCACGTTGTATTTGTCACGTGCACTGACCATATAGTAGATGTGATTGACGTGCTCTGCACCTTCGTTTCGGCTACCGACCACGATTTCTTGAGCATCGTGCAGGTAGTTTTTAGAAATGCGCTCTATTTCTTTGCTCATTGTGGCAGAGAAGAGCAGGGTATTGCGCTCGGCAGGCACACCTGCAAGAATTGCGTCAATGCTTTCTGAGAAACCCATGTTGAGCATCTCGTCTGCCTCGTCAAGCACTACATTCTCCACATGATTGAGTTTAGCGACCTTTCGTTCCATCAGATCAACCAGACGACCAGGAGTAGCAACAATCACTTGTACTCCTTTCTTCAGTGCACGGATTTGTGGCTCAATGCTGGCTCCTCCATATACCGCCAGCACATGCAGTCCGTCGATGTATTTGGAATAGTCTTTCAGGTCGTCAGTGATCTGAAGGCAAAGTTCGCGGGTTGGTGCCATGATGACGGCTTGCACTTCTGTTCTACTTGTGTCGATTTTTTGCAATACAGGGAGGCCGTAAGCGGCTGTTTTGCCTGTACCAGTCTGTGCAAGTGCTACCACATCATTGTTGTGACCCAACAGGTAGGGGATAACCTTCTCCTGTACAGGCATAGGGCTTACATAGCCCATCTCTTTGATGGCCTTGAGAATTTCTCCTGACACACCGAGGTCTTCAAAAGTTGATTCTACTTGTGGCGTTTCATTCTCCATAGCTTGTGTGGTGGTCTCTGTTGCGAGACCTTCCATTTCAAGGGATTCTTTTTCCATTGTTTCTTTGTTACTTTCTTTCATAATTGTTTGCAAATTCTTTACTTATTGAATTGTTGAGACTTTGGCACACCTCGGCAGCGAAAGCCATTCCATGGGCTATGATCCGATCCCATTGGTCTTCGCTAATGGAAGTCATGTCGTCACGACCAATACCTTCCTTGAGCAGTCCGAAGATGATGCCTGCGTTAAAGTTGTCTCCTGCTCCGATCGTGGAGACGGTTTCTATTTTATTGACTTTGTAGTTTTTCTTGATGTTGGGAGAGAAGAGGTTGATGTCGCCCTCTGCATCAGTGGAGAGCATATGAGGGCAGTGAAATGCTACTTGCTGTTCATAGGCTTTTTGAGGATTGGATTGCCTAAACATATTTTGGAAATCCTCTGTAGAGCCCCTCACAATCGTAGCATATTCAAAGTTCTCCAAGATGGTGGAGTGGAGTTTGATGGCTTCTGCTGCGTGAGATGAGCGGAAATTGATGTCATAGTAGATGAGCGCTTCCTGCTTGGTGGCATAATCGAGAAACTCTGTCACCTTATCACGCAACACGGGGTTGAGCACAAAATATGACCCCATCATGATGATGTCATCTTTATGGACTTGAGGCCATTCCACATCGAGACGTGCTTTGGGGTAGTCTTTGTAGAACGTGTATTCTGCATCATTCCGATCGTTCAGATAGGCTAAAGAGATAGCAGTCCTGCCGTCTTCATACATGCACACGTGGCTATTGTCAATGCCATTGTTGGTCATAAACTTTTTGATGTTTTGTCCTACCCTGTCATTGCCCGTTTCAGTAATCATCGTAACGGGTACACCCATGCGTCCTAAGGAGATAATACCATTGAAGGTCGAGCCTCCTGGCACGGCTACGGTTGGTTGTTCGTTCTTAAAGATAATGTCAAGGATGGTTTCTCCTATTCCTATAACTCGTCTCATTCTTCTTCTATTTGAAAATCAGTGTTGTCAATCCCTTCTCATCAAACATTTCTTGAGCAACTCTCTGCAAGAGTTGAGGTGTGAGTTTCTCCAAATGATTGATGGTATCTTTCATCCCTTCAAATTTATGATAATGTAGATATGCCTTTGCTGTGTCGAGGGCATAATTCTCGAAATTGTCACATGCTACACCTATTTGTCCTTTGATTTGTTTGAGTGCAGCATTGAACTGTCGGGTGCTGAGTGGCTCGTTCATCAGTTTGTTTAACTCATGTCTTACCACTTTCAGGCAACGGTCCACATCTTCTGTATCACATCCAAAATAGATGGCCCATGTAGATGTGTCTGTATAGTTTGTCAGTGAACTTTCTACCGTATAGACCAGTCCACGATGCTCTCTCAGAGCTATATTCAAACGTGAGTTCATGCCTGGACCTCCCAAAATATTGTTGAGAAAGTACATGGCTATGCGTTTTTCATTCTTTGAACCATACGCAGCTCTTCCAATCATCACGTGTGCCTGATGTGTTTCTTTCTTTTCGATAAAGACACCAGGCTTTGGAACAATGTGTGTAGAGGGCGCAATAGGGTGCTCTGATGGAGTGGAAGCCTTTGACAAGAAGTTTCGGTTGAGTGTCTCCACCTTTTTCTTCACCTTGTTGAAAGGCAGGTCGCCATACACGAAGAAAACCATTTTGTCTGGTCTGTATAGGCGTTTCACGAATTGCAGGGCATCCTCTGTCTTGAATCTTCTCACATTTTCGGCTGTGCCCAGAATGTCGTGCCCCAGACTGTTTCCTTCGTAGATGAGATTTTCGAAGCGGTCAAAGATGAGTTCGGAAGGAGTGTCGTTGTAACTCTCTATTTCATCAGCAATCACTTCGCTCTCTTTGTCCATCTCATGTTGAGGGTAGGTGCTTTGAAACACAATGTCGAAGAGCAATTCTGCAGCACGATTGAAATGTTCCTTCATGAAAGCGGCATACACTACGGTCTCTTCCTTGTTGGTGTAGGCGTTCAAATCTCCTCCCACTGCCTCCATTCTATTAATAATGTGCCATGATTTACGTTTCTCTGTTCCCTTGAACATCATGTGTTCGCAGAAATGAGCCATGCCTTCCTCTTCTTCCATCTCATCTCGTGTGCCTGCATCTATACTGATGCCACAATAGGCCACACCTGTGGGAGACGGCATGTGCATGAGTCGGAGTCCGTTGTCAAACTGGTAGGTATGTGCTGTTTCTTTTATCACTTCCCTTCATTATTAATTATTAGAGATGTTTTTCTTCAAATCAGAACCACTTATATACTTGCTTTGAAGATTTTCGTCTTTCTTTCTATCTGCAACGATGGCTATTTTCAGTAAATGAGTAATCCAGCCAATCCACAAAGGACAATCATGAGGATAGGATGAATCTTATAGAGTCTTGTTCCTATAAATGACAGAAGAAAGATAATTACACTGAATATGAAAACATAGGGTGATTCAGAAGGATCGCCAAAGTTCTCCTTCGACATCAGCATGATGGCTGCCGCTGCTATCAGTCCTATAATCACAGGTCTCAGAGTGGAGAAGATAGAAGTGATTGCCTTAGAATCGTGGTGCTTGAGGAGGTATTTGCTGACACACACCATCAAGATGAAAGGCAACCAGATAACACTCAAAGAGGCAAGTATGGCTCCAAGCACGGCAGCCCATGTGGGATAGCCTTCATGAATCACGGAGGTATAACCCGCATAAGTGGCACAATTGATCCCAATAGGCCCTGGCGTGGATTGGCTAATAGCCACAACATCAGTGAATTCATTGATGGTCATCCATTGATGCTTGTTTACCACTTCGTCTTGAATCAGTGATAGCATGGCATATCCTCCTCCAAAGTTGAAGAGACCTATTTTAGAAAATACATAGAATAATTCTACAAATATCATTTCTTGATTCTCCCGTAAATATAACCGCCTATGCCTGCCACAAGGATGCACCAGATGGGTGAAACATCAAAAGCGGAAATCAAAACTGCTGTCACTATTGGTATCCACCAGTTGTACTTGTTGAACTTAGCCTTTTTTGCCATGCCGAAGCATGGAGCCAGAATTAGTGCTACCACACAGGGACGAACACCCATGAAGATCTTCTCTACATAAATGTTGTCTTTGAATTCTTGAAAGAAGATAGCGATGAGCAGAATGGCTATGATGGAGGGAATGGCAACAGCAAGTGCGCCTACCACACCACCTGCCACTCCCTTGATCTTCAGTCCTATGTGTGATGCCATGTCGATGGCAAAAAGTCCTGGAGTACTTTGAGCCACAATCATTGTGTCCATGAATTCTTCATGGCTCAACCATTGTTTTTTGTCCACAACCTCCTTCTCCATCATCTGAATCATGGCATAGCCACCTCCAAATGTGAAGCTTCCTATCTTTGCAAATGTGAGAAAAAGCTCTGTATAGATGCTCATTAGTTATTTGATTCTTTCCTCAACCCACTTGCGTGCATTGACAAATGCCTCAATCCATGGAGTTACTTCGTCATTACAGCGATCAGCAGGATAGTTTGCTTGCTGCCATGGGAAGATGGCACGCTCCAAGTGTGGCATCATGGCAAGATGACGACCATCTGTTGATGCAATACCTGCCACATCGTATGCTGAACCGTTAGGGTTGCCTGGGTAGCCACTGTAATTATACTTAGCCACGATATTGTACTCGCTTTCTGCTTTTGGAAGACGGAAGCGACCTTCTCCATGAGCAACCCACAAGCCGAGTTTGCTTCCGCTGAGTGAACCAAACATCACAGACTTGTTTTCTGGAATCTGGAGTGAGATGAACTCACTCTCAAACTTGTGGCTGACATTGTGCAACATTTGAGCATAGTCTTTTGCGTCTGTTACTGCATGATTGTTATGAATCAGACCGAGTTCTATCATCAACTGGCAGCCGTTGCAGATACCCAGTGATAAGGTGTCCTTGCGTGCATAGAACGCATCAAGAGCCGCCTTTGCTTTAGGGTTGAAGAGGAATGCGCCAGCCCAACCTTTTGCTGAACCCAGAACGTCTGAGTTGGAGAAACCACCACAGAACACAATCATGTTGATGTCTTCCAGTGTCTCACGACCACTCACGAGGTCTGTCATCATCACATCCTTCACATCAAAGCCAGCCAGATAGAGTGAGTATGCCATCTCACGTTCACCATTCGTGCCTTTCTCACGGATGATAGCAGCCTTGATGCCTGTACGCTCACGACGATCCGCACTGATGCCGTATTGATTCATCGTTCCTGTAAATGTTGCTGGGAACTCATGCTCGATGGGCTGCTTCTTATAGTTCTCAAAACGCTCCTTTGCTGTACCGTTGAAAGACTGTTTCGTGTCAAGACGGTAAGAGGTTGAATACCAGATGTCACGCATCTCATCAATGTTGAAACGACGTGTTCTGCCATCCTTCTTCACCACAACCTCACGCTCAGCGATAGGCTTTCCTATCTCAAGGAAGCCTACGCCATTGGCATTAAGAATCTTTTCCACCTCTTTCTTGTTGTCATTGCTCACCTGAATCACCACACCAGGATTCTCGGCAAAAAGCAACTTCACAGGGTCTTTCTCCTTCATGGCATTGAGGTTTACTTCCATACCTCCTCTTTGGTTGGCGAAGTTCATCTCTAAGAGAGTGGTGATGAGACCACCTGCGCTGATGTCATGACCAGCCATGAGAAGTTCCTTTTTCACCAAATCTTGTACAGCCAAGAAGGCGTCACGGAAATATTCGGGATTCTTTACAGTTGGCACGTCACTGCCCACCTTGCCCAGACTCTGAGCAAAAGCAGAACCACCCAACTTGAGTGTGTCAAAAGAGAAGTCTATATGATATAATGTGGTGTTGGCATTGCAAACCATGACAGGGCTCACTACCTTCTTCACGTCTTCTACCTCACCACCAGATGATACAATCACAGTTCCAGGGGAAACAATCTTGCTTCCATCAGGATACTTCTGAGTCATAGACAATGAGTCCTTACCTGTTGGCACGTTCACCTGAAGAGCGCAACAGAAATCACTGAGAGCTTGCACACCTTGATAGAGGCGTGCATCTTCGCCCTTCTGTGAGCGACAAGGCCACATCCAGTTAGCTGAAAGGCTTACAGAATCAAGTCCATCAGCCATTGGAGCCCACACGATGTTGGTCAATGACTCTGCCACAGATAGCACAGAACCTGCTGCGGGGTCTGCCAGACCTGCCTGTGGAGCATGTCCGATAGCGGTTGCGATACCCTTTTCGCCACGGTAGTCGAGAGCCACAACACCGCAATCGCTCAAAGGCAATTGAATCTCACCCTGACATTGCTGGCGGGCAATCTTGCCTGTCACAGAACGGTCCACCTTGTTGGTCAGCCAATCCTTACAAGCCACCGCCTCAAGTTGAAGCACATTCTTCAGGTATGTCTCTATCTCTTGATATGAATAAGTAGCATCTTCGTATGTGCGTACTGTTGTTTCATCACGCATGTAGGTCTTTGGGGAATGACCAAACATCTGAGCCACATCAAGGTCGAAAGGACGAACACCGTCACCCTGCTGGAATACAAAGTGAGCATCGCCAGTTGTTTCACCCACTACATATAGAGGTGCGCGCTCACGTTCTGCAATCTGACGCACATGCTCAATATGCTTTTCGTCAATGAGCAAGCCCATGCGCTCCTGACTTTCGTTGGCAATGATTTCCTTTGAGGACAAAGTTTTGTCACCAATGGGAAGTTTGGTCATGTCAATAAGACCACCACATTCCTCTACCAATTCTGAGAGACAGTTCACGTGACCTGCAGAACCGTGGTCGTGAATACTAACGACAGGATTTACATCTTCCTCACATAGAGCACGAACCAAGTTGTTGGCACGTTTCTGCATCTCTGGGTTGGCGCGCTGAACTGCATTCAACTCAATACCAGAAGAGTAACGACCTGTATCTACAGAGGAAACAGATCCGCCACCCAAGCCGATGCGGTAGTTGTCACCACCCACAACGACAATCTTGTTGCCTTTCTCAGGAGTACCCTTCAAGCAGTCACGCTTTGTGCCATAACCCACACCGCCAGCCAGCATGATAACCTTGTCATAACCATATTGCTCAGTTGTTTCATCCTGCTTCTCCCCATGCTCGAATGTGAGCACAGAGCCACAAATCAGTGGCTGACCAAACTTGTTTCCAAAGTCACTGGCACCATTTGATGCCTTAATCAGTATCTGTTCTGGGGTCTGATACAACCACTGGCGGATAGGTAAAACTTCCTCCCAGGGACGGATGTCGCCTTCCTTGTCAGATTTTGTCCACTTCGCATAGCTGTGTGGCTGAGAAGGTGCAACGCCATTGCGGGGATAACTGGTCATGTAAACAGCAGTACCAGCAATAGGCCAACTGCCTACACCACCGCCCATACGGTCGCGAATCTCACCACCTGTGCCTGTAGCAGCACCGTTGAAAGGCTCTACAGTCGTAGGGAAGTTATGAGTTTCTGCCTTCAGAGAGATGACAGACTCTATGTCCTTCACCTCAAAGTAATCGCTGGTTGAATGGTCTGCTGGTGCAAACTGCTCCACGACAGGACCTTGGCTGAATGCTACATTGTCCTTGTAGGCAGACAGGATCTTATTGGGATTCTCTTGGGTGGTCTTCTTAATCATCTGGAAGAGAGAACTCTCTCTCTCCTCGCCATCAATGATAAACGTTCCGCCAAAAATCTTATGGCGACAATGTTCTGAGTTTATCTGTGCAAAGCCGAACACTTCAGAGTCGGTGAGTTTTCTGCCTAACTGACCTTCCACCTTCTTCAGGTAGTCAATTTCTTCGGGCGAGAGGGCAAGACCTTCTTGCTCGTTGTATTCCTCCAGATTCTCAATATAAAGAATGGGGGCAGGTTCAATATTTACTGTGAAGATTTCCTGGTTCAATCCTTCGTACATGCGTTGCAACATAGGGTCATGCTCGGCATTTTCGTCATCTACGGGAAAGTATTCCTCAATGCGCTGCACGCCATTGATAGCCATGTTTTGTGTGATTTCTACCGCATTGGTACTCCAAGGGGTAATCATTTCACGACGTGGACCCACGAAAAATCCCTTCAATTTGTTTTCATCTTCTGGCTGAGCTTCACCATAAAGCCAACAAAGCTCTTTGGTTTCATCAGCGGTCAATTTGTGATCAACCTGAGTAGCTATCACGCTATCTGCTGCAGTTCTAAAAAAGTATATCATAAAGTTGAGGATATGAAATTTGTCTGCAAAGGTAGGTATTTTTTAGCAAGAAAAAGAAAGAATGGACGCTAACTTACATTATTTCAAGGAAAATCACTACCTTTGCATGCTTAAAATCATATGACATGAGGAAAATTTTATATTTATTGTTCATTCCACTGTTGATGACGGGTTGCAAAGAAGTGAAGAATCATACCACTGATTATGTATCTCCTGCTCCAGAATTTTGTGTGGATTCAGCCTATGCTTATATGGAGAACCAGTGTGCTTTTGGTCCGCGTATCATGAATAGTGCGGCCCACGATTCTTGTGGAGAGTATATTGCACAGAAGTTCAAAGGCTTTGGATTGACAATTTATGATCAATACGCAGATTCAAAATTATATGATGGTACACCTATCAAGATGCGTAACATCATCGCTTCCTTCAATCCAGAAGCGGCAGAGCGAATCCTCATCTCTGGTCACTGGGACAGCAGGCAGTGGGCAGATAATGATCCTGAAGAGGCAAACCACAACACGCCAGTGCTTGCAGCCAATGATGGTGCCAGCTCTATTGGTGTCATGATAGAGATAGCCCGTCAATTACAGTTGCAGGCAGACTCCAACAAGGTGCAGATAGGTGTTGATTTTATCTGTTGGGATGCAGAAGACAGCGGTGAGTCAGGCTCTGCCAATGAAAGCTCTTGGTGTTTGGGCAGCCAGTATTGGTCAGGCATTCGTCATGTGGATGGTTACACGGCTCGCTATGGCATCAATCTTGATATGGTGGGTGGTCGCAACACGGTGTTCTACCGTGAGCAATATTCCATGGCCTATGCTCCAGCAGTAGTCGATAAAGTGTGGGGCGCAGCCCATCGCATTGGCTATGGGAAATACTTTAGTTATGAAGATAAGGGCGGGGCAATCACAGACGATCATCTTCAGGTGAATCGGGGTGGCATACCTTGCATTGATGTGATAGGCTCAGACAAGGAAAAAGGTGGATTCCCTTCCACGTGGCATACGATTTATGATACCATGGAGAATATCGACAAAGCAGTATTGAAGGCAGTTGGACAAACCATGCTTGAGGTGATTTTTACAGAACAAAAATGATAAGATAAAAATGACAATAGAAGAAATACAGCAAGAGGTAATCGAGGAGTTTGAGGGCTTCGATGATTGGATGGACAAATATCAGATGTTGATTGATTTAGGCAGCGAGCAAGAGCCACTGCCTGTCCAGTATAAGGTGGAGAGTAATCTCATTGATGGTTGTCAAAGCCGTGTGTGGCTACAGGCCGACTTGACTCCAGAAGGAAAGATACATTTCCAGGCAGAAAGTGATGCGCTCATTGTGAAAGGCATTGTATCCTTACTCATCCGAGTGTTGGACAACCACACTCCAGAGGAAATTCTCTCAGCCGACCTGCATTTCATAGAAGAGATTGGCTTGAAAGAACATCTTTCTCCCACTCGTAGCAATGGTCTTGTGGCAATGCTCAAGCAGATGAAGTTATACGCCATGGCTTTTCAGGCAAAGTTGAACAGTTAAACACACCGCATGAAGGAATTCTACCAGCAGATGGGCAAGTACTTTGCTCGCTACAAGGGATATATCGTAGGCACATTCGGCTTGAATGTGTTGGCAGCTATATTCAATGTGTTTTCTTTCTCTGTCCTCATTCCTATCTTGCAGATTCTCTTCAAGGTCAATACAGAAAGTTATGAGTTGATGGAATGGAAAGCAGATAGTATCGACCAATTCGTGGATGTTGCTAAGAACAATGGCTATTACTATTCTCAGTTGTTGGTTGATACGCAAGGACCTTCCACCACGTTGCTCATTCTTGGTGTCTTGCTGGCAGTGCTCACGCTCTTTAAGACAGCAGCCTATTTTGGAGGGTCGGCTTGTCTCATGCCCCTTCGTACAGGCATCATCCGAGATATTCGTGTGGATATTTACCGCAAGATTCTTTCTCTTCCTCTTTCCTTCTTTTCGGAGGAAAGAAAGGGCGACATCCTCGCCCGTGTATCAACTGATGTGAATGAGATTGATGCCAGCATCTCTTCCTCGCTTGACATGATTATCAAAAACCCTATCTTCATCATTGTCTATGTAGGAATTCTCTTTGGCATGTCGTGGGAACTCACACTCTTCACGTTGCTTGTCGTTCCAATCCTGGCTGGAGGCATAGGACGTATAGGCAAGAGGTTGAAGTCCAGTTCTTTGTTTGCTCAGTCAAAGTGGAGTGATGGCATCAGTCAGATAGAGGAAACGCTGGGTGGACTGCGCATCATCAAAGCCTTTATTGCTGAACGTAAGATGGAGAGTCGTTTTGAGAAAGTCAATAACGAATACCGCAATGCAGCCATGAAGGTAGCCATCCGTCAGTCTGCCGCTCATCCTGTCAGCGAATTCTTAGGCACGTGTATGATTGTGATTGTCCTTTGGTTTGGTGGCTATCTCATCTTTTCAGGCAGTGCCTCTTTCCAGGCCAGCGACTTCATCTTCTATCTGGTCATGCTTTATTCTATCTTACAGCCTATCAAGGATCTCTCCAAGGCTGGTTACAGCATCCAGAAGGGTTTGGCTTCTATGGAACGAATCAATAAGATTCTAAAGGCAGAGAACAATATCAAGGAGGTTGCAAATCCTCGGAAGATTGAAAGTCTGAAGGATTCTATTCAGTTGGATGACGTGTGCTTTTCCTACACCGATTCAGGACAGGAAGTGCTTCACCACATCAATCTCAACATCAAGAAGGGGCAAACCATCGCTCTTGTGGGACAGTCGGGTTCGGGAAAGAGCACTTTGGTGGATCTCATCCCTCGTTATCATGATGTCACATCAGGAGCAATCAAGATTGATGGTGAGGATGTGCGTCATCTCTCTCTCCATGCTTTGAGAAGCCTGATAGGAAATGTGAATCAGGAGGCGATCCTCTTCAACGATACCGTCTTCAACAATATCGCCTTTGGTGTGGACAACGCAACACAGGAACAAGTGGAGGCTGCAGCAAAGATAGCCAATGCTCACGATTTCATCATGGAAATGGAGAATGGCTACCAGACCAATGTAGGCGACCGTGGAGGTCGTCTCTCAGGAGGTCAGCGTCAGCGCATTTCCATCGCCCGTGCCATCTTGAAGAATCCCCCAATCCTCATTCTCGATGAGGCCACATCTGCGCTTGACACGGAGAGTGAACGATTGGTTCAGGATGCCTTGGAAAAGTTGATGAAGTCGCGCACAACCATTGCCATTGCTCACAGACTCTCTACCATCAAGAATGCGAATGAGATTTATGTGCTTCATGAGGGCGAGATTGTGGAGCGTGGCACTCACGAGGAACTCATTGCGATGAATGGCTATTATAAAAAGTTGAATGACATGCAGGCATTGTAGAGAAAACCTCTCCTGAGGAAAGAAGAGGACTGGAGCAGTTTGTTTTGATTGTTGGGCACATCTGTCATGCTCGTCTCTTTCATTTTTTTCTCAAAATCCCTGGTGTGTTTATCTGAATTTTCCTGTTGTGGAAGAAGGGAAAAGTGATTCTGTCAGGTTTTGTCGATTGGCAACTCATTCAAGAATGTGAATGATCCCATGCTGACTCGGGAGAATCATTATATCTTCTTTGTATTCAATAAATTATACAATTGTGAGGACTCTATGCTTGCAAGAGGAAAACGCACGCATGGTTCATGAGGCATTGCACCATTGTTCATGAGCACTTGAAGCATTGTTCGTTGGCCATCGCACCATTGTTCGTTGGAGCATGAAACATGCTTCCATCATTTGAGATGTCGATCGGAAGGAAAATCCATGCTATTTCATTCTCTCACACATGATTCTTTGTTTGCTCTCCCTAACAATAAGAGAGGTGCATCATACCTTTATAGAACTCATGTTGGTTTGTAGCATGCTGAAACCAATATGACCAATGATGATGCCACACCATCAAGTTCTCTTGCCACGATTCAGCATTGCCTCTAATGAGATCAGGATTTGTTCTCGTTGCTTCAAGAGGTTTGTATTCGTCGTTCGCTTTTTCCTTTCACTTGCGGACAAGCCTGTATCTTGCACCGCCTAACTCTTTCACCACACCTTTCATCTCTAAGTCAAAGAGAACCATTACAGTGCGTGAATAGGGTATGTTGGTTTCAATGACAAGTTGGTTCACATGCTTGTCTTCTGTTTGTTTCAGAACATTCACGATCAACTGCTCTTCCTCGTTGAGATTGGGAAACAGTTCTTGCTGGATTGCCTTGAGGTTGTTCTCTTTCTGAGGAGGGGAAGACCATCCCATAGCCTCTACGAAATCTTCTGCGCTTGTGATGAGGGTGGCTTTTTGTTTGGTGATAAGGTGGTGGCATCCTGCACTTTCGTTGTCATACACACGACCAGGGAAGGCAAAGACATCACGATTGTAATCGAAAGCCAAGCCTGCAGTGATCAGTGAACCTCCTTTGGAAGAACTCTCCACCACCACGCACGCATCGCTCATGCCTGCCACAATGCGGTTGCGCTGCACGAACTGGTGTCTCTCGAGTTTGGTGTCCAGCGGAAATTCTGTTAGCAAGCCTCCTCCTGAGTGCACCATTTGACTTGCTGTGCCTCTGTGTACGGTGGGATAAATCATGTCCAATCCATGTGCCAAAACACCCACAGTGGGCATGCCATTGTCGAGGGCGGCTCGATGTGCACAGATGTCAATACCGTAGGCCAATCCACTCACAATGACTGCATCGGGCACGTACTGCTTTAAGTTTGCCACAAAGTTACTGCACAGTTCCCTTCCGTATTCGGTGCATTTACGTGTACCAATGATTGTGATGAAACGAGAGGTGTTCAGATTGATGTTGCCACAGAGGTATAGAACCAGCGGTGCGTCAGGACATTCCTTTAATCGTTGGGGATAATCCTCTGCATTCAGAACCAAGGGAGTGATGTTCTTTTGGGTCAGTACATCCATCTCTTGCTCCGCTTCGTGCAGTGCTTCTTCTGCATGAGCAAAGGCTGTCTTCACCCTGTCGGTGACTTTTCCACTCTTCAAGATGTCCTTTGTGTGGGCAAACACCTCTTGTGCCGAACCGTATTTTTGCATGAGTACATGCTGGTTCAACAGGCTCAGTTTGCCGAGTTTGGTAAGGGCTATCGTATGGAGCGTTTCTTGAGCATCCACGATTTTAGGCTTGGGGATTCAGGTTATTTTTCAAGAAAAGGAGCGAATGCCTGACTCAGTTCCTTGCTTTCGGTCAGCTTGCCATTCACGAGACAAACCGATTCCACCTGGGCACGAATACAGAGTTTCATGTCGGGCAAGCGAAAAATATCCTGCATGAAGACATACTTCACGCTTTCCTTTTTGATCCAAAGCTTTGTTACATACTCGTCGCCACTCTTCAACGGCACTTTGAACTGCATGGTCAGACGAGCCACTACAGCGTCTGTGCCCTGCTCGTGGAGCTTTGCAAAACTGATGTTGTTGTTCAGAAGAAATTCGTGGCGACAATGTTCCAAATAATGTTGATAGTTGGCATTGTTCACAATGCCCTGAAGGTCGCACTCATAGTCACGCACCTTGTCTTTATGTTCAAAAATATAATTTGCCATATTGTTTGTTTTCCTTTGATGATACAAAGATAGCACAAAAAAACCAACGCACCAAGACTGTGCGTCGGTTTTTGTATTCATTTGAGGAATGCGACCAGTTGGGCCACGGCTCTGGCTCTGTGGCTGATGTTGTTCTTCAATTCGTTGCCCAACTCAGCAAAGGTCTGCTCATAGCCTTCTGGCATGAAGATGGGGTCGTAGCCAAAGCCTCCCTCTCCACGTTTCTCTCTGATGATGAGTCCATTCACCACACCATCGAAATAGTGTGTTTCTCCTTCATAGATGAGCGCAATACAGGTGCGGAAACAGGCCTTCCTGTTCTCTTCCTTCTCCATCTTCTGGAGCAAAACGTCCATGTTGATGTCGTCCTTCTCTCCAGAATCCATTGTGTGACCATTCATAGTGGCATAGCGAGCGGAGTACACCCCTGGTTCGCCATTCAGTGCTTCCACTTGCAGACCCGAGTCATCGGCAAAGCAGTCAAAACCAAAGTGCTCCTTCACATAAGTTGCTTTCTGTAGGGCATTCTCGCGAAAGGTGCTTCCCGTTTCAGGGATGTCGGTCTCACAACCAATGTCTTTCAGGCTCTTCACTTCAAAATCCTTGCCCAGAATGGCACGTATCTCTTCTAATTTGTGAGCGTTATTGCTGGCAAATACTAAAGTCTTCATTTCTCTTTCAAATTGTCATTTTAGTCATGCAAAATTAGTGCTTTTCTTTTGTTTTTATCGTCAAAAAGTTAGTTTTTATGAGAAAAGATATGTTTTTTTGTTGTTTTGTTTTACAAATAGAAAAAAACAAACTAATTTTGTTTACAATTTGTTTTATTTTCAACAAAACAGAAAACATACACTTACCCAAATGGAGAAGATTGATAAACTTGACAAACAGATTATGGAGATAATCTCAGCGAACGCCCGCATTCCTTTCAAGGACGTTGCTGCTGTATGTGGCGTGTCTCGTGCCGCCATCCACCAACGAGTGCAGCGCCTCATTGACAGCAATGTGATTGTGGGTTCTGGCTATGTCATCAACCCTAAGAGCCTTGGGTATAAGACATGCACCTATGTGGGCATCTGTCTGGAAAAAGGTTCTATGTACGAGCGAGTGGTGAGCGAACTCAGCAAGATTCCTGAGATTGTGGAATGCCACTACACTACTGGCCCTTACACTATGCTCGTCAAACTCTATGCACGTGATAATGAGCAACTCATGGACCTCCTCAACCGCAGGATTCAAGGCATCACAGGTGTGGATTCTACCGAAACTCTGATCTCGCTTGACCAGAGTATCAAGAAGGAAGTTCCTATCTGTGTGACTGATAAGTCTGAGGATAAGGTGGAGACAGGAGGTTTTGCCAAGATTGTTTTGGCGGAAGACGAATAGCCTTTACATACGATACTCTTGGCTGGGACAAGCATCGTCTTTTAACCAAACCTAAGTTTCTTGTGCCAAACTCACGCTATTCACAAGAAAGAACTTCATCCAACCATCAGGAAGTGCTTGCTCATTCATACCCAATCGGCATGGTATGGAAAAGATAAACAATCCTTTGTTCATCAAGCTCCTCTCCCCATGCTTCTGCAATCCTTCGATATTCCTTCGGTAATCCTTCGATAAGAATCTCAGATAATTCCACTACCTTTTTACTTGGTATCAAGAAGTGGTGTGAGAACAGGAGGCGAGCATTTCATGGCAGAAATGTGAATTTTGTGATTTCGGGGAAATATGATTTTTCAGTATTAATCACCATGGCACATCCATCAGTAAGAACTTCGACACATGGCGAGGATTATCCTCCGCTATCCAATACAGGATTGGCGCATGTGATATAATAGGCTATAACAGATGAGATAAAAGTAGAGAGGTGGCAAATCAATACCACCTCTCTACTTTTGTTGAACCTGCTAAAAAGCATCAGTCCTTATTTCAGTTTTCTGGAATGTTGCAGATGTTCGTCAAACACCTTGAACTCATACCCCTGGTCTCTGAGCCATTCAAGACAGTCTGGCAAGATGACCTTGAGTTTGTCGATGCTACGCAGAGAGTCGTGGAAGGTGATGATTGAGCCATTGCGGGCATAACGCTTCACATTGTTCAGCACCTCCTCTGGTGTCAGATTTTTAGAGTAGTCGCGAGTCACGAGATCCCACATGATAATGGTGTAGTGACGGCGCAACCTGATGTATTGACGATTTCTCATCCATCCTCTTGGAGGACGGAAAAGATTCGTGCCTATCAGGTGGTCGGCCTTGTTGGCATTGCGCAGATACCTGCGGCTGGACATTAACAATCCTCCAATGTGGTTGAATGTGTGGTTGCCCAGTCTGTGACCTCGTTTGCGAATGTCCTCAAACAGATGAGGGTATTTCCTCACATTGTCTCCCACCATGAAGAAGGTTGCCTTCACATTATATTTGTCAAGCGTGTCGAGCAACCAAGGAGTGGACTCGGGAATAGGACCATCATCGAAGGTCAGGTACACTGCCTTCTCTGTAGGATCCATTCTCCAAATAGCACTGGGGTAGAGCCATCTGAGCCATCTGCTTGGTTGCTCGATAAACATCTTTTCTTGTCGTTTACTGTTTCTGTTTACAGTGTCGTTTACTTTGCTCTAATTCCTGCTCCATCGCACTTGCTGAGGAATGCGCCATACAGAATCTGGAGAGGGTTCTCCATCTGCTGTGCCTTCTGCTGGTACTTGGATGAATTGATGTTGCTATACATGTCCTGAATTGTTGCCAAACAAACAATCTCCTGCTGGCAGTCACGTACGCTGTTAGCAAAATAGACGTTGCTGAGCGACAGGTACCATTTCACATATTCAGTGGATCGCTTCACGAGCGAGTCAAGAATAGGAACAGCCTTTTCAGGCTTGCCACAGTTGATGAAGGCTGCAGCAATATCGAGAGAGGAGCTGTTCACGTCGTGAGGCACGTTGTAGGCAGGAATTTCCTTCTCGCATTTCTCCAGTGCTTTCTGTGCCTTTTCTTTCTTGCCCTCCTTCACCAGATTGGTGATGAGTTGAGCAAACCAGCGGCGATGGGTGTAGCACATGCGCATCGTGGTTTCGTCAATATAGAGTCCAGGCTGCTTCAAGTTTCCATACTGATACTTGTTCATCATGTTGTCATACATCTTCTCTGTATCACACTTAGTGAACAATGGCTGATTGTCTGCAAAGTGGAACGGACTGATTCGCCATGCAATACCTTCCTGAATGAAATTCTTGAAGAGGTTGCCGTAGTTGCTGGAACCTACAGTGGTGGACATATACAGTGGTCTGGAGAAGTTGGACTCTGCTATCATCTCAAGCATCATCACAAAACTCTTAGATACGCGGCTCTGTCCTGTCAGGTCAATCACCATCTCGTCAGGAATGCTGTCGTTGTCAATCAGCATGCCAGAGCGCTTCACTGCTTCCTTGTCCACAGTCACCACAAGGCTGTCGCTGGGCAGACAGGCTGGGAGAGCCTGCACCATCTGCTCGTCTTCTTCCGAGAGTCCTTCATATTCCTTGAGGAGGAACTTGTGGATGGCTGTCTTGAGTTCAAATGGGTTGTCGCCCCACAGACGTTTTGCCATTTCTGGTTCTTGTTCCATCACTTGGACAACCAAATCCTTCATGCTGATGCGCCCCCCACCCAAACGTATCTCAGGGTTCACGTCAGTCATCTCATGTTGGCCAGTCGTGTACTGATGTCTCTTCCACAAGATAGGAAGTGGACTGGATTGTTCCTTTCCTTCATAAGCAGGACGCTTCATTTGGTCGATATACCAGTCTGTCTGCAAATAAGAAAGGTTGCATACACGCACATCTGTGCGCTTACCTTCCGTATCTTCATTATACCAAAGTGGGAAGGTGTCGTTATCACCATTGGTGAAAATCACACCGTCGTGAGGAATTGTCTCCAGATAGTTCAATCCAAAGTCACGGCACACATAGCGGTCAGAGCGGTCATGGTCATCCCATGTCTGGCTCACCATTTGCAGAGGTACTGCAATGGCAGGCACAAGTCCGATGAGACCTGCCACAATCGTGGCCATTCGTTTCTCCATCTTCTTGCCGAGCCAATTGCTCAAGAACTCGTAGATGGCAGCAATGCCCAAACCACACCACATGGCAAACGCATAGAACGAACCTGCATAAGCATAGTCACGCTCACGAGGCTGAAGCGGTGTCTGATTCAGGTAAATGACAATAGCGATACCCGTCATGAAGAATAGGAAGAACACTACCCAGAACTGCTGGATGCCCTTCTTGTCGCGGAAAGCCTGCCAGAAGAAGCCAAGCAAGCCGAGGATGAGAGGCATGCAGAAGAAGATGTTGCGACCCTTGTTCTCCTTCAGGTCTGATGGCAACAAGTCTTGATTGCCCAAGCGCATGTTGTCCAACCAGCTGAAACCTGAGAGCCAGTTGCCGTGCTCCAGTTCTCCATTGCCCTGAATGTCGTTTTGACGACCAGCAAAGTTCCACATGAAATAGCGCCAATACATCCAATTCATCTGATAGGAAAGGAAGAAGCGCATATTTGTTCTTTGGTCTGGAATCTCCAAGGTTCTGCCACCTTCGCCTGGCACATTATAAAGCACAGACTTGTAGGAAATGTCACCACCCAGCCAAGACTCATAAGCACGAACGTGCAGAGGATCGTCGCTATAGATGCGAGGGAAGAGCATGCACTGGTCGTCTGGATATTTGATGGAGAACTTATCACGAATCTTCACATACTCGTCCTTTTCACTGTCGTTCTCTTTCGCCTTACGCTGATACACAGGAGCTCCTTGCTTGGTGACATAAGTAAGGTAGCCGTCACCGTTGTCCTTTAGTTCACCCTGCGACTTGTAGGTCTGTCCCCAGAGAAGTGGACGCTCGCCATATTGCTCACGGCCCAGATACTCACCCAGTGTGAACACATCCTCGGGAGAGTTCTGGTCCATAGGAGGATTGGCAGTGGAGCGAATCACAATCACAGCATAAGAACTGTAGCCCACTGTCATCAGGGTCATGCAGAGGATGACGGTGTTGAGGATACGTGGAGTGGCTTTCTTTGTGAAGAAGAGCACAAACGCCAATACCATCAGCACAATGATGCCAATCACCACAGATGAAGCACCATGTCCGTAGAATGGAATGCCCAGAAGAGCCGTGCATGTGATGAAGGAGATATACATACGTGTGTTGCTCTTGGCTTGAGTGGTTTCCCACAAAGCCCAGATGAGTGCAACCACAAGCAGGGCGAGGTAGATGTAAAGACCTGTGTTGTATGCCATGCCGAGGGTATTGACAAACAGCAGTTCAAACCAGCCGCCAATCTTTACGATGCCGGGCACAATGCCATAGAGTACAGCCACCACGATCAGGGCTGACACGCCCAGCACAATCAAAGACCCCTTGCCTGTAGGATTCTTACTCTTCTTGTAGTAGAAAACGAGCACGATGGCTGGAATACAGAGCAGATTGAGCAAGTGCACGCCAATGCTCAAGCCGACCAAATAGGCGATGAACACCAGCCAGCGGTCTGAATGAGGCTTGTCGGCGCTGTTTTCCCATTTCAGAATGAGCCAGAACACCAATGCGGTGAAGAAGCTTGAGAAGGCGTAAACCTCACCTTCCACAGCAGAGAACCAGAAGGTGTCGCTCCAAGTGTAGATGAGTGCGCCAGCAATACCACTGCCCATCACTGCCAAAATCTGACCAATAGAAGGCTCTTCCTCATCCTTCACAAGCAACTTCTTGGCCAGATGGGTCACGCTCCAGAAGAGGAACAGGATACAGCCCGCACTGAGCAGAGCACTCATGATATTGACCATCTTTGCCACCTCAGAAGTGTCATTGGCAAAGAGTGTGAAGAACTTGCCAAACAGCATGAAGAAAGGTGCGCCAGGAGGGTGACCCACCTCCAACTTGAAAGCAGTGGTGATGAACTCTGGACAGTCCCAGAAACTGGCCGTTGGTTCAATCGTGGAGCAGTAGGTGAATGCAGCAATGGCAAAAATCGCCCAACCAACCACGTTGTTGATAATCTGATACTTTTTCATTATTCAATTCCTTTCAGTTCCACTGTGAAAATCAAAGCAGAGTAGGGCTTGATGTTAGAGCCTGCACCACGCTCTCCATATCCCAGCTGGTAGGGGATGTAGAGTTCCCATTTAGAGCCAACAGGCATGAGCATGAGGGCTTCAGTCCAGCCAGAGATGACTTGATCCACTTCAAATATGGCTGGTTCACCACGCTGATAACTGCTGTCAAACACGGTTCCATTGATGAGGCGACCCTCATAGTCCACAACGACCTTTTTACCTCTTACAGGCTTCTCGCCTGTGCCCATCGTGATTACCTTATACTGCAAGCCGCTTTCTGTGGTTACCACACCAGGCTTGGTCTTGTTTTCAGCCAAGAACTTCTCTCCCTCCTCACGAATCATTACGTAGCGAGCATTCTGATGTGCGATCATCGTCTTCTGAAACACGCTGTTGGCGCTATCTACAGAAATCTCTGACTGCCCCAACATTCCAGCCACAATACCTGCTGCTACAATCTTAGCATCGATGCTCTTGCCCTTCTCGCCATCATAGTAGTCGTTCGAGAACTGCTGGGTCATGGTCACAATTTGGTCTGCTATTTCAGTGCCCGCACTCCGAGCGGATGCTTCTTTGTCTTCTGGTTTGCCCGAGGCACGGCTGAGAAGTGCCTCCGTAAACGTGTTCAGAAATTCCTTCTCCACTTTCTTCTGGCTGGTGACATAATTCTCCAGTCCGTTTGACTGTGCAATACCGAAGAGGTAAGCCAAAGAGTCGTCTGGAGTGACCATCACTGGTTTCTCTATCCTCATGGGCTGAAGACCTTTCTTCTGTGCCTCGATGAATGCGGAAAGTTCTGCCTGTTGCTTTGCCTTGAAAGCCTTCAGGTCTGCGGCATCCTGAGCCTTTTTGACCTTGGCTGCTTCTTTGCTGGAGATGACTGATGCTTGCTGTTCTGATTGCGCGAAAACAGCGTTTGCCATGGCAAACGCTGCTAAAGATATTGTAAGAAACTTTTTCATATCTTTCTTCTTTTCAACAAATCTCCTGTTCAATTATTTCAAGACCTCCATAGTGAAGATCAAAGTTGAGAATGGAGGGATAGGACCATTTCCATTAGGGCCATAACCAAGTTCTTGAGGGATCGTCACTTCCCACTTAGAACCAGCTGGCATCATCTTCAGCACCTGAACCCAACCTGCAATCACGCCAGGATGAGCCATATCCACCACGAAAGGAGTGTTGTTGGTGTAACTGCTGTCAAAAACAGTGCCGTCTATCAACTTGCCTTCATAGTTCACCTGAATCTTGGCATCATCTGCAGGAAGAGCTCCATCACCCTCCACGAGCACCTTATACTGAAGACCACTCTCGGTCGTCTTCACACCTTCCTTCTTGGCGTTCTCCCGGAGGTATTCCTCGTTCTTCTTCTTACTATCGCTATATTTCTTCTCCAACTGGGCATTGGTCAGTTCCTGGCTCCTTTTCACAAAAGAGTTGTAGGCATCCTCTGGTGTGGGAGTGCCCTCCTTGCGCTTCAAGCCGTCAATGAGACCTGCCACGATGTTCTTCACCTTCACGGTCTTCGTGCTGTCGTCGCCATACACCTGATAACCCAATCCCTTGGCCATCTGCTGTACTTGAGCACCAATCTCCAGACCCTTCAAGTAAGCCTCCTTCTTAGGATCAGCCTCGTTGAGTGCACCTTCCTTGATTCCCTTGATGAAATCATCCATTTGGGTTGTATCAACACCCATCTGCATCATGTACTGTCTCAGAGATTCAGACTGACCCACGCCGAGGTCGTAAGCCAAAGAGTCCACGCTGTCATTGAGGGAGGCTTTCGAGCCACCTTCGCAAGAAACCAATGCCATGGCAGACACCGCAACAGCAGCCGCCATCATCATCATTTTTTTCATTTTCCTTATATGTTTTTAGAATTTATGATTGTTTTATCTCTTTCCTCCGTGTGCACCAAGGTAAGATTGTCACGCATGCACACAAAAACATGCAAATATAGTGCTTTCTTCGCTTACTATTGCCCTATGTCCTCAAAAATATGTTGTTTTTAATGTTTTTTTGTTATAAATACTCCAGTTCGGGATAAGTGTCGTCTTTTAACCAAACATGAGTTTCTTGTGTCGGACTCACGTGATTCATGCGTGTAAACTCCATCCTACTTTCAAGAGGCACTCGCACATTTACTTCTATTTGACATGAAACAATAATGATAAAGAATCCTTTACGGACAAACCTTCTCTCCCCATGCTTCTGCGAGCCTTCGAGATGCCTTCGAGATGCCTTCGAGACGAGTCTTAGATAATTCCACCACCTTTTTCTTGGCTGATATGAAGGGGTGTGAGAGCAAATTGGAGGCTGATACTGATACAGATGTGTGGGTGTTCCGTGCCGGCGATGTAGATTTTGTGAATTTTTGGAAATGTGAATTTTATGATTTTGTCATCATTTTTCAACAGAAGACAGATCAGAATTCACTTTCCATAATCTTCTTGGCATTCTCGTCGCCCATGTCTATGGCTTTCTGCATGTTCTGGCGTGCGCTGGTCTTGTCGCCCTTCTTCAACTGAGCATACCCCATGATACGATAGGCGTCAATGATGGACGGATCGAGGGATATGGCGGTTTGGCATGCCTTGATGCAATCGTCGTAGAGTTCTACTCTTACGGTGATGGCACCTTTCTCCACATGGTAGAGTGGCACGGTGGGGGCGAGTTCGATAGCCTTGTTGATGTCTTCGAGTGCCTGCTGATACATGCGCGCATTGACTTCTATCTGTGAACGCTCATAGTAGAAAACGGCTCCGACCTTATTTTGCAGGATGTAGCTGTAGCGGTTGTAGTCGAGCACAGCCTCGCGGAAACGGTCTGCATTGGCAAGGATCTGACCACGTCGAATCACATAGGAGGCAGCCTCGGTGGGCAGAGGCTCGCCATAGAGCGCAAGGGCACTGTCTATAGGAGCAATGACTGCCTCGATGGAGTCCCCTCTCCCTTCACGGGCAAGGCTGATCATGTAGTAGTAGGTGGGCAGTGGCTTATAGTCTTTGCAGAGGCTTTCATAACTGCTGATGGCGTTGTCGTAATCGTGTTTGTTGAGATATAATTCTCCTTTGAGCGCTCGACATCTTACGTCGTTGAGGCTACGCTCACTCTCATTGGGGTAGGCACTTTGTGCGGCGATGGACTGGTCCAGATAACTGATGGCGACATCTTCTGTCCATTTGGCATAGGCTGGTTCTGGTTGCAGGCGCAGTTTGTCGAAGATGAGGGAAGCCGCATTATAGTAACCTTGCGACTTGTTATCTGCCATGGAGAGATACTTCTGCATGTCGGCCTCAGCCTCGTCAAATCGCTGGAGATCGATGAGTGGAGTGGCACGGCGAAAATATCCTTCGGCATTCTTGGGATAAGCCTCTATGAAACGGTTGAGCATGTCCATGTACGCCTCATTGCTGGCTACTTGCGACTGCATGTAGATATACACAAGGGCTTCTTGCTCGCTGGATGGGAGGGCTCTGGGGATGAAGATGTTGCTCAAGGCTGTAGAGGCGGAAGTGCCAGGAATAGCCTTCATGGTTAGTTCGTTTTGGAAACGAATGTCAAGCACGTAGCTTTTCTCTCCAATCTTCGAATGGAGTATGCCCACAAGCATGCCTGATTCGTTGAACACAGGTGCGCCTATCATGTCGTCATCCATCTGGGTGTTGAGTCCATAGTAGGCGTATTTCTCCTGAATCATTTCGGAAGTCTCGACTGTGGGGTGGGCACTCTTCAGTTGGTTGTTCCCTGCATGAGCCAAAACCCAAACGGAAGATTTCAAGGGTTGGGGTGCTGTTGCCAATGAGAGTGGGGTAGTCTTGGTGGAGGTGGTAAAGCGTACCATTGAATAGGTGTCGTCTGCTCCCAAAATGAACTTGACGTCAGTCTGCTTGCCTTTGTCGTCTATCACTACTGCCTTGTGAGCACCCTTGAAGGTGCGGTAGTCTGCCACTCCTTCTCCGTTTTCGCCTGTGAAGAACGCCATGCCCTGATGGAGCAGGTTTCCTTGGCGGTCGTAGGTGTTGAGCGATACAATGCTCTTCTGAACTTTGTTTAAGAACTTGGGTTGGGCATTGCCAATCAGTGTCGCAAGACACATGATGAATGTAAGTATGGTGTTTCTTTTCATTTTCTTGTATGGTCAGGAATGGTAGAATCCCTGCTGTATCTTTATTGGGTTTTCAGGAGAGCCTTAGCATTGTCGAGGGCTGCCTGTGTGAGTTCTTCTCCACTGAGCATGTGGGCAATCTCTTCCACCCGCTCCTCTTGAGAAAGCGGAATGATATGGCTGAGGGTTGCATCGGTGGAGTCTTCCTTGTAAACTCGGAAGTGATGGTCTGCCAGAGAGGCTATCTGTGGCAAGTGGGTGATGGAGATGACCTGACACCCGTTGTTGCCCATTTCCTGCATGATGCGTGCCATCTTTTCTGCCACAGAACCGCTCACACCTGTGTCTATCTCATCAAAGATGATAGTAGGCAGATGGATGGTGCCTGCTACCATGGCCTTGAGAGCCAGCATCACGCGTGACATCTCTCCTCCTGAGGCTATCTGGCTGACGGGCTGAAGTTCACCGCTCTTGTTGGCATTGAAGAGGAACTGCACCTGGTCAATGCCTGTGGGAGTGAGTTCGCTGGTATGAGCGACGATGCGGCACTTGAACTGTACATTCGCCATGCCGAGTGGCAACAGACGCTCAATCATTTCTTTTTCCACTTTCTTGGCAGATGACTGGCGAGATTTAGAGAGTTTCTGTGCCACGGCTAAAGCCTTTTCCCTCTGTGCCTCCATGTCTTTCTCCAACTGGTTGAGCCATTCATCAGAATTGTCAATGTGCATGAGTCGTTCCTCCAGAGTGTGCTGTATTTCAAGGAGTTCTTGTACGCTGTCCACATGGTGCTTTTTCTGCAAGGAATAGATAGTGTTGAGGCGGTCGTTTATTTGCTCCAGACGACGAGGGTTGTATTCCACATCTTCTGCCTGATTATCCATTTCACTTGCCATATCCTTCAAGTCAATGTAGCAGGAGTCCAATCGCTCGCTCCATTCTTCAGCAGCAGGATAGACTGATGCGATGGAGCGGAGAGAGGATAGGCAGTGCTTGATCAGTTGGAGGGCATCTGTTCCTTCGTCAGGCGACTGAAGGGCATTGGCTGCCTGATAAAGTGATGTCTTGATTTCTTCTGCATGCTCAAGGGTTTCAGACTCTTGTTCAAGTTCTTCTTGGTCCACCTCTTCGAGGTCGGCATCGGCAAGTTGCTCTGCCTGAAAACGGATGAATTCTTCGTCTTCCCTGTTCTGTTGCGCCTCTTGGCGTGATTCTTCCAGTTGTCTGACCGACTTCTTGTAGGCTTGATACTCTTTCTGATAATCAGTGAGCAAGTTTGCATTGCTGGCTATCATGTCTATGATGCCCAACTGGAAGTCTTCTTTGCCAAGGAGAAGGTTCTTGTGCTGTGAATGCACGTCGAGCAACTGTTGCCCCAACTCCTTGAGTTGAGCCAGTGAGGCTGGGCTGTCGTTGATGAAAGCACGTGACTTGCCCGCAGAGGTGAGTTCGCGGCGGATGATGCACTCTGTGCCATCGAAGTCGAGGTCGTTTTCCTGAAAGAAAGCATCAAGGTGCTGACTCTTCACATCAAAGGTGGCTTCAATCACACACCGTTTGGCATCTTTCTTGATGGCGCTGATGTCTGCTCTCTGTCCCAGCAAGAGTGAGATGGCTCCAATGATGATGGACTTTCCCGCTCCTGTCTCACCTGTAATGGTGGAGAAGCCTGATTGCAGGTCGAGGTCGAGAAGTTCGATGAGAGCGTAGTTCTCTATATGCAGATGTTGTATCATTGTTTGATTCTATTCCAATAGGTATTTTGACTGGCGTTGATGTCGCTCACGATGTTGAAGACAGTCTCTTTCTCTTTGGCAGTGCCACGCTGACCTGCGTAGATGTTTACGATTTCATCGCGCTTGAAGTCGGTGAATATCTGTGGCAACATGGATAGGGGCTTGTTGCTACGAGCCTCCTTGAGCATTCCCAAAGCCTCTGTGATAGCACTGCGACCTCGGTCGGCATTTTGTGCCATCTCGTCAAGTCCCTGTCGGTAGTATTTGTATTGTAAAAGGCGGAAGGGTTCAAGGGAAGAGTCGAGATAGTCGTTGATGATGCCATGACGATTGTCTGCCTTGTCAAAAGCCTTCCAGCCTGGTTCGGACATGGTCTGTGCGTTATTGACAATAGACTCTGCTATTTGTAGCACCGCTGTTCCACCAAGAGGGGAAAAAGTGTCGAGGTCCATTCCAATGAAAAGGTAGGCGTAGTAGGCGAGCATAGCAGTGAGGTTGTTGTTCATATTGTTGGCGTTGAACTCAAGCGCATCCTGTGGCTGGTAGGTGAACACGAAACTGGGGTCTCTCTTGGAGAAGATGGTAGAGGTGTAGTTGGTGTTGAACACAGGGCGGATTACTTGAAAGAGGAGTTCGCAAGTGAACAGGTTGGTCTCCTTGTTGTATTTCTGCACTGTGAGGTTGAGTGTGCAGTCGATGCGCTCTTCCCTCTGATACTGAAGTTCTGTCCACGAACGATTGTTCATGAATTCGTTGATAGCGGACTCCAGAGACTCGAAGATGTCAGCACTGGTGCCTTGCACTTGTGCGTGATTCACTCTGACGGTGCAGTTGAGCTCTTGTGCTTCGAGAGGGGCAAGGCATGCACACATGAGGATGGATATGAGGGTCAATATGCGAATATTCATTCTGGTATCATTATATATATGTAATAAGCATCTTTGCGTGCTATTTTTCGGCAAAAATACTACTTTCTTTCGACTTACCCAAACAAATAAGTGCATTTCACTTTTTTTTAGGTGTGACAAACAGGGGAAAAGGTGATATTATTGTTTTAAAATAGACTTTTCTGACATAAAAGACAAGAAAAAACTTCTTTTATGAATAAAAAAATGTCATTTCATTTGTTTTGTATGAAAAAGTTTGTACCTTTGGGCGCAAAATGTGAAGAAAGTTTAATCTAATCAAAAAAAGGGAGTGGATGGCGGTTCATCCTTTTCTCTTAATAATGACCTAAAATAATATCTCAACCGCGAGAAAACAATGTATTATGAAAGATAAGACAACTGCAGGTATTTTGGTCATTCTTCTTGGTGGTCTCGGCATTCACAAGTTTTACCTTGGAAACTCAAAAGGTGGTGTCATCTACCTTCTTCTTTATCTGTGCTTCGGTTTGAGCGCAATCCTTGGTCTCATTGATGGCATCAAGTATTTGATGTCTTCTGAAGAGGACTTCCAGGCAAAGGTGGCTGCTAAGCAAATTTTTGACTTTATGTCATAAACTTAAGTAAAAAGCAAAAGTTAAATTTAATTAGAAGATTATGAAAAAGATTCTCTTCGCTGCTATAGCATTAGTAGCAGTATCATTCGCTTCTTGCACTGGTTGCACAGATGCTCTCAACAAGATTAATCAGGTTGCTGACTCTATCGCTCAGGCAGACTCTCTCGCAGCTCTCAACGCAGCGTCTGACTCTCTCGATTTTGACATGGATTCTCTTGTTGAGGTTGAGGACGACAGTGTTGTATTCGAGTAATCGTTGCGAATCTGTTTTTTCGGACATAGAAAAGTAAAAGAGCATTCATGCTCAAGGGAAAGTTTGTTTGCGAGATTGTAAACAAACTTTCTTTTTCTTTTCGAGAGAAAACTTTTTCATAAGAGGTGAATCTCGAAAAAGAGGATTGTAAAATATAAATATAATTATGATGAAACAGAATTTTAAGTTTTATATTGGTGGGATTTTGGTTCTCGCCATGGTTTTTGGATTGATGATAGGGTTTACGGGATGTATAGGCTGTGCTGTGAATGGTTCAGATACCGAGGCAACAGCTATGAGTGAAGAAGATGAAGAGATGGACTATGAAGATGCCGATGACTTCTACGGGGATTTGGATGATGATATTCTCGATGATGAAGATGCTGAGGCTCTGTCTGCTTGGGGAGATGGTACTTGTCGCCCTATCAACACAAAAGAGTTCTATCAGCTTGTGGCTTCAAAAGATAATGCAGGGACTTATATTGGAGAAGGTCCTTGCGTGATTGACTTCTGGGCAGACTGGTGTGGCTACTGCAAGCAGATTGATCCATATATGAAGGCATTGGCTAAGAAGTATAAGGGAAAAGTTCAGTTCTATAAGGTGGATGCTGATGCTTGTCCTGAGTTGTTGGAGATATATGGCATTAATGGTTTGCCCACTATCTTCTTTTGCAGTGGAGAAAATATACAGATGACAAGTGGCGCTGATTCACAAGAGGAATTTGATAAGAAGATACAATCCATCTTGTAAGAGAACTTGTCATGTTGTTCGTCAAATCTACTCATCTAAAATACTATTTAAATGGACAGTTTCTTTTTTAATAATACGTTCGTTATTGACGAGAAAATAGGACTCTTCAAGATTTCGAATGCTTACAAAGTGTATAATGGTGAAGGCCAGGAAATTGGTGCTATTCAGGAGCATAAGTCTGGACTGCATATTCTGCTTGGTCTCCTGCTGAGCAAATCCAACATGCCTTTTGAACTCAATGTGTTGAACATTGACGGCAAGCGTATCGCTCAGCTCAAGAGAGGCGTCACTTTCTTTATGTCTAAGGTGAAAATATTCAATGAGGCAGGAGAATTGATAGGCTCTTTCAAGCAGAAGTTTTCTTTCAAGCCTAAGTTCAAACTCCTTGACAACCTGGGGAACGATATTGCTTCTATCCAAGGAGACTGGAAGGCTTGGAATTTTGAGATTCTTGATGCTAATGGTCAGAAGATAGGTTCTGTGGATAAGAAGTGGAATGGTCTCGGCAAGGAACTTTTCACAAATGCTGATAAGTATGCCGTGAATATCGATCCTTCTTTGACGGACGAAAAAAAGCGTGTTGCTATAGCTTCTGTAGCAGCCGCAATAGATATGATTCTCAAGGAGGAGTAACTTTCTTCTAACAATAGATAAATGACTTTCTTGAGCCTTGGAAAAAAGAATGGCAACAGGTATTAATCTGTTGCCATTCTTTTTTTTATTGGATTTTCCAGATAAGAAAAGTTCCATAGTTAGAGTAATCTCTACTTTACCATAGTTCGTGGTAAGAAATCTCAAAATGGTATAAGTTGTCTGGTATTCTCTACATCAAACCCGTCAAGTGCTTTCGGCTTGTTGTCGAAGAAGCAATATGCAACCAGAATTGCCACCATGTTCATGATGAAGTTGCTGACCAACCTGTGCCTTGAATGCATGATTTGAAAGAATGCAAGTTTGACGAATTCGGGTTGATGGCTGGATCTGAAAACAAAAAAAGGTATATATCTGTGACCAGTAACCATATGGTATAAGAGTTGCAACCATATGGTATTTACTCACGAACCATATAGTTTAAGAGAACGAAATGATGTACTTTTTAGGAAAAAGGGTTCATCCCCGAATTGCGTTGGCAAGTTTATATAGTTAGTATAGAAAAAGCCGCCAATTCATTATCTTTGTGGTTCCCCAACCATATCAGATATGAACGGCAGCTTATTATATCAGGCATACGGT